>NZ_DASZBA010000024.1:0-12213 GCF_035944575.1 Noviherbaspirillum sp.
AGATAATCGTTGCTGGCGAATGCCAGCATCGGGCGGCCGTCCATGTCGACATGCGGTCCGCATGCGGAGCTGACGATCCGCCTGCGGCGGCGCAGGCTGCGTTCGTCGAGCTGCCGCAGTTCTTCTTCCAGACGGTCGATCAGCAACATGCTCATGCTCCGACCACCTGTTCAAACACCGCTTTCGTGCGCCCGGCCAGCAGGTCGATCTCTTCATCGCCGAGGATGTACGGCGGCATGAGATAAACAGTGCGGCCGATCGGGCGCAGCAGCAATTCCTGATCGAGTGCGGCGGTGAAAAAGCGGCGGGCGAAAGTCGCCGCCTTCGACGCATCATCGATCACCGCATCGAATGCCCAGATCATGCCGCGCTGGCGGAAATGGCGCACGTGCGGATGGCCGGCGAGCGGCGCGAGTGCCTGTGTCAGCCGCTCCGCGCGCACACGGTTGCGCGCCAGCACGTCGTCTTCCTCGAAGATCGACAAGGTCGCCAGCGCAGCACGGCAGGCGAGCGGATTGCCGGTGTAGGAATGCGAATGCAGGAAGCCGCGCCGCGTGTCCGTATCGTAGAACGCCTGGTAGATCGTACCGCGGGTCATTACCAGCGACAGCGGCAGGTAACCGCCGCTGATGCCCTTCGACAGGCAGAGGAAATCGGGCCACACGGTACCATTTTGATGCGTGGCCTGTTCGCAGGCAAAGAAGGTGCCGGTGCGGCCGCAGCCGACGGCGATTTCATCGGCGATCAGATGCACCTCGTAGCGGTCACACAAGGCGCGCACCTCCGAGAGGTAGGCCGGATCATGCATCGCCATGCCTGCGGCGCACTGCACCAGCGGTTCGACGATGACGGCGGCGATGCGGCCGGCGCGTTCCTGCAGCAGGGTTTCCAATGCGCCTGCCGCCCGGCGTGCGACGTCGGCGGCGGATTCGCCGTCACGCGCATCGCGGGCATCGGGCGTCGCCACGACATGCGCACGCTGCAGCATCGGGCCGTAGGCGTCACGAAACAGTTGCACATCGGTGACGGCGAGCGCGCCGACGGTTTCGCCGTGATAGCTGTTTTGCAGGCAGATGAATTCCTGCTTGCCGGCCTGACCGCTGTTGCGCCAGAAATGAAAGCTCATCTTCAGCGCGATTTCCACCGCCGACGCGCCGTCGGAGGCGTAGAAGCAGTGGCCGAGCACGTGGTTGGTACGGGCGGCGAGCTGCTCGGACAGCGCCACGACGGGTTCGTGAGTGAAGCCGGCCAGCATCGCATGCTCCAGCATGTCGAGCTGGTCTTTCAGTGCCGCATTGATGCGCGCATTGGCGTGGCCGAAAAGGTTGACCCACCAGGAACTGATGGCGTCGAGATACCGCTTGCCGTCGGTATCGAACAACCATGCGCCGCGCGCGTGGCTGACCGGTACCAGCGGCATGGTTTCGTGATGCTGCATCTGGGTACAGGGATGCCAGACGCTGCGCAGGCTGCGGCTGACGAGATTGGTATTTGCTGCTGTGTTCAATATTGCTCCAAATCAGATTATCTTCTGCCTGGCTCCGTTCTTCTCATAAGAAGAACGGAGCGTGATGGTCAAGGCATTGTTGATGATTGCCAATACGCCATCGAAATTCTGCGATACATCGTTGTTCCAGAAACGGAGAACCTGCCAGCCTTGCGTTTGCATGAATGCGGTTCTGTTTTCATCGTATTGAATCCGCTCCTGATGCTGTCCGCCGTCGAGTTCGATAACGAGCATTTTCTCGATGCAGGCGAAGTCGGCGATGTAGGGGTGGATGGGGTGCTGGCGGCGGAAGCGGTGTCCGTGCAATTGCTTGCTGCGTAACGCGTTCCATAAGCGTTGTTCGGCCAGTGTCAGGTTTGTGCGTAGCGTTCGGGCGTGGTTTTTGGATTGCGGTTTTACGCGTAGTCGTTGATTCAAGCTCACTACCCCCATCCTAACCTTCCCCCTGTGAGGGGGAAGGAACTTGATCTTAGTTGCATAACCGACTCGGGTGAGCCAAGCTCCGCAAGGTCCCTTCCCCCTTGTAGGGGGAAGGTTAGGATGGGGTGTGAAGGTCGAGCCATAAACTACTAAAGCACCAGCCTACCCCACCCACCCCGGCTTCCTCTTCTCCAGAAACGACCGCACCCCTTCCTTCCCCTCCTCCGAACTCCGTATCTCCGCAATCCGCTCTGCCGTCTCGGCAATCAATGCTTCGCTCACCTCGCGTCCGGCCACGTCCCGCACCAGCCGCTTGGCCTCCCTCACTGCATTCGGACTATTCGCCACCAGCGCCGTCACGATGCCGTCGACAGCGGCATCCAGCCCCTCCGCAGCGACTACCTCATGCACGAATCCGATCCGCCGCGCCTCCTGCGCCGAAAACCGTTCCGCCGTCAAGAAATATCGCCGCGCCGCGTTCTCGCCCATGGCCTTGATGACGTAGGGCGAGATTGTCGCAGGAATCAAACCGAGTTTGACTTCGCTGAGGCAAAAATTTGCCGTCTCGATGGCAACAGTGATATCGCATGCGGCTGCCAGGCCCATGCCGCCGGCGTAACAATCGCCCTGCACCTTCGCCACCACCGGCTTCGGGCAGGTGTAAATGGTGCGCAGCATTTCGGCCAGTTGCGCCGCATCCGCGCGATTTTCATCGTGCGTATAGCCGGCCATTTTCTTCATCCAGTTGAGATCCGCCCCGGCGCAGAACGCAACACCGTTGGCTGCCAGCACGACCGCGCGCACGTCGGCGTCGGCGCCCAGTTCGCGGAATGCCTGCGTGATCTCGGCGATCATGATTTCGTTGAATGCATTGCGCATGTCGGGACGGTTCAGCGTTACCACGGCAACGCGGTCGTTCCTGCGCAGGTTGAGAGTTTGATAGTCCATGATCACATCCTGAATATGCCGAATTTCGTGTCAGGGATAGGCGCATTCAGCGCCGCGCTCAAGCCGAGTCCCAGCACCATGCGGGTATCCGCCGGATCGATGACGCCGTCATCCCACAGGCGCGCCGTCGCATAGTAAGGATGGCCCTGGTGCTCGTACTGCGCGCGAATCGGCGCCTTGAATGCCTCTTCCTCTTCCTTGCTCCATGCGCCGCCCTTGCCTTCGATGCCGTCGCGCTTGACGGTCGCCAGCACGCTCGCCGCCTGGTCGCCGCCCATCACCGAGATGCGCGCGTTCGGCCACATCCACAGCATGCGCGGAGAGAACGCGCGGCCGCACATGCCGTAATTGCCGGCGCCGAAACTGCCGCCGATGATGACGGTGAATTTCGGAACGGCCGCCGTCGATACCGCCGTTACCATCTTCGCGCCGTTGCGCGCAATCCCCTCGTTCTCGTACTTGCGGCCGACCATGAAGCCGGTGATGTTCTGCAGGAACACCAGCGGTATCTTGCGTTGGCAGCACAGCTCGATGAAGTGCGTACCCTTCAGCGCGGATTCCGAAAACAGGATGCCGTTGTTGGCGATGATGCCGACCGGCATGCCAAGGATGTGGGCGAAGCCGCAGACCAGCGTGGTGCCGTAGCGTGCCTTGAATTCATCGAACTCGCTGCCGTCGACGATGCGGGCGATGACTTCCCGCACATCGAAGGGCTTGCGGGTGTCGGTCGGGATCACGCCGTACAGCTCATGGGTGTCGTACTTCGGCGCAACCGGCTCGCGCAGCACGAGCTGCGACGGCTTCCTGCGGTTCAGGTTGCCGACGATCTTGCGCGCCAGCGACAGCGCATGCATGTCGTTCTGCGCGAGATGATCCACCACGCCCGACAGGCGCGTGTGCACATCGCCGCCGCCGAGGTCTTCGGCGCTGACTACCTCGCCGGTGGCCGCCTTCACCAGCGGCGGGCCGCCGAGAAAGATGGTGCCCTGCTCCTTGACGATGATGGACTCGTCGCTCATCGCCGGCACATACGCGCCGCCGGCGGTGCAGGAGCCCATCACCACCGCGATCTGCGGAATGCCCTTTGCCGACAGGTTGGCCTGGTTGTAAAAGATGCGGCCGAAGTGGTCGCGGTCGGGAAACACATCGTCCTGGTTCGGCAGGTTGGCGCCGCCGGAATCGACGAGATAGATGCAGGGAAGATTGTTATGGTCGGCGATTTCCTGGGCGCGCAGGTGCTTCTTCACCGTGACCGGATAATAGGTGCCGCCCTTCACGGTGGCGTCGTTGCAGACGATCACGCATTCCTGTCCGTCGACGCGACCGATGCCGGTGATGATGCCGGCGGATGGCGCGGCGTTGTCATACATGTCGTAGGCCGCCATCTGCGACAACTCCAGGAACGGCGTGCCCGGATCGAGCAGCATCTGTACCCTGTCGCGGGGCAGCAGCTTGCCGCGGGCGGTGTGCTTCTTTCGTGCGTCCTCGCCGCCGCCAAGGGCGATCTTCTCCACCTTGGCCTTGAGGTCATCGACCAGCGCCTGCATCGCGGCGGCATTGTTCTTGAAGTCCTCGCTGCGCGGATTCAATTTTGTTTCAAGTATGGTCATTATTTATTTTTCTCCGGAAAACTACCGTCCACGTAAAACCATCGTCCTTCTTCCCGTACAAAGTTGCTGATCTCATGCAGGCGGTGCGCACGCCCCGCCACTTTGTAACGCGCCACGAATTCCACTGTTGCCTTGTCGCCGGCGGCGATGTGCTTGCGCACCTCCAGGCCGAGCCACTTTGTGCCGTCATCCTGCGCAATGCTGTCGTGCGGTCTCGTGCTCGCATGCCATGTCGATTTCAGATAAGGCTCGTTGTGCTGCGTGTATGCGGTGTAGCGCGATCGCATCAGCTCCTCGGCGGTGCCCGGCAGCTGGTTGCGCTCGATGAAGCGGGCGCAGCAGGTGTCGTAGATTTTGCCGCCGCAGGGGCAGGGAATGGATTTGGGTTGTGTCATTGGGGTCGTGAAAAATACCGCCGGCTGGCTCCTTCCCCCTTGTAGGGGGAAGGTTGGGATGGAGGTGTGAAGGTCGAACGACCGCATACTTTTGCCCGACCGCACTACCCCCATCCTAGCCTTCCCCCTGGCAGGGGGAAGGGACCGGCCGGAGGTTGGGAAAATATTCAGCTCTTCGGTTTATTTTCCTTCACCCCCACCGCTCCACCAGCCTCCTTCCATGCCTTGAACCCGCCCTCGATATGCGCCACATTCTCCAACCCCATGTCCTGCACCGTCTTCGTCGTCAACGCGCTGCGCCATCCCGCCGCGCAAAAGAAGATGAATTCCTTCTTCTCGCCAAACACCGGCTTGAAATACGGCGAGTCCGGATCGACCCAGAATTCGATCATCCCGCGCGGTGCAGGAAACGCGCCGGGAATCACGCCTTCCCGCTCCAGCTCGCGCACATCGCGCACGTCGACGAACTGCACATTCGGATCGCCGAGCTTCGCCTTGGCTTCTTCCACGCTGTAGGTTTTTACCTCCGCCATCGCTTCGCCGACCAGGTCCTTGTAGCCTTTTTTCATGATGTCTCCATTCACGCCAATGCGCGGCTGATCAGAATCTTCTGGATATCGCTCGTGCCTTCGTAAATTTGGCATACCCGCACATCGCGGTAGATGCGCTCCACCGGGAAATCGCTGACATAGCCGTAGCCGCCATGGATCTGGATCGCATCGGAACAGACGCGTTCCGCCATCTCGCTGGCGAACAGCTTGGCCATCGCCGCTTCCTTCAGGCATGGCTTGCCGGCATCCTTCATGCTGGCGGCATGCAGGATCAGCTGCCGCGCGGCTTCGATCTGCGTCGCCATGTCGGCGAGCTTGAACTGCACCGCCTGGTGCTCGAAAATCGGCTTGCCAAAACTGGTGCGCTCCTTCGCATATGCCAGCGCGGCTTCGAATGCGGCGCGCGCCATGCCGACCGACTGCGAAGCGATGCCGATACGGCCGCCTTCCAGGCCGGACAGCGCGATCTTGTAGCCTTGCCCTTCTTCGCCGATCAGGTTGCGCGCCGGAATGCGGCAGTTCTCTAACAGGATCTGCGCGGTATCGGACGAATGCTGGCCGAGTTTTTCTTCCAGCCGGGCGACGATGTAGCCGGGCGTGTTCGTCGGCACCCAGAATGCGCTGATGCCTTTCTTGCCGGCTTCCTTATCGGTCACCGCCATCACGATCGCGACATCCGCATGCTTGCCGCTGGTGATGAACTGCTTCACGCCGTTCAGCACATAGTGGTCCCCGTCAAGTACCGCGGTGGTACGGAGCGCGGAGGCATCGCTGCCGACATGTGGCTCGGTGAGACAGAAGGCGCCGAGCATGTCGCCGCGCGCCAGGGGTGTGAGCCATTGCTCCTTCTGCGCATCGTTCGCCACCGACATAGCGATGCTGCACACCGGGCAGTTGTTGACAGAGATGACGGTGGACGTTCCGCCGTCGCCGGCTGCGATCTCTTCCAGCACCAGCGCGAGCGATACATAGTCAAGGCCGGCGCCGCCGTATTCTTCCGGCACCGCCACGCCGAAGGCGCCGAGCGCAGCCAGCCCCTTCAATTCTTCCTTCGGAAAATGATGCTCCTTGTCCCAGCGTGCGGCGTTGGGCGCGAGCCGTTCCTGCGCAAAGCTGCGCATCGCGTCGCGGATCATTTCATGCTGTTCGGATAGCACCATGTATGTTTTCCTTGTTGGCTACCACGCCAGCTTTTTGCCGGTGTAGTCGCAAAATGTTCCGGTGTCTGCACTGCGCAGCCCGGCAATCACCTTCAGCAGGCCGCCGACGCTTTGCTCCACGTCGATGGAGGCATTCTCGCCACCCATGTCGGTGCGCACCCAGCCCGGGTGCAGCAGCGCGAAGGTCGTTTTCGGATAATCGGCGACGGCGGATTTGACGGCCATGTTCAGCGCCGCCTTCGATGCGCGGTACAGCCAGCCATAGCTGGAAGTCGCATCGTCGATGCTGCCCATGATGCTGCTGATGAAGGCGAACTTTCCCTGTGCCGCTTCCACCATCGGTGCGATGACCGGTATCGCCTGCATCGCACCAAGCACGTTGGTGTGCATCACCTGATCGAAGTCCTGCACGGTCGGCGGCGTCGTTGCGCCGCTGCGCGGGCCGAAGACGCCGGCCACGTAGATGGCGAGATCGAACTTTTCGCCGTCGAGCTGCCAGCCGAGTCCGGCAAGCGATTCGGGCTTGGCGACGTCGAGTTTGAACGCCTGCGCACCTTGTGCCTGCAATGCGGCGAGCGCCGTGTCGTCGCGGACGGTGGCGAAGACGTTCCAGTTGGCGGCGATGAGCTGGCGGACGGCTTCCTGGCCGATGCCGCGGGAAGCGCCGATGATGAGTGCGGTGGGCATGGGTTTTTAGTCTAGGTTCAAACCTGTTTATGTCCTTAAATTTACCTTGAACAGGTCCCCTCCCCCTCGTAGGGGAAGGGTTAGGGTGGGGGTGTGAAGGCTGAGTGACTGCATGCGATTGCCCGACCTCACTACCCCCATCCCAACCTTCCCCCTGAAAGGAGGAAGGAGCCGGTTCGCTTACAACCTTTCCACGTCGCCTCTGGCAGGCGGCTCCGATTCGCGCGGCACAAAGCAGTGCTTTGTAAAACCCCGCGCTCAGCCACGTCGCCGCTTGCAAGCGGCTCCGATTCAGCCGGCGCAACGCATGCGTTGCGAAACCCCGGCTTCATCCCTGCAAGGGAGAGGGAACCTTGCCGTTGACGATTTAAAGAATGATCACTTACACCATCTCGATCGCCATCGCCGTCCCTTCACCGCCGCCGATGCACAACGCCGCCACGCCCATCTTCCCGCCGGTCTTCTGCAGCGCGCCGATCAGCGTGACGATGATGCGGGCACCCGACGCACCGATCGGATGGCCCAGCGCGCAGGCGCCGCCATGGATATTGATCTTGTTGTGCGGGATGCCATGTTCCTTCATCGCCGCCATCGGCACGGCTGCAAAGGCTTCGTTGATCTCGAACAGGTCGACATCCTTGGTGGTCAGGTTCAGCTTCTTGTACAGCTTCTCGATCGCGCCCACCGGCGCGGTGGTGAACCAGTTCGGTTCCTGCGAATGCGTCGCATGACCGAGCACCCGGGCGATCGGCTTGCAGCCGAGCTTTTTCGCGGTCGATTCGCGCATCAGCACCAGCGCGGCGGCGCCGTCGTTGATCGACGACGAGGATGCGGCGGTGATGGTGCCGTCCTTCTTGAACGCCGGCTTGAGCGACGGGATCTTGTCGAGCTTCGCCTTCAGCGGGCCTTCATCCTTGTCGATGACCACCTCGCCACCCTTGGCCGCTACCGTCACCGGCGCGATTTCCCATTTGAAGGAGCCGTCGTTGGTCGCTGCCTGCGCGCGCTTGACCGATTCGATCGCATACGCATCCTGCTCTTCGCGGGTGAACTGGTATTTGGCAGCGCATTCCTCGGCGAAGGTGCCCATCGAGCGGCCCTTCTCATACGCATCTTCCAGGCCGTCGAGCATCATGTGGTCGTACATCATGCCGTGGCCGATGCGGTAGCCGCCGCGCGCTTTCGGGATCAGGTAAGGCGCATTGGTCATCGATTCCATGCCGCCCGCCACCACCACATCGTTGGTGCCGACCACCAGCGAGTCGTAGCCGAACATGGCCGCCTTCATCGCCGATCCGCACATCTTCGACATCGTCACCGCGCCGGCGGATACCGGGATGCCGGCCTTGATCGCCGCCTGGCGCGCAGGCGCCTGGCCCTGACCCGCCATCAGGCAGTTGCCGAACAGGACTTCGTTCACATGGCTCGGTTCAAGGTTGGCGCGCTCCACCGCGGCGCGGATGGCGACCGCGCCGAGGTCGGCGGCACTGAGATTGGAGAAATCGCCTTGGAAGGCACCCATGGGAGTACGGGCTGCGCCGACGATGACAACAGGATCGCTCATGATGTTTCCTCTGTATTTAAAAGTGCTGTTCTAAAAGTGATCAGGCAGCTTGCACCGCCGGGAGTTGGGGTTTGTAACTGAAACGCAATTCCTGCGGATACGGATAGACATCTTCCACGTGGCCATCGAGAATGCGCTGCTTGGCGTCCCGCCAGTATTTCGCGGTGAGCAGATCGCCGTGATGCTTCATGAAATACTTGCGTACCTGCGGATTGCCGAGCAGGAAGGTGCCGAACTGTTCCGGAAACACATCGTTCTTGGCAATCGGATACCAGGGCTCGCTCGACATTTCATCCTCCTCGTTGCGCGGCGTCGGAATATCGCGGAAATTGCAGTCGGTGATGTATTCGATTTCGTCGTAATCGTAAAACACGACCCGGCCGTGCTTGGTGACGCCGAAGTTTTTATACAGCATGTCGCCCGGGAAGATGTTGACGCCGACCAGTTCCTTGATCGCATTGCCGTATTCGACGATACCGTGCTCGACGGCCGCATGATCGCCGCGCTTCTCCGCTTCCGTCAGCCAGATATTCAGCGGCACCATGCGGCGCTCGATGTACAGGTGCTTGATGATGATTTCATCTCCCTCCTCCTCGACGAGCGACGGTGCGACTTCCTTGAATTCGGCCAGCAGTTCCTCGGAAAAGCGCGACCGGGGAAAGGCGACGTTCGAATATTCGAGCGTATCGGCCATGCGGCCCACGCGATCGTGGTTTTTCACCAGCAGGTATTTTTCCTTGACGATCGCGCGCGTGGTGTCTTTCGGCGGCGGGAAATAATCCTTGATCGCCTTGAACACATACGGGAAGGAAGGCAGCGCGAACACCACCATCACCAGGCCGCGGATGCCGGGCGCGACTTCGAAGCAGTCGGACGAATAGCGCAGGTGGTGCAGGAAGTCGCGGTAAAACGCCGCCTTGCCGAGCTTCTGCAGGCCAAGGATGGTGTAGATCTCGCTGCGCGGCTTGTTCGGCAGCAGCGAGCGCAGGAAATGCACATAGGCCGACGGCACCTCCATGTCCACCATGAAGTAGGCGCGGGTGAACGAAAACAGTACTGTGATGAGCGTCGGGTCGAACAGCACCGTGTCGAGCACCAGTTCGCCCTTGCGGTTGTACAGGATGGGTACGACAAATGGATAAATACGGTTGCCGTTGATGCCCTTACCCACCACGTAGGCACCCTTGTTGCGGTAGAACAGGCTGGCCAGGACCTGGATCTGGTGATTGGGCTCCATCAGCAGGTCGCCGCCGAACATCGCCCGCATGCGCGCCTCGACGAAGCCGACATCGCGATCAAGGTCGGCGAAGGTGCCGTTGAGCTGGAAGTTGGTGATGATGCGCTTGAGCGTGAAGCGCAAGCCATCCTTGGCCGGATAGTAGACGCGGTAGGTCGGCGCGGCTTCTTCCGGCTCGATGTATTCGGTGGAGACCGCCGGGCGCACGAAAATGAAATCGTTATGGAAGTAGGTGCGGTGCAGGATGTTGCAGCAGACCGAATTGAAGAAGGTTTCCGCCAGCTCCGGCTGCTTGTGGTTGATCAGCAGGCCGATGTAATGCAGCTTCACTTCGCGCCACACTTCGTCGCTCAGCTCCGCCTGATCGTATTCGTCCTCCAGCGTCTGCACGGATTCCTGCACCCGCGTGTCATAGAAAGCGATCCGGTCGCGTGCTTCCTTTTGCGCGGTTTTCCAGTCGCGCTGCTCGAAATACCGCTTGGCGTCGCGGCTGGCTTCACGGAACAGCCGGTAGTGCTTGTCGAAGCCGTCGAGGATGGTGCGGGCGATATCGAACGCGATCTGCGAACTGAGGAGTTTGGGAAAGGCGGGGCGCATGGTCATTTGATTTGAGTGTTCCAGACCGCCAGTTTATCCAAATCCACGCCGATGCCTCCGCATACCACGATCAGCGGTTTCTTGAACGCCGACAACACCGGCATTTCGCTGCCGGCGACCGCCAATGCGGCGCCACAGGCCGGTTCCACCAGGGTGCGCATATCATTTGCGAATTGCAGGCAGGCATCAACCGCCTGTCGGTCGGTGACGGTCACGCTGTGCACCGGATGACGGCGCGTCCATTCAAATGCCGTCTGCGCCACCCGCTTGGCAGCAAGGGTCGATGCGATCGACGTGATCGCATCCAGTGTCACCCGCTGCCCCGCCTGCACGGAAGCATGCAACGACGCTGCACCTTCGGTTTCCACGGCAATGACCGGGACATGCGCGAGATCGTTTCGATGCAATCCCTGCAACACGCCGCACAGCAATCCGCCGCCGCCGACGGAGCAGATTACGACGTCGAACCCGGTGCGCATCGCCCGGCTTTGTGCAGCGGCCTCGTCGATCAGCGTGGCATTGCCGTCCCAGATATCCGGATGATCGAAGGGCGGCACATACACCGAACCGGACGGCATGCTCAGGCGCAGCGCTTCTTCGTTGGCTTCGTCCCAAACCTCGCCGTACACGATGACTTCGGCGTCGATATCGCGGATCGTTTGGCGTACCGATTCGTGGGTGGATTGCGGCACCACGATGGTGGTGCGCACACCCATCGATGCACCGGCGACAGCGGCGGCGAAGCCGGCGTTGCCGCCCGACGGACAGACGAGATGGCTGGCTCCATGCTCGACTGCGCGCTGGCACATCGCACCGATGCCGCGCAGCTTGAAGGAGCCGGACGGTTGCAGATTGTCCATCTTGAGCAGCACCTGCTTGCCGAGCCGCGCCGACAGCGGGCGATGCAGAAGCAGAGGTGTTTCGATATGCATGAATAATCCTTTATTGACGCGGCAGGATCGCCATGGTGCCGATCAGCTTGCTGACCAGGGCCCTCCTGCCATCGCTGACCGCATGCACTTCCGATTCGACGATGCTGAACTTGCTGCCGGGCTTCAGCACCTGCGCCCGGCACCACAGCGACTCGCCCTTGCCGGCGCGCAGAAGATGCATCTTGAATTCGACCGTAAGAACGGTGTCTTCCCCGCCGGCGAGCGTCATGGCCGCGCAGCCGCCGGTATGGTCGGCCATCGTCGTCTGCACGCCGGCGTGAACGATGCCGGTATGCTGCAGGTGGCGCGGCGCCACCTCAAGCACCGATTCTGCCCAACCCGGTCCACAGTCGATCAGACGCATGCCAATGTCGCCGATGAAGGCCGCCCGGAGGAAGCATTGTTCGACAGCCTGCCGATAGTTGGGATTGGGTGTTTGCATGGGTTTATGCTGCCTGGGTAATCACCGGCTTGCTCCTTCCCCTTTAAGGGTAAGGGTGGGAGGGGGCGGCCCGTGTAGGGGTGATTCGCTTACAACCTTTCCACGTCGCCGCTCATAGGCGGCTCCGATTCAGCCGGCGCAACGCAGTGCGTTGCGAAACCCC
>NZ_DASZBA010000025.1:0-38014 GCF_035944575.1 Noviherbaspirillum sp.
GAAATCCGATCAGCTTACCGCCTCTGCAAAATGAGTACGCCACCTCTCATTGCTCATCTCATATACCGGCTGGATTTCGGCGGGTTGGAAACAATGCTGGTCGAACGCATCAACCGCATACCGGCCGATCGATACCGCCATGCGGTCATCTGCCTTACCGACTACACCGATTTCCATAAAAAAATAACCAAGCCCGGCGTCGCTCTGTTCTCGCTTAACAAGGCGTCAGGTTTGAGCCTGGGGACACACCGGAAATTATGGCGGCTGCTGCGCGAACTGAAACCTGACATCCTGCATACGTATAATCTCGCGGCAGCGGAATACGGGGCGACAGCCGCGCTTGCCGGCGTTCCGGTCCGCATCAGCGGTTCTCATGGGAGGGATGCAAGCGACCCGGAAGGGAAAAACCGCAAGCACAATTTGCTGCGCAAGGCATTGATACCGTTCTACGACTGCTGCTATTCGAATTCGGCTGATCTGGCGGCCTGGAACAAAAATATCATCGGTGTTCCGGAAGCGAAAAGCCGATTGCTCCATAACGGCATCGACACCAGCAAATACAAACCAGGCATTGCGCCGTCAGGCGCGGAATATGGCGATATCCCGGCTGGCAGCTTTGTCATTGGCACGGTCGGACGGGTTCAGGATGTGAAGGATCATCCCGGGCTGGTAGATGCCTTCATTGCGCTGCGCGCCATGCTGCCTGAATACCGCGGGCGCTTGCGCCTCGCGATCATCGGCGATGGCCCATTAATGCCGGCACTTCGTGAAAAAGTGGCCGCCGCGGGAATTGTGGACAAGGTGTGGCTTCCCGGAGCCCGGACCGATGTGGCACAAATCCTCCGCACCTTTTCGGTTTTCGTGCTGTCATCCATCGCTGAAGGCACGCCGGGCTCCGCTCTCGAGGCGATGGCGACCAGGTTGCCCGTGGTCGGAACGCGCGTCGGCGGCATTCCGGAGGTAGTGCAGGAAAACGTCACCGGGCAAATCGTTCCATCGCGCGATCCGAATGCGCTTGCGCAGGCCATCGCTGCCTACGTCGAGAAGCCGGAACTGGCGGCCCACCATGGTGCAGCCGGACTGGAACGCGTCACGAAACGATATAGCATGGCCAGCATGCTGGACCAGTATCTGGAAATGTACGATTCATTATTTGAACGAAAAATCAAAGTCAGGGAGCTCAGCAGATCATGTGCGGAATAGTCGGTATTGTCGATACCCGGAGCAAGCGGGACATCGACCGCTCGCTCCTTCATACCATGAACGAGTCCCAGCACCACAGGGGCCCCGATGAAGGCGGATTGCATACGGAGCCGGGCGTGGGACTGGGCCATCGCCGGCTGTCGATCATCGACCTGTCCTCCGGACAGCAGCCGCTGTTCAATGAAGACCATAGCGTTGTCGTCGTCTACAACGGTGAAATTTACAACTATGTCGAACTGATGGCGGATCTGGTCGAACTGGGGCACACATTCCGCACCCACTGCGACACGGAAGTGATCGTCCATGCATGGGAGCAATGGGGCGAAGCATGTGTCGACCGCTTTCGGGGCATGTTTGGATTCGCACTCTGGGACCGCAATAAAAACACCCTGTTCCTCGCGCGCGACCGGTTGGGGGTAAAACCGCTGTTTTATTCCATGCTGCCCGACGGTATGTTCGTTTTTGGATCCGAATTGAAGTCGCTTCTCGCTTATCCCGGAATCCAGCGCGAGATCGATCCACGCGCGGTCGAGGATTATTTTGCCTACGGCTATATTCCGGAACCGAAAACCATCTACAGGAACGCATTCAAACTGCCGCCGGGCCACACGCTGACCCTCCGCTTCGGCCAGCCGATGCCGCAATCGAAGCGGTATTGGGACGTTCCGTTCGCACCACATGCGCCGATGTCCGAACAGGATGCCGGCTCGGAACTGATAGAGCGCCTGCGGGAAGCGGTTCGAATTCGCCTAGTTGCCGAGGTGCCGCTGGGCGCCTTCCTGTCCGGCGGCGTCGACTCCAGTGCCGTGGTGGCGATAATGTCCGGCCTGATGAACGAACCGGTCAATACCTGCTCGATTTCCTTCAACGATCCGGGGTTTGACGAATCCCGATACGCATCACAGGTGGCTGCGCAATACAAGACCCGCCATCACACGGACATGGTCGACAAGGATGATTATTCCTTGCTCGACACACTGGCCGAGCTCTACGACGAACCGTATGCCGACAGTTCGGCGATTCCAACCTACCGCGTGTGCCAGTTGGCAAAAAAGCGGGTAACCGTTGCGCTCTCCGGAGACGGCGGAGACGAAAACCTCGCCGGTTACCGCCGCTACAAATATGCAATGGCGGAAGATCGGGTGCGCTCAACGATGCCCGCCGGCTTCCGCAAACCGGTATTCGGCATGTTGGGCAAGTACTACCCGAAAGCCGACTGGGCGCCGCGCGTGTTCCGGGCCAAGACCACGTTCGAAGCGCTGGCACGTGACCTGGTGGAAGGCTATTTCCACGGGGTCTCGATAATGCCGGACCGGGTGAGAGAACAACTGTTCAGCGCAAAGTTCCGCTCGGACTTGCAAGGCTATCGCGCCATCGACGTCATGCGCGGCCATGCCGACGGGTCGCCTACCGATGATCCCCTGTCGATGATTCAGTACCTCGACATGAAAACCTACCTTCCGGGCGACATCCTGACCAAGGTGGACCGTGCCAGCATGGCCCATGCACTGGAGGTACGGGTTCCGCTGCTGGACCACAAGCTGGTCGAGTGGATCTCGGGACTGCCGTCTTCCATCAAGCTGAAAGGCAGCGAAGGCAAATACATTTTCAAGAAAAGCCTTGAGCCGCACCTGCCTGACGATATTCTTTATCGAGACAAGATGGGATTTGCCGTGCCGATCGGCAATTGGTTCCGCGGCCCCCTGCGGCAGCGCGTGCGGGAAGCGTTGCTTGGACCGACGCTGGCCGAAACCGGCATTTTCAATACCGCCTTTCTCAGGGAAATGGTGGAGATGCACGAGTCCGGCAGGCGAGATTACAGCGCACCGCTCTGGACCCTGCTCATGTTTGAAGCCTTCCTTCGCAAGGAGCTGCACGGCGACGGCGCCGATGCCGTGCGCAAGCAACGCACCTCCGAACCGCCGCTTGAAGTGATCTGAATCCATGCGCGTACTTCACATCCTCGACCATTCGATTCCGCTGCACAGCGGATACACCTTCCGCACCTTATCGATCCTGAAGGAGCAACGCCAGCTCGGATGGGAAACGCACCACATCACCTCGGCAAAACAGGGCGTCAACAAGACCGGCATGGAGTCGGTCGATGGCTGGAACTTCCACCGGACGGCGCCCGCCAGTTCGCCATTCGGGAAAATGCCGCTGCTTGACCAGATCTCCGTGATCAACGGCCTGACATCGCGCCTGAAGGAGGTCGCGGCCGAAGTCAAGCCGGACATATTGCATGCACACTCGCCGGCGCTCAATGCCATCGCGGCGCTGCGCGTTGGGAAAAGCCTTCGCATTCCCATTCTCTATGAAGTCCGCGCATTCTGGGAAGACGCGGCCGTCGACCATGGCACCAGCACCGAATGGGGGATGCGATACCGCCTGACGCGCGCAATGGAGACGCATGCTTTGCGGCGCGCCGACGCAATCACCACGATCTGCGAAGGCCTGCGCGGGGAAATTGTCACCCGCGGCATAGGTTCGGACAAGATCACCGTGATTCCGAATGCTGTGGACACTTCAAACTTCAGTACCGGCGGCAGCCCCGACCCGACGTTGGCAGCAGAGACCGGGCTTGCAGGCAAAGTGGTGCTGGGTTTTATCGGTTCATTCTATGCCTACGAGGGTCTGCCGATCCTGCTTCAGGCATTGCCTCGAATTCTGGCCGTGAACCCGCATGTGCGGGTCCTGCTGGTCGGCGGCGGTCCCCAAGAGACCGAACTGAAGAGGCTGGCGCAAACACTGGACCTCCGGGACAAGGTGATTTTCACCGGACGCGTCCCGCATAGCGAAGTGCAGCGTTACTACAACCTGGTGGACGTGCTGGTCTATCCACGCATAAAAATGCGGCTGACGGATCTGGTCACTCCGCTCAAACCGCTGGAAGCCATGGCGCAAGGCCGTCTTCTTGCCGCATCGGATGTCGGCGGCCATCGTGAACTGATCACCGATGGGGTCACCGGATGCCTGTTCGAAGCCGGCAATCCGGATGCACTGGCGAAAAAGGTGCTGGAGTTGCTTGCCAGGCCCGAGCAGTGGCCCACCCTTCGTCAGTCGGCCAGGCAGTTCGTTGAAGCAGAACGCAACTGGGGCGCCAGCGTCCGCCGGTACCAGCCTGTGTATGACGGCTTGCTCAAGATCAGGCGACCATGAAGCTGCTTACTTTCACTACGCTGTTTCCCAATACCGCGTCGCCGAACCAGGCTATCTTCGTCGAGACGAGATTGCGGCATCTGGTCGCCAGCGGCGAAGTGGAATCGCGGGTCGTCGCGCCGGTTCCCTGGTTTCCGTTCGACCACGCCAGCTTCGGTCGCTATGCGAAATTCGCGCGTCCGCCGCGGGAAGAAGTCCGCTTCGGCATCCACGTGCGCCATCCGCGCTATCCGCTGATTCCCAAGGTGGGCATGACCAGCGCTCCCTTCTTCATGGCAGCCGCCGCCAAGCAGACGATTGCACGCATCATCGACGAAGGTTACGACTTTGATGCGATCGATGCCCACTACTTCTATCCGGACGGCGTCGCCGCGGTCATGCTGGGTAAATATTTCAACAAGCCGGTTGTCATTACCGCGCGCGGCTCCGACATCTCCCTGATTCCCCGTCACCACCTTCCACGACGGATGATCGTATGGGCGGCACAGAATGCGGACGGCATCATCACGGTCTGCAATGCACTGAAAGAGGAAATGGTCGCGCTCGGCGTGGAAGCGGACCGCATCACTCCCCTTCGCAACGGCGTGGACCTTACGATGTTCCGCCCCCTCGACAAGGAAGCTCAGCGCAAGGAACTCGGCCTGGAAGGCTTTACCCTGATTTCCGTCGGCCACCTGGTGCCGGTCAAAGGCCACGAACTGATCGTCGGCGCCCTGCCCCTGCTCCCGGACGTGCGCCTGCTTCTTGCCGGAAGCGGGCCGGAACAAGGCAGATTGGAAGCATTGGCCCGCCACCTCGGCGTCTCCGATCGCATTACCTTTCTCGGCGCCATACCCCATGCGGAGTTAAAGAAATATTACACAGCCGCCGACGCGAGTATCTTGGCATCGAGCCGTGAAGGTTGGGCGAACGTATTGCTCGAATCGATGGCCTGCGGCACGCCGGTCGTCGCAAGCAAGGTCTGGGGCACACCGGAAGTCGTCGCATCGCCGGACGCGGGGCTGCTCATGAATGAGCGATCGCCGGCTGCCTTGGCGCAGGCGGTAAGCGATCTGCGTAACGCGTATCCGGATCGCATGGCGACCCGACGCTACGCGGAAAAGTTTAGTTGGGACGACACGACGAAGGGACAAATTGCGTTGTTCAGGCAGGTGTTGAATGCACGTACGGCACTTGCCAGTGCTTGACCAGACTCGTACTTGCTTTGCAGCGAATCATCCTGAACGATCAACGGCAAAGCCTGACTGCCGGGGCGTCAACGTCCCCGGCGGAGTACAGTAGAGATCGCAATAAAAGGGAAATAGGCAAAGGTTTGCAGATCAACCTGCAATTGCTTACGCAGCACATCGATATCAAGTGGCTTGCGGTGCGCAACCCGGTGCAGGACATCAGCGACGAAGCTCTTGCGCAGGGCCTGGACGGCTTGTTCAGTGCTTCTGGCCTGTTCATCCGATAGCCGAAACAGCTTGTTCAACGCCTTCTTGAATTTCATCTCGTGATGCAATCTGATCAGAGATTTTTCGGTCCCCCACCCGGAGCCGGAGAATATGTTGACACCGGGACCATACTTGCATTCGCAGGCAGAGGAAAACGCGATTCTTTCCGTAAGGCGGGCCAGCTCCAACCAGAAAAGATAATCTTCGCCTGCGTACACAAACTCTTCCCTGAATCGCAAATCCGAAAATTTCCGGTACCGATAGACCACCGTCGATGTGCCGATGATATTGCCCATCAGGATCTGGTCGAACATGTCCCCGGAATAGGCATGCAGCATATCCGCATCCCCGATACGGGGATGCCGTGCCACGTCGATTCTGCCGGCACGATTGAACGCGCTGACAGTTTGATTCAACTGGAAGTGGTCCGAGAAGTAGAAGTCAAAACCGGCATCCAAAGCCCGCATGGCGTTGGACAAGTGGTTGTCCACCCACTCGTCGTCGGAATCGAGAAATGCCACGTATTCGACCTCAGTGCCGATGCTATCGAGGCCACGATTGCGGGCTGCTGCCGGACCGGCATTGGGCTGTTCAATGATGTCGATGGCGGAGGGGTAGGCGTCGATCAGTGCCTGCAATTCCCTGCGAGCGGGTACGGGCGACGCATCGTCCACGACGTAGATCTTGACTTCCCCTACCCCTGTCTGCCCAAGTGCCGACCGGACAGCCTTCAGCAGGATACCTTCCGATTTCTGGTAGAACTGAATAACAACCGCAATCTTGTTTGCCATTTCACGCCCCGTAAAGAGAGTAATCTGAACATCGTCCAGTCGGAATTATTACCCGAGTGATGTTGAAGAACAAGCATTGCACTACGGGCGGAATTCGTAGGCAAGAACGGGTGGCAGGTCAGCGATACTCCAGTCGCGATGCTGCCGAAGCTTGCGTGCCGCATAAAAAGTAAGTGGCTGACTGACAAAAGCTTGTGTAGCTTGCTCAGGATGAGCGGCGAGCCAGCGATTTACAAGTTCATTTGTTGTTCGAGGAAGCAGTACCGGGTCACGCTTGCCGATCGCGAGGTGTTCACGGACGGCCCGATTCTCAAGCGCACCCTGCGCCTGCCTCAATTTTCTTTTGTACTGCGCCGACAGATCTTTCAATGTCCACAAGGACGCCGATGCCACATGCCAGGTCACCTGTGGATGTACAAACACCCGTTTCGGATCCCATTCGTTTTTGGCCGGATCAAGCCGGAACATCAAGACGGCACCGATCAGGGAGTCGGTCCGGTATAAACCAAGAGGAAGGCGGAATCCCGTTTGTTTTAGATTACTTATGGCAGAGCCGCGTATCGCATGAAGGTTGCCGTGCATGCCGCCTTCAGTCAGCATTTGGCTCGCCAGGTTGCGCGCAGACCGTCCCGATGTCGGAATGCCGGTGGCACCCAAGGCCCCTGTTGTGGTCGTCAATCCTTCGTCAAGCAAGAGGAAAGCATCCGGCCGAACCTGCACGTATCCATCGATAAAATAACCTACATCGCCGCCCGGCCATATGGTGTGCAGATAGACGTTCCATGCATGCGCCTTATCGCCGAACGGAATGAACCATACCCGCACGACTGCATTGTCCGTAGTCTGATTGTCCATTCGCCGACGCCTGAATTCGTCAACATACTCTGAGAACTGATCGGCGAGAGCCCGATTTCCGTTCACCAGCACATCGATCACCGTCCGTCGAGACCCACAGGATTTCAACGCGGCCTGCAGGCAGGAAGCCAACGTCCCGGCAGTTTCACGCGCTGCAAATATCGCAACCGTCCAGTCGTGACGTTCCAGCCGCAACACTTCGCTTTTCACCATATGAAGGTCCTTATCCGTGCCGTCCAAATGACAATCTCCTTGCACCGCCATCAATGCCGCTCGCCTTATCTCAAACCTTCACAACATCCATGTAACGTGCATGGGCATGTATCCAGTCAAACTTTTCGCGTACATGGCACTGCAGATTCCGCGCTAACCGGCCATGCTCGGCTTGGTCGCGCAATAAAAACGCAAGCCTGGCTCCCAGTGCGTTTGGATCATCCGGCGGGACAAGGTATCCGGTCACGCCATCTTGCAGTATCTCCGGAACGCCCCCCACCGCCGATGCCACTACGGGAACATTGAAAATACCGGCTTCGAGGACGACGATGCCGAAGGGTTCGATCCGTGATGGAAGGGCAAATATTCGCGCTCTCTCCAGGATTGCGGTTACTTTGCGGTGCTCCAGGTCCTTGATAAAGACGACCTTGTCGGCAACTCCAAGCTTTTGCGCAAGACTGCGCAACGACATTTCCGTTTCACCCGAGCGTCCGATCAATACCAGCCGCATATCGGGAAACTCGACATGGATACGATGGAATGCCTGTATCAGGACGTCCTGCCCTTTCTTGGGCTCAAAGGTCGCAATGTTCAGGATGAACGGATTGCTGGAGACTATGGCATCGACATCGACACCTCGGTCCACATCAGCAACGATCTTATTAATGTCGACGCCGTTATGAACAACATGAACCTTGGAAGCGATTTCTGGCATGAATGCAGCAACGGCGCCAGCCAGATTGTTCGAACAGGTGATGATGGCATCAGATGACCGCATCAGCAGCTTCCAGCAGATTCTCTCCCATCCTTGGGAACGACCGGCATTCGCGATATCCGCACCGTGAAAGGAAAGGACGAATTTGCCCTTGTACAAGCCGAGAAACTTAAGTAAGGAAAAATTGAGGCAATCGAGCGTCGGATAATGCGGGTTGATCACTTCGACGTTTTTCGCCCGCAGGAATCGCCAAAGCGAGAGCAACCTGAATGGCGCGGTAACCAGGAAGAGCAACATGGTTTTCGCCAAGTGTTCATGACCGGACGGGGCGCGCAAACGATAATAAGCCGTGTCGAACCCGTGCTCGTGATTCAGGGACAGTGTGCGGCCGCGCCAATCCGCAATGAGAAGGAAAGGTTTGAAAAATTGATGGCCATGCACCTGCCGGTACAAATTGGCGGCAACCTGGTTCACCCCTCCCGGATGCGCGATGGACCACGGCAAGACGAACAGGTAACCTGGCTGTTCCTCGTGCCGGCTCACGCCAGCACTCCCTCATTGAATAAAAACACGACTTCCCCCTGTGTGGCAACAGCTCGAAATGCGCGTCCGAGCATTAATTGTTCCGCAGCAACGATGTGAAATGATTGTTAATGAATACAAAATCCAGTTCTACCAGGCGAAGCGACTCATCGCTCGTGACGGGAAACATACCCGATAGGGCAAACCCCAGTTCATTCAACTTCTGCAGAGTTTCACCGTAAGTCGGCATGCCGTGATAGATGGGTCGGATGGATGCCTCGGTTTGCAAGCCCCTTATGCCATTGATCGACCTGCCGGCGCCATTGATGACCTCCAGATCGAATCCCTGCGTATCCAGTTTCAGGTACACGCCCTGCCGACTGCAGTCAATGCCCTCTTCGGCCAGGACGTCATCCAGTGTACGTATCGCCACTTTTTCCACGCCGGAGATCGAATCGTCGTTCCAGAAGCCGGTAACGACATCTTTTCGTGGCGCGAGAAACGAGTTCAAGCCAGGCGATCGGGTGACATTGATCTCCGCCGTGCCGGGTGCACTCCCTAGTGCATATGGATGGATCTTCCATGCGGTGTCGGAAACGGATTTCTTCTTCAGTCCTTCCGCATAACTGCTTACCGGTTCGAACGAGTGAATCCGTCCACGAAACCCTACGTCATTCCGTATCAGGTCATGAAACTGGCCTTTGTTGGCGCCGACGTCTATGACCGTGTCTATTCCGTAGCGCGCGAATACCTGTTGCAAATGCCTGACCAGGGGCCGTTCGGCCATTTTCCAGAACGGGATCATTTCATATCCGCGCCTTGCAGCCATCGTGGTGACCGATTTTCCCAGCATCTTTCGCAAAGACATACTCGCTCCCTGGTGATTCACCGGAACCGATCGGTCCGGACAAATGAGTTGCGTTTTTCGAATGTTGGATCAAGTGCTGACGAGCCGGAGAGAAATTCCGTACTTGCGTAAAACATTCTCGACCTTTAGAAAGCACACACGTTCCGGTCCGTTCGGTTGGGCTGCGGACCTCCATAGCAAATACAGCACAATCGTATAAACCAGCGCACCGGCAAGCGAACAAATCAGCAGGCCGATCAAGCTCACCTTCCCGCCTGAATTCAGATTCAGCTTCAGCGTCCAGACTGCAATTACCATGACCGTGGAAGCAAGCGCGGGCCGAAACAGTTTTCGGCAAAAATCAAGGCCGCTGAGTCCAAGATGTCTTGCGATAAGTACCTGGTTCACCGGGATCATGATCAATACAGTTGCCAACAATGCCCACGCTGCGCCAAGGGCCCCCCAGTTTCTTATTCCGACGAATAGCAAAACGGCCGACGTCGCGAACTGCAGACAGGCGGTTACCGTGATGATCCGGTTCTGCCGCAGTGCCATATAGACATAACCGATATTGGTCTGGAGAGCCTGGATAACCCCATAGACCGCTAAAACCTGGATAAGCGGAATAGCGGCATGCCATTTCGGACCGAGTACCACCGGCACCATCAGATCCGCCACGGCAAATACGCCCAGTCCAGCCGGCAGGGCAAACAGCGCAATCATGGAGATCACATTGAGGGAGCTCGCGCGCAGCTCTTCGAGCCGGGATGCCACGCGCGAGTACCCCGGAAAAGCAGCGCGGTTGATTGGCGCAACCAGTTCGGTGGTCGGTAAGGTAGAGATTTCAGTAGAGATGGCGTAAATGCCGAGTGCCTGTGGTCCTTCAAGCCTGCCAATGACGAATTCCGGCGTACGCGCATTCAAAAAATGAACGATGTTATTGATCATCAGCCATTTCGAACTATGAAATAGCGCCAGCTTTGCAGCTAACGAAAAACGCGGCCGATAATCGCTCACCGTATAGGAAAGCACGAGCGAGATCAGCGTACCGGCGAGCTGGCCGATCACAAGCGCCCAGTAACTCCTGAGTACGAAGGCAAGCGGAAGCGTAACGAGCAGGCTGGCCATGCGCTTGCCGAGCAAGAACTTGAATTCACGGTCGAAGCGCATCTCGCGGCGAAAAATCACCGGCCCGATATTCGCGAAACCCTGGAGGGCGAATCCGGCGGCAAGAACGTAGATGACCAGTTCGAGCCGGGGCTCACGGTAGAACCCCGAGGCAGACGGCGCTGCCAGCGCGAGCAGTCCGGCGCACGCCAGGGCAAAGATCACATTGAAGGTCCACGCAGTATCGAACTCATCACGACCCGCATCCGGATTCTGGATCAATGAAACATCGAAACTGAACGAGACAAGAAGCTGCAGCGCCCCTACCAGGAGCATCGCCAACGCCACCAGCCCGAAATCCTCGGGAACGAGAAGGCGAGCAAGCACGATGGTGCTGACCAAACCCAGACCACGGTCTACAAGCTTGAACGACACCATCCATGCAGCGCCCTTCGCAATTTTCTTATCGATGTCGTTCAAGGATTTCGCTGTCTTTCATTGGGACCGGGGCCGGAATCGCCCGCTAAGTTGTTCGATCATGATCCTTCCCGTCAACGTAGGAATTACCAGAAGAATAACAGGATCGATACAAATTATGTCAGCCAAAATACGTAGATGAACCGTCTTCCGATGGGCGATGCGATGCAGAATGTCGCGCACGATGCTGCATCGGATACGGCGTATACGCCGCACGTTGGCAGCCTTTCGCGTACTCGCAAGCTTGAAAATCGAATCCACTGATGTCCACAGCTTCAATTCATTGCGCAGCCTGTCGAGTGAGCGGTCGGTATTCCATCCGGCGCCTGCAAAGATATTGACGCCGACGCCGCAGTTGCACTCGATGGCCGATGAAAAGATCGCCCTGCCGCCTGCAGCAAAAAAATCCAGCCAAAAAAGGTAGTCTTGCCCGTTGAAGAATTCTGTTCGGAAGCGCAAGCGAGAATGCGTGCGGTAGCGATACACGACGTTTGATGTACCGATTACATTCCCCCGCACCAGTATCTGGTCTGCCATGTCGCCGGTGTATTCGTACAAGTTGTCATGCGACGGCAGCTTTTTGTGCTCGGTGAGCGGGATCCTTCCGGCTCTGGTGAATGCGCTTTTTTCCTTGAAATCGGAAAAATAGAAATCCGAGAAATAAAAATCGTAGCCTTCATCCAGTGCTGCAACGGCATTATCAAGGTGTCCCGCGAGCCATTCGTCATCTGAATCAAGAAACGCGACGTATTCCGTACCGGCGGGCAGGATGTCCAATCCACGGTTCCTGGCTGCGCCGGGACCCGCGTTGTTCTGGTCGATGATCGTCAGGCGCGGCTCATTTCGGTCGAGGTACGAACGAAGCTCCGCCTTTGGACAAATAGGCGAACCGTCGTTGACGACGAAGATGTGGAAATCGACGAAGGACTGTGCGAACACGGACTGAACCGCCCTGAGGAGAACACCCTGCTCTCGCTGAAAAAACGGAATAACAACTGCCACTTTGCTCATGCCGCACCCACTCCCTTATGTTGATTGGTTCAGAACTCTCCTTTCTTAGATAAGCGGCCGGTTTTGAACGAGCCAACGTTATTGGGACACCGCATCTATCTACAGAATGGCGGGTGGGATTCTAATATTTTTGACAACAAAAGACATCGGCGAAAATGAAAATATAACAACATTACGCGCTTGACAGCCTTTTAATGTTTACGTTTGAAGCGTGCGGTGAATTCGGGTCAGTTGTTCCATGAGGCTGAACCGATGAGCATAAACTGCAGGTCGGTTCTATTTATCTTTGCCAAATCACTAACAAATGCCTGGTTGTAATATACTTGGCCCGGACAGCGAGGCGGATGATTACAAAGCTGGAATCTTCCCTCTCGCCACTTTACGCCCGCTCCCTGATCACGCCCATTTCCGGCCAATGAGAGATCTCGCCGTCACCCTTATCGTATTCGGTTCACTCCCCTTCATTTTGAAGAGGCCGTATATCGGCATCCTGATGTGGGTGTGGATCAGCGTGATGAACCCTCACCGTGAAAGCTGGGGCTTCGCAACCACTTTCCCCTTCGCAGCAATCATCGCTGCAACCACGCTGCTAAGCCTGGTGCTGACAAAGGACCGCAAGGGCCTTCCAATCACACCCATCACCTTGGTGCTGATCGCGTTCATCTTCTGGATGAACGTCTCGACCGTCTTTGCGATTCATCCGGATCAGGTGTACGGCAACTGGAACAGGGTCATCAAGATCATGTTGATGACCGTCGTTACACTCATGCTGTTGAAGACGAGACGGCACATCGAATTACTGATTATCGTCCTGGTGTTTTCATTGGGGTTTTTCGGGGTCAAAGGAGGAATCTTCACCGTCATGAGCGGCGGGCAGTATCGGGTATGGGGTCCGGCAGACACCTTCATCGGCGGGAACAACGAGATAGCGCTTGCATTGATTATGGTGATTCCATTGATGCACTATCTGCAAATCATGACGGAGAAAAAGTGGATCAGGCACGGGCTGACCATCGCCATATTGCTGTGCGCATTCGCAGCCCTTGGATCGTACTCACGCGGGGCCCTGCTGGCCATCGCCGCAATGGCCGGCTTTCTGTGGCTGAAGAGCAGCAAAAAGCTTGTCCTCGGAATGCTGATGGTAATTTCGATACCCATACTCGTTGCGTTCATGCCCGATCAGTGGACCGAACGCATGGACACGATCTCCACCTATAAGGAAGACAGCTCTGCGATGGGCCGCATCAATGCATGGATGATGGCTTACAACCTGGCCAAGGACCGACCGCTGGTCGGGGGCGGATTTGAAATCTACGATCTCGAAGTGTTCGGCAGATATGCGCCAATTCCGACCGATGTGCATGCCGCTCACAGCATCTACTTCCAGGCGCTCGGCGAACACGGGTTTGTCGGTCTCGGACTGTATCTGCTGCTCGGCTTTCTGACATGGCGATGCGGCAGCTGGATCGTGCGTCACACCAGAAAACGTGAGGATCTGAAATGGGCCTACCACCTCGCGGCAATGGTTCAGGTCAGCCTGATCGGCTTTGCGGTCGGAGGCGCGTTCCTTAGCCTGCTTTATTTTGATGTGCCTTATTACCTCATGGCCGCGTTGGTGCTCACACGCAGAGTCATCGAAGAGCAGTTGAAGTCCGAAGCACGGCTTGCCGGTTCGACTTTCGCAGATATCGCCAGGCAGGACGTGCCTGCATTGACGCCGACCGCTTCGAAAACCCTCCAGTAGCATGGTCGCCAGGCATAACGCGCTCGCGAGCCCCGCTCGCATTACAGGACAGCCAGATGTCGAATCCTACTGCTGGCACTGGTCTTATGACTGAAAGTGCTAAACAACATTGGCCATCGCACCTTGGAAGGACGATGATGAGTGTCCTGTCGCCGGGCGGCCAGCGTGCGCGCTTATCGATACTGATCTATCACCGCGTACTGCCGCAACGCGATCCCTTGTTCCCGGGCGAAGTGGATGCAGCGGATTTTGATCGCCAGATCGCCCTGCTGAAAAACTGCTTCAACATCATCCCGTTATCGGACGCAGTCAAGGCACTACGAAACGGCAAACTTCCACCGCGTGCTGCATCAATCACCTTCGACGACGGTTATGCGGATAATGCGGAAGTCGCCCTGCCGATTCTGCAAAGACATCAGGTTTCGGCAACATTCTTTATAGCGACAGGTTTCCTGGACGGAGGGAGGATGTGGAACGATACGGTGATTGAACTTGTGCGCAATGCCGCCGGCGACACGCTCGACCTCGAAAAGATCGATATGGGGCAATTCGCCATCGCAACAACGGCTCAGCGCCGGCAAGCCATCTCGACGCTGCTTGGCAAACTGAAATATCTTCCTCCGGCAGCGCGGCAATCCCGCATCGACGGCATGTGCGACCATCTGCGCATATCGCTACCGTCGAACCTGATGATGACGACGTCCCAGGTGAAAACTCTTCACAGCGCCGGCATGGGCATCGGTGGCCATACCGCGCACCACCCCATTCTGGCCAGTCTGGACGAATCAGAGGCAAAGAACGAAATCGCGGCGGGAAGGGACGTGCTGGAGTCCATCATATGCGCGCCCGTACGTCTTTTTGCTTATCCCAACGGCAAACCCCTGCAGGACTACCTGCACCCGCATGTCGAGATCGTCAAGGCGCTTGGGTTCGACGCCGCAGTGTCGACGTCATGGGGAGCCGCCGATGCACAATCCGACCCATATCAACTTCCTCGCTTCACGCCGTGGGACAAGAGGCAGCTGCGATTCGTGACGCATATGGCACGGAATTTCTTCAGGAAGCCGCAGACGGCTATGCAATCCTGATGACCTGCGGCTTGCGGTCTTTGCCTGTACCGTAGACGAACGCCCGCAGCGAGGGCACCCATCGGAATTTCGACCATACGGAATTTCGTACGGACTGCAGTTGGGATTGTCCATTCGGATTCCCGTCCACCCAATGCTTCAATGAGATGGTGCTCCATGTCCAGGGGCTGGTTGCAGGACTGTTTAACGGCGGACTGAGCTTGACGACCGATGGCGGCGACGTGCTTTCATCCAGCCCGACCACGCATCCGAGTTCATCGACCCATTGCAGTCCCATGGAGCCGGCGCGGTGGTAATTCGGCACCGTACTTCCGTCGTAACCGATCCCAAGATTGGGAATCCGGCCGGCAGTCGTACTGCTGGTGACCGTACCGGTCGACAGATCGCGGATATATAGCCTGCGCGGGGCGCTGGAATTCGCATATCCGCCATTGATCATTACCAACAGGTTCAAGGACTTGCACAACACCAATGCAGCATCCTGCGTATTGCCGCCCAATGCCGGGAACTGGGTAATCTGGCCTTGCCGGTTGATGAACAAGGTGTAATCAACCGGTCCATTGGTGGCTGCCCACCATCCCTGCCGGCTTTCGTCCATCACGGTAATTGGATACGTGCCTCCGCTTGCCCGGCCGTTGCTGCTAAACGAAATCCGCGTCGGCTCCGAGTTCGCCGGCTGTGATGTCGGCAACTGCGAATAGCCGTTGATTTCCTTCGAGACGTCCAGGAGATTGATCCTGTTCGGATAGCTGGATCCGGCCCAGAAGAACGATACAAGCGTACCTTTCGCACCGCCGCCCCACCCTGCCGGCATTTCTTGCAGCCCGAGGTAGGTATGCGGGTTGTACGGGGTGGAATCCGGAGCGAGGCCGGCGCTGTTGAAACTGGACGAAATGTTGGCCGACAAGGGCAGGTTTTTTACACTCCACGTCAACGAAGAAAAATCGCAGATCAAGGACATTTGCACATTGGACTCGCCGCCCGACGATTCGTGGCCTCCGGAGTAATAGACCTGCGCACCCAGATCGCTGTAATCACGCAATATTGCGCTGCCTCCCCAGATAATGAACGGGCCGTTCATCGTGTCGCTGGCACCGTAGATGGCCGGGCGGACGTCGGCCGGATTGTTCAGCATGGGTACGTCTGCAAAATAACCGGCAGGCGGTACCCATGCGGGCAAAGGCTTGACAGCAGGGTTTTCCTGGACCCGGACGACGAAGGAATTGGATAAGGATTGGGCCATCTTGTTTCGATCTATATCTTGGGTTTCGCAGCGGTTGCCGCATGATCCGGGTTCCCTCAGGAACTCCGTTTTCCGTTTTCGAGTTTGGGCCAGACAACGGTGCGTTGGCACCCAACTTCACACGCGCAGGCCAGCCAACGGTTGCGGCGATGGTCACCATTGATCATGGAGCATTACGGGGCCTGACAGCCCATACAGGGGCGTTATTCAATGCAGCAACCATATCCTTCCAGTTCGAAGCGCCTGTCATTCTTTCGTACGCCTGAAGTGCGCCAGGAACGTTGTGTTCGACTGCGTAGGCAAGCGCCGGCTGAAGATTGCCCCAGTAGCTGGTCTCGCCCGGATAGTAGGAGCCGCGGAGATCGCCCGCCACGCCGCTGTTTGCGGTACCTAGTGTGGCAGCATAGATTTGTCCCCAATCGCTATACCACGGACCTTTGCCGCTCTCGAAATCCGGATTGTCCGATGGAGATATGGCAATGGTATAGGTGGCCGCATCGCGATAAAGATATTCGTTGGGCGCGGTGCCGCCGAAACGCCCGATCACGCTACGTGCTTTCCAGGCGAAAAACTGGTGCAGGTTCGTCATGGCAGTAGCGGAAATCGCCGGCTCCACATCGATGGCGTAGCCATAGGCTGCGGTGAAAAAGTCTTCCTGCCAGGGAGCAGTGAAGTAAATCCCGTCCCCGGCACCAGTGTAATCGCCGTACGGCGTGACAACGCCATGCGGATTATTTGGCGAAGCAACATAACGCCGGTGGTAGTAATTCACGTTGGCTTCCAGCGATGCCATGAATTCGGAACGAAGCGCGTTGTCGCCATCCGGCGTGGCGCAAGCTGCCTGAATCAGGGTGCGCATCGCCCATGCCGCACCACGAGTCGTGTTAGCCCCGGCATTGGACCGAAACACTCCCTGGGAAAACAAACGCGCGGAGTCCGTATTCTTGAGGTAATGAATCGTAGCCGCGAACTGAACCTGCTCCATGAAATAGAACCGCCCTGTCAGCAGATACGCCATGAAGCCTACTGACGGATGATGAGAAGATGCCCAAACCGGCGGTGTGGCGCCGCTTGCGGTGGGTGTGTAGGAATTTGTGGACGACGCGCCGGTGCCGGTAATTCCGCTGTTTCCGCCGATTACAATATTTGGATAGCTGGAAAAACGGATCGGCCGCTGCGTTTGCGTATCCCGATAATGGATACCAAACCGCCCGGCGCTGAAGCCATTGACGATCACGCCTGCGTATGCGCGGTCATCATCACTTGCAAGATACAACACGTCCCACTCGGGCAGCATGCCGATCGAGCCGTGATAGCCGGTTGTTCCCATTGTTGGGGAATAGTTACCCAGCTGCAGGGGCACATAGGTCTGCGCCATGCCTGCCCACACCGATGCATTGGATGGTACGGAGGCACGATAGGCCGGCACCACGCGTGTGGCTTGCAAATGCGCTTTGTCATGCCGTGGCGTGATTTGCGGATCGGTCACATTCCAGTACGACAACCTTGCGCCGGAGATCAAAACGGTACGGCAATGATGTGGCAGATCGAACGTCGCGCTGAACCGTTCCGTGCCATTCATCGTAAACCGATAGGTACCGTTTTTGCTGGTCGGCCCGGCCACGTTCAGGTATCCGTTCTCCACCCAGGGCAGCACCTCCACCTCGCCGCCTTTATATAACCGCACTTCAAGCCATGCCGCCAGATGCGCGTCTACGCCGATCGGCTTGCGGTAGATCCATGAACTCATCACCGGGCCGCTGACCCATTCCATGAACGGCGTGTCCCAGTCGGCGCCACTCCATGCGGCAGCGCCGAACGCACCGGCATCGACGGATGCGGTAATGCCGGTTGCCTTCAAGTTGCTGATGGAAAGACTGGGGGTAGGCAGGAAGGATCCGATCTGCAGTGGAACGGTTAGCGATTTACCTGCTTCCAGAGTGGCGCGTCCGGACACGATGGCAAATTTGAGCGATCCGTCAGGCCACCTGTTTTTCTCGACGATTTGCAGCTCCGGGATGCCGCCGCCCAAAACCACTCCGGCAGGCACTTCCCCTTTTTTGAAAGCGTGGCCAATCGTAAACGGTAGTGCGTTACCACCTATAGCCGAGGTTAGCCTGAACGCAGCCGTCAGAGCCGGACGCGGCGCGATGCGGACGATGAATGGCTGGGAGGACGTTTGTGCCATTCGACTACCCTTCGGATGCGGTCAATACATGGCCACCGGTGCTGGCAATTCCGCCGATACCATCATAGATAAAGCTTCTGGTTGCAGCGTCATAGGTAACGCCGGCTGGCAAGGCAACTGCGTTTTTGGTAATACTGAGTGCGTCGTTTTCCTCATCGGTGACGAATGCAGCGATTGAAAAACTGGACGCAATCCCCTGGGTGAAAGTGATTGTTGGGATAACGCTCCAGACCGGGGGACGATTCGACGTCGGGGATTGCCCCGGTGGCGCGGATGGCGACTGGCCGGGAGGTGGCGCGGACGAATTATCGCCTGCCAGCGTCGCACCTCCCGCCCCACCGCCGCAACCGTTTGCAACGAGGGCGGCGGCGGTGATCGTCACGTTCCGCAGAAATGTACGACGGTTCAATTGATTGGCTGGCTGTGCGAATCCCGCATCAGAGACCGGATCGTGATCAACCACGGTGCGATTAGTACTGGTGGAGTTATTCATTGTTATTTCACTCATTGTCACGTCATACATATTTTCAACCACATGGTGATGCGGTCGAGGATCATTATGGGCAGAGTATCGACCCGTCGATTGGATGGCCAAAACGATCGCTTGCCGGCTCTACACGGGCTTTTTCGCCTTATCCAAACTACAAGCTGTGACTATTGCTTACCAGAAATAGTTCCTGCAGGAAGATTTTTAGTTGCAAACCGATTTTTGATGGAATGCTTTGGCTTGCCTGCCTTGGTAATGGAATGAAGGCAATAGCGGGCAGTTTGTTGCAATTCAATTCCTATTTGCAGAAAAGCCTGTTGATATAAGCGTCCAGCTTCAGTTTCCCCTTATAGGGTTTCGGCTCATATCTGTAGGCATAGGCAGGAAGTATCGAGTACTGTATTTGCAGCATTAAACGTGCGTTCCCCGCAGGTACCTGGCCTTTATGGATGCCTGAAGTATCGACGGCGAACCCGAATCCCGCCTTGCCAGTGGCAACCATCGTTCGCGCGCTGCCATACTTTTCCTGTATATCCGTGTCCTTGTAATGCTGCAGGCGGGCCGACAGTTTCGCGGTATGGGTTCCCTTGACATACATATGGGGGCCAGCCTTGTCATCCACATCGGTCAGGTACACAAGGATTTTCATGTAACGCCAGTCATCGGAATCACGGTGAAACGCCTGCACGTCGGTCCCCGTCGCTGTGCTCGGAAAGGACCAGCGCAGCCCCAGCGCGGAAATTGTTGGCTTGCAGCCGATGTAATTGGCGGCTAGCCGCAGTAGCGAAGGACTGTTTGCCAACGCCAAAATATGGGGTGAGTCGATAATGTCGCTAATACCGTAGTCGGCGATGCGTACTCCGGCGGGGACCTCGTCTATCGTGAACGGCTTGATGCTGCTGCGGCGGGCAGCGAGCAGCTTTGGGCGAAGGAAAGCGTGGATATCCGCGACCTGGTCTGTGCTGAACAATGAAGGAAATGGCGCATAACCATCGCTACGCAAGGTTTGAAGTGTTTGAGTTTCCTGCGCGGTCAACGCCTGGTGGGATCCGAATGATCCTTGCCGCAGACGGACGCCGGCCCGCAATGAGGAAACGACCGCACGGCGCAACACCGGTGATGTAACGATACGCTGGCCGTAATACAGAAGGCTTTGCATCGGTGCAAAGCCAGGTCCGGGCGTAAGTTGTGCGAACTCCATAGGTGTTCCTTCGAGAAGGCAGCGACAGCCTAACAAGGCCATCAAGGTCGGCCATCGCTAAAACGCATAGCTCGGAGCCAGTTATTCTGCACAGTCGCAGCCGACACCCGCATCGCCGGAATTATAAAACAGCAATTGACTAAATAATAATTATTATCTGTAACGAGGCTGCATGCCGCATTGGCTCTGCATGCTTGATCGATGCAAGCATCCATCAGGTAAGTGGAAATGAGCGATGGCGAGAAGCCTGCGCACTCGTTGTCAGCCGTTGGAAAGTCGGATGAGATGCGGGTGTAGCGATTTATCTGGCAGTCACACCCATTGAAGTTCGTTGGCGATCATGCCGCCAGTGCCTGGGACTGATCGGCCTGCCGCCGCTTGAACCATTGCTCCATCATCATCAGCACCCACACCATGGTGCCGTGATAACCAGCATGCTGTTTCAAATGCTCTCCCAGCAAACTATCAATGAAATCCGCGCGAACGACACGGCGCGCCTTGAGGTCATTCAGGCTATCTGCCGCCAGGTCATGCAGGGGCTTGTGTTTTTGCAGCCAGACTCCAAACGGCAGGCCGAATCCATGCTTTTCTTTTGTGATGATTTCATCCGGAAGGATGCCGCGCATCGCCTCCTTGAAGAAGTACCGCAGCTTCGTGCCCTTGAGTTTCATGTCAGGAGCGAGCCGGGCGGAAAAAGCAACCATCTCGTCGTTCAAAAACGGGAATACAGCCTCCATTCCTGCAAGTTCACAAGCCTTGACAACCTTGGGGAGGTCGTTGTCAGCCAGAGTGAACTTGAAGTCAAGCACCAGCATCTGGTTGATCAGGCTTTTCGCCTGACTCTCGCCGTAGGTTTCGCTGAGGAGATGCAAAGGCTGGGCAGGATCGCCCTGGGCGAGAAATTCCGCTGAAAACACCTTGTCCGCGCCATAGCGGCCAAGCAAGTTATAGGTCTCCATGCGCGCCGGCATCGGGATCGACGCCTGCTCGATATAGCTGCGCGCCTTGCGGACCAGTTTCAGCTTTTCGCCTGCCGGCATGCCGAATACCGCCGGTTCCAGAACCGCCTTGCGCAGCAGGGCCGGCACACGATCGTACAGGGCGAACACATGCTGCTTGGCATAGCGCTCATTGCCACCGAAGAGTTCGTCTCCGCCATCGCCGCCTAGAATGCGTGTAAAGCCGTCGGCGCGTGCCATCCGGGCGCAGTAGTATGCCGGCACCGCGGAAGCGTTGCCGAACGGCTGATCGAATATCCCGGCAATCTTCGGAATCGCAGCCACGACATCGTCAGGGGTCACATAGTACTCGTGATGCCGGGTCGAAAAATGGCGCGACGCGAGCCGCGCGTACTCCATCTCGTCGTACCCTTCCGCTTCAAAACCGATGGAGTAGGTCTGCGCAGGCTGACCACTCACCTGCCCGAGTATACCTGCGATAGTCGAACTATCCGTGCCGCCGCTGAGGAAAGCTGCCACTGGCTGATTGCCTGTCGACTCGCGAACGCTGGTACGCAGCACCTGCAGGAATTCTTCCTTGAGCTCCCCGGACGGCCGGGCGTCCTGCTCCCGGAACTGCATGCTCCAGTAACGACGGGTTTGTACATTGCCGTTTTTGTAGATGAGGCACTCGCCGGGCAGCAAGCGCTGCTGGTTTTTGTAGACCGTCCCCGGCCCCGGAATCATGTGGAAGTAGACGTAATTGAACAGGCTCTGCGGGTCGATCTCCGTTTTTATCCGGGGATGCTGACTGATCGCATCGGCGGACGAGCCGAAGACCAGGCAGTTGTCCACGACCTGATAGATCAGTGGATGTATTCCCATGCGGTCGATTGCCAGAAGCGCCTGCCCTCTTTCTTCATCGAGAATGCACAATGAAAATGCACCAGTGAGGAACGCGCAGGCCTGCTCTGCCCTATCGCGCCACACCGCAGCGAGGGTCTTTGCGATACCCTCGGCATGCGCCTGTTGGGACATGCCGGCGTCCTTGAACCCGACATGGCCCCACACTGCGACGAGCAACCCTTCCCCCTGGTACAGGTGGGCCCCGGTACCACCTGCCGCGATCGCGACCGCACTTTTCCCGCTTACCCTAGTCTGGACATCTGCACCGTCAAAACGGACGAGCGGTGTGGCCATCTTGTCGATCAGGCGCCGGTTTTCATCCTGGGTAGCGCCATGTCCCACCCATCCACACAGTCCGCTCATATGAGATTCTTTCGCAGTTCAGTCATGGCTCAACTCTTTTTGTTAGGTCGCGTCGTTCATGTTCAAACGAGTACTTCGGCCGCAGTCGGGTGACTCAGAAACGCACTCGGGCTTGCCGTCAATCCGTAAGCGCCAGATTGAAACACCACGACAAGGTCCCCTACTTCGGCTTTCGCCAGCTCCATCTGATCCGCCAACAGATCAAGCGGTGTGCAAAGCGGACCGACAACCGATGCGATTTCGCGCTTTGTCGCATTCATTTTGTTACCGATCGCCACCGGGTAATTCTTTCGAATGACCTGGCCGAAATTGCCGGATGCGGCGAGATGGTGGTGCAATCCCCCGTCGGCAATCAGAAACACCTGCCCTCGCGAAATCTTGCGGTCGACCACACGGCAAACGTACACACCAGCCTCGGCAACAAAGTAGCGACCCAGCTCGATCACGATTTGCACATCTGAAAGCTGCTGCTTCACCTCAGGAAGCAACCGCCTCAAATTTTCGCCGACTGCGACCAAATCCAGCGGCTCCTCGCCCGGAAAATAAGGCACCCCGAACCCCCCGCCGATATTCAGCAGGCGCAACGGTACCGGTGCATGAGCGGCGAGGCGGATTGCGAGAGCGAAGGTCTTCCCGTGCGCCTCCTGGATGGCGGCGGCCTTGAGATTCTGCGAGCCGCAAAAGATATGGAAACCGAAAAAATCAAGTCCCAGGGCGCCGATCCGGTCGAGCATCGCCGGCACACGTTCCGCATCGACGCCGAACTGTTTCGGGCCGCCGCTCATCTTCATCCCGGATGATTTCAGTTCGAAATCAGGGTTGACGCGCACTGCCACCTTGGGAACGATGGCCGACTCCTTGCCGAGACGCGCCAACCGCTCCATTTCCTGCTCGGATTCGAGATTCACGACAATTCCGGCGGCGAGTGCGGACGATAGCTCCGCATCGCTCTTGCCAGGGCCAGCGAAACTGATGCATTCGGGTCGCATTGTCGTATCCAGAGCGACCTTCAACTCCAGCCCGGATGCCACATCGATCCCATCCACCAACCCGGCCATATGTTGTACGACCGCCGGCATCGGGTTGGCTTTCATCGCATAATGCAGATGAATTTCGTCGGGCAGATGCCGCCGCAGCAAGGCGACGCGCTCGGTCAGGGCGCGACGCTCATAAGCATAGAACGGCGTCGAACCGACCCGCTGTGCGAGCCTGACGAGAGACATGCCTCCAATGTGAAGGCAACCGTCAACCACGTCGAATTGCGGAAATGCCGCGTGCTTTGGACGCGTTGCATTCATTTGACTGTTTCCGTAAAAATTGCCTCGTACCGCGCTGCGAGCAGCTTCCGGTCTATCTTTCCATTTGGATTCCTGGGCAGGCTGCCCTGCCAGGAAATGACGCGGTGAGGAAGCATGTAAGCCGGCAGGTGAGGCTTGCAACCCGCCAGAAGCGCCGCCGCGTCGACTTCCGTAGCGCCGCGCGCACTGACGACGACGACAATGGCTTGCCCGAGCGCAGGGTGCTCTACACCGATGGCTGCCGCCTCCGCGACCAGCTGGGTTGCATAGACGACCTCTTCCACCTCGGTCGGACTTACCCGATAGCCGGAAGTCTTGATCATCTCGTCGTTGCGGCTGATGAAGTAAAGGAACCCTTCCTCATCGCTACGCACGATATCTCCGGACCACACAGCCATTTCAGGAATCGGCAGTCCATGCTGTGCGGTGCGCAGCGGCTTGAAACGCTGCGCGGTCTTGTCCGCGTCGTTCCAGTATCCCATCGAAACCAGAGCCCCGCGATGCACAAGCTCGCCGGGTTCGCCTGGCTCACATTCGGAGCCGTCCGGTCGCAACACCAGGATCTCGGCATTGGGAATGGCCTTGCCAATCGAATCCGGACGACGGTCTACTTCGGACGGAGGGAGATAAGTGGAGCGGAAGGCCTCGGTCAGTCCATACATCAGGTAGGGTTTAACCTTCGGCAGCGCAGCCCGAAGCGCGTCCAGCGTGACACGCTGCATGGCCCCGCCGGAATTGGTGATATAGCGCAGTGAACACTCATCAGGCCATTTGAGCTGTGCAAGCTGCAGCCACAACGGAGGCACGCCGGCAAGTCCGGTGATCCGCTCGGCATCGACTGCTCTGACAATGTCCCGAGGGAGCAGATGATTGATCAGTACCGCAGTCGCACCGGTATGGAATGCCGTGGTGAGTTGGCTAAGACCGTAATCGAAACTCAAGGGCAGCACCGCAAGGATCCGATCGTCGGGCGTATTTTCCAGGTAGCTTGCAACACTTTTCGCTCCTGCCACCATGTTCCGGTGCGACAGCACGACGCCTTTGGGCTTGCCGGTACTTCCCGAGGTGTAAAGAATTGCCGCCATGTCCGTGTCGATGACGCGATGTCCGCTGCGTCCGTCGACATTTCGGAGCACATCCGACCACCGGACCACGCTGACGCCCTGGATGACCGGCGGCTCTTCCGCCGATCCGGCAACCACCACAGTTTTCAGATCTGGGCATTGCGCCAAAACCGGGGCAAGTACTTTTAGACGGTCGAGGGAAGTGACGAGGATGCGGACATTGCAATCGGAGAGGATATAGCTGACCTGTTCCGGTTTGAGCAACGAATTGACCGGAACGAACACGCCGCCGGCAGCAGACGCACCGAACATGGCGGTGACGGTTTCAATCCGCTTTTCGAGATAAACCGCGACGCGTTCCCCCCGCCCCAATCCCAGTTCCAGGAAAGCTCCGGCCAAGGACAGCACCGCCGCGGAAAGCGCCGCATAGTCATGCCTGTCCCCCTGATACGCCAGTGCTTCGCGGTCAGGTGTTCGAACCGCCGTGGAAAGAATAAATTCATGAACAAGATCAGTCATTTACGTAGCGGACCAATGAGGTGGAAACGGCGAACCGCGATAGAAAAATGTATCCGGAAAGATGATGCCAATGTGCAAAATACCGTTAAAAATAGTTACAATCTGGAATAATATATGTTTTACAACAGAAACGACATAAAAAGTAGCTTGCTGGTATTTCGATTTCTCGCTCGGCGGCCAGCTCAGGCACTCGATATCGATTCACCTGCCCAAGCTCGGCAGACGTGCAACGGTAGAAATGGGAGAGCAGGTTGATTGCCGCGGTTTTGTCTTCCGATTCGTACCGGACTTTGAAATCGACCGAAATCTACAACAAGCGACATTGAAATGCGTTTTCTCCGTTTTCTCTTACGTCTGACGCGTTTTATTTGCGCCGTGCTCTTTCCGGGTAGCCGCAACTCCAGGCGATACATCGCCTTCACACTGATCGGGATTCGCTAACCATGCTTGCCTTCCCAAACTCCCTGATTCCGACACAGCCCGTTTTATCGGCGGCATCGTTCTTCGACCGCCGCAAAGACAAAGGCATCCGGTCGGTTCTGGACGCAGGCCAGGCACAGCTTGTAACAAGCGGACGCGTCGCGATCGCTCTGGCACTGCAGCAAATGAATATTCAGAAAGGCGACAAGGTACTTGTTCCTGCCTTTCATTGCAGTTCGATGATCGAGCCGGTCGTCTGGCTGGGAGGCAAGCCGACTTTCTACCGCATCAATCCGGATACCTCCGTCAACCTCGACGACATCCGTTCAAAGATCGACGGCCGGACCAAGGTACTAATGGCAACGAATTATTTCGGTTTCCCCCAAGACCTGCCCAAGCTTCGTTCCTTTTGCGACAAACATGGAATTTTTTTGCTGGAGGACTGCGCTCATTCCTTCATGGGCGAAATTCACGGCAAGCCTCTTGGCTCGTATGGCGATTATGCAATCGCCAGCACCATGAAATTCTTTCCCATATACGAAGGCGGTTGCCTGGTCTCGTCGCGTCACTCGATCAAGCACCTTCCGCTGAAATCCGCCGGATTCGCTTTCGAAATGAAAGCCGCATTCAACACGCTGGAAAAAGGTTTCGCGTATGGGCGGATGTCGTTTCTGAAGGCAGCGCTGTCAATTCCGATGTGGCTGAAAGACGTCGTATGGGGCTCCATCAAGAAAAAAAGATCGTCGGGAACCGGCACACTGGCGCCGGGCGCATCCGACGGCGGCTTCTCTTTCGAACCGGCCTGGGTAGATAAACGGACCTCGTTTCTTTCCCGCTATCTGGTCAGGACCGTATCAAGAAACCGCATGGCGTCGAAAAGAAGGCACCACTACCTTACGCTGCACAAAGCGCTTTCGGGACTGCCCGGCTGCCGCCCACTTTTTAACGGATTGCCGGACGGCGTTGTCCCCTGGGTCTATCCTTTATATGCAGACAATTTGCAGACGGTGTTCCCGGCGTTAAAGAATGCCGGCGTGCCGATCATCCGCTTCGGCGAATATCTATGGCCCGATGTAGACGAAAAGGTTTGCCCTGCCAGTGTCGAACTGTCCGGCCATCTCATGCAGTTCCCATGTCATCAGGATTTGCGCCCCGACGAACTCGAATGGATGATCGGAAAAATATCTGACGTGCTGCAAACCAACGGAGTTGACGCGCGATGACGTGGAAGATTTATCCTGCAGCTGACTTTGAGCGCCACCAGCAATACTGGCAATCGATCAATGACGAAGGAACGAAATCGCCGCTTCTCGACGCAGATTTCGTTGTGCCCTTGCTGCGGGAGTTCGCAAACGGCAATGAATTGCTTGCCTGCTATGAGATCGGAGACCGCATACAGGCCATGGGCATCCTCGCTCCGAAACGGCGGGGAGCCTGGGAGACCTTTCAACCCTCGCAGGCGCCGATCGGACTATGGACCTGCCTCTCGGGTATCCGCTTCGACCAGGCGCTTCCTGCCCTGATGAGGCGTCTTCCGGGTTTTCCCATCATGATCGGCATCCTGCAGCAAGACCCGGCCCTGATTCCGCGGCCGGAAGATCATGCCGCAATGTGCACCCTCGACTATATTCCGACCGCGCGAATTGCGCTTAAAGGAAGTTTTGACGAGTACTGGAATGTCCGCGGCAAGAACCTGCGCCAGAACATGAAGAAGCAACGCAACAAGCTGGAGAAGGAAGGCATATCGCTGCACCTCGACGTGTGCACGGCGCCAGAGGATGTCGCAAAGGCGCTGGCGGAATATGGGGCGCTTGAAAGCGCAGGCTGGAAGGCAAAGCTCGGCACGGCCATTCATCCGGGAAACGCACAGGGAAGGTTTTATAGAAGCATGCTGGAATCGTTTTGCCGCCGTGGTGCCGGACGAATATATCGGTATCGGTACAACGATAAGGTGGTCGCAATGGATTTGTGCATCCAGAGCGACACCCATCTCGTCATTCTGAAAACCACCTACGATGAAAGCATCAATGACGGCACATCACCGGCCTTTCTGCTCCGCCAGGAACAAACCAGGGTCTTGTTCGAGGAGCGCGGACCGCAAGCCATCGAGTTTTACGGGAAGGTGATGGATTGGCATCTCAAATGGACTGATGACGTACGCCATCTGTATCACGTCAACGCCTACCGATTTTCTTTCCTTTCGCGGGTACATGGAGCAATGAAACGAACCGTGACTGCGGCAGGTTAATCAAGCTTGCGAACCGCCCGGCATCTTCATAGCGCCCGGACAGGCATGCAGCACGCTTTTACAGTCTTACACGGCTTTCAATGACAGGAACCAAACATGCAGTATCTTGAAGAAGTAAAAACCATTCTGGCTGAAGTACTGGCCCTCGGCGAACGAAAAAACACGTTGGGCGAAGATTCCGCCTTGATGGGCGGCATCCCTGAATTCGATTCGATGGCCGTCATCAGCGTCCTGGCGTCCCTTGAGGAGCACTTCGGCATCAGCGTTGACGACGACGAAATCAATGCGGCCACATTCGAAACAGTTGGTAGCCTCGTCAGTTTCGTCGAGCAGAAAATGGCCGCATGATCGATTCCAGCCGCCACGTTTGCGCTGAACCATTTTTCCTGACGGCGGGCGACGGCGACCGTTTTTGCCTTTTCCACGCCCCGCGCTACACGGGTGAATGCCAGCGCGCGCTTGTCTACATTCACCCTTTTGCGGAAGAAATGAACAAGTCCAGACGCATGGCGGCGTTGCAGGCAAAACGCTTTGCGCAGGATGGCATTGCGGTTCTCCAGATCGATCTGTTCGGCTGCGGTGATAGCGGGGGCGACTTCGTAGATGCACGATGGGAAATATGGCTGAAGGATGTCGAACATGCGGTTGATTGGCTTGCGAATCGTTGTTCGGTATCGCCGGGCCTTTGGGGACTGCGTTTGGGCGGGCTCCTCGCGCTCGACTTTGCGGCTCGTACGGAACGCAGTTTCCGCGACGTGCTGTTATGGCAGCCCGTGCTCAATGGTGAAACCTATATGACCCAGTTTCTCCGGACACGGGTGGCAAGTGCGATGCTGGCAGGCGAGCAGGGAAAGACCGAAGGAACGCAGGCGCTGCGAACGCGGATGAAAAACGGCGAGAGCCTGGAAATCGCGGGCTATGAGCTCGCGCCGGCACTGCTTGAAAGCATCGATAAATTGAATGCGAACGACCTGATCATCACCCGCAGCCCGGTTCATTGGATGGAAGTGGTAGCGGAAGCTGGCAGGCAAATGAGCCCGGCGGCGTCCAGGGTCGCCGGCACCTGGACACGGCATGGTGTCGACCTGCATTGCAATACGGTCACCGGCCCGGCATTTTGGATGTCACAGGAAATCGCCGATTGCCCCGACCTGCTGACAGTCTCCAGCAATCTGTTTCGTGAGGTCGTGGCGTGAATTTCCTCGAACGCGCCATCCAATTCGAGTGCGAGGGAGAATGCCTGTACGGCGTTCTCAGCGTGCCGGGAAAGGCATCCTCGCGCGGCGTGCTGATCGTCGTCGGCGGCCCGCAATACCGCGCAGGCAGTCATCGGCAATTCACCCTGCTGGCGCGGCAGCTTGCTGCTCAAGGCGTCGCTGTGATGCGTTTTGATTACCGCGGCATGGGCGATAGCGACGGAGACATGCGGACCTTTGAATCGGTTGATGCCGATCTGCATCATGCAATAAACACTTTTGTCAGCAATGTGCCGGCGGTCAAGGAGTTGGTTATCTGGGGACTGTGCGACGCTGCATCTGCCGCAATTTTCTATGCTCACAGCGATGCGCGGGTCACAGGCATTGTGCTGCTCAATCCGTGGGTACGTACCGATGAAAGTATGGCGAAAGCGTATCTCAAGCACTACTATTTTTCGAGAATGTTCGAACGCGATATGTGGCTGAAGATCGCACAAGGCAAATTCAATTATCGGAACGCGGCGCATTCTCTGTTCAAGATGATCCGGAAAAGTACAGCCACACAGGGAAACAGTCAGGGCCAACCCATCGGGGAAGGCAACGGAGCCGCCGGCAATGATCCGCTTCCGGAAAGGATGCGCGCTAGCTTGGCGCTTTTCCGGGGCAAGGTGCTCATCATCCTGAGCGGAAACGATCTCACCGCAAAAGAATTCAAGGACGTCGTCAGAGCGTCGCCCAAATGGCAGAAAATGCTTCGCAGCCCAAATTATCAGCATCGGGATCTGCCTGAAGCCAACCATACTTTTTCAACGCGCGAATGGCGTGATCAGGTGGCATCATGGACAGGGGCGTGGATCACATCATGGTAAAACGCGTGCTCATGATTGCGTTTCATTACCCCCCCTTGCGGGGAAGCAGCGGCATCCAGCGAACGCTGAAATTTTCGCGTTACATCAAGGCGCACGGCTGGGATCCGATGGTGCTGACCGCCAATCCGCGCGCCTATGCAAGCACGAGCAACGATCAGATGGCTGAAATACCGGACGGTATTGAGGTCAACCGTGCCTTCGCCCTTGATACCGCCCGCCATTTGTCCTTCAAGGGTCGCTATCTGGGTATGCTTGCGCTCCCGGATCGCTGGATTTCATGGTGGCTTGGCGCAGTTCCCGCCGCAATGAAAATGGTGCGATCACAACGGCCGGATCTTATCTGGTCAACCTACCCGATCGCCACCGCACACCTGATTGCCTTAAGCGTGCATCGCCTGACCGGCATTCCCTGGATAGCGGACATGCGCGATCCGATGACCGACGAGGGCTATCCGTCCAATCCGCTGACAAGGCGGGCTTACCAATGGATTGAAAAGAGAACGCTGCAACATTGCACAAAAGCGGTTTGCACTACACCGGGCACCATCGCAATGTACCGCCGCCGCTTTCCCGAGATTCCGGCGTCTCGTTATGCTTTGATCGAAAACGGGTACGACGAAGAAAATTTTCGGACTGCGGAAGCGATTTCCAGGGCGTCGACGAATAGCAACGTTCCGTTTTATATCGTGCATAGCGGCGTGATCTACCCCTCGGAGAGGGACCCCACGCATTTTTTCGAGGCCATAGATGCCTTGCGGTGCCACGGCAAGGTATCCGCAGGAACACTTCGAGTGGTCCTGCGCGCCACCGGCCATGATGAGTACTTGGGCAAACTTATCGCCAAATACGATATCGGCGACATCGTAAAACTGGAGCCGCCGGTTCCGTACAAGGACGCATTGGCCGAGATGCTTTCAGCCGACGGCTTACTTATTTTGCAAGCATCCAATTGCAATCATCAGATCCCGGCAAAACTCTATGAGTATTTGCGTGCGCGTCGCCCCATTCTCGCGTTGACCGATCCGATTGGCGACACTGCGCATACACTCCGCACTGCGGGTGTCGAAACGATTGCACCACTCGACTCCACAGAGGCAATCATGCAGTGCCTCCTCGCATTCCTTGCAACAGCAAGGGACGAACGCGCATCCGTTCCATCTCTGGAAAGTGCGATGGCGCATTCACGGGAAGCGCGAAGCAAAGAATTGGCGACGCTATTGGACGCTGTCATTGCAGGAAACGCTTAAGAATTGCCGAACGTTTGATGCACTTTTTAACAGGATACGTTGATGAGGAATTGGATAAAACTTGGCGCATTACTGTTATCGATGGCGTCGACTGCCGCTTACGGCGCCGGCTACTGCGGCGAATTGGCCAATGCATATGGTCCGTTCGACTACCGGAAAGCCGAATTTGCCCCGAACCTGTACCTCGTTGAAAGCGCACATTTCACTCCAGATGTTGAGAAACTCATCAAGGGAAATGCTGGCACGCTCGGCGGCGACATCGACTATACCCTGAAAGCTTTCCCTAATCATCCCCGCGCACTGTCCAGCCTGGCCCGATATGCGCTTCGAAGCAAGACGACACGAGTTCCCGGACTAAAATATTCGTTTGAATGCTATTTTGATCGGGCAATCAGATTTCGCCCTGACGATTCTGCAGTTCGCATGATTTATGGCGCCTATCTTTCAAAACGAGGCCGATACGATGATGCCCTGACTCAGCTCACTGAAGCGGTCAATCTGCAACCAGACAATGGGCCAATCAATTACAACCTGGGCTTGGTATATTTTGAGAAGAAGGACTATGACAACGCGCGCCACTATGCCGAGAAGGCTGCTTCCCTGGATTTTCCATTGCAGGGGTTGAAGACCAAACTCGCGGAAGTGGGCAAATGGAACGCTCAAGAAAAAAAGTGAACAATTGACGCGCCCTGTCTCGCATTTCCGGATTGCCTGCTACATAAATGATCGCAATCCCGGTCGCGGATCAGAACACATCCATGCAGTGGTCATACCTGATACGGGTGATGTTATTTTAATCTCTTGAGAGTCACACCACAGACATATCGCGACAAGCTTATCGCGCCTCGACGTTCTGGTTGCCCAAGCAGTCGGAGAAGCGCTCGAATGCGCCGTATGCTGGACCGGTAGGCCGCTGCCTACCGCACAAGTCTAGAGGTGTATGGAGCACGGCGTCGCGACGAGGCGGATCTCTGCGCCATGCAAACTCACCGTTACTTTGGTAAACGTCACGTACTGGCGTCACCCCGATGTATGACTTCAACGGTGAATCTTCGAGATTATCAGTATTGCGGACGATCCCATCTTCCCTGCTTCGAATACTGGCGTCGACAATATTACCCTCCACGTTCGCGCTGCTCTCGGGAAATCGAACAGTGATACCAGCTGTGTTGATCACTGTGTTATGCCTTATCGTACTGCTCGCGCTTCGGTTTAGATAAATACCCTCGTCTGAACATGAAGCAATGAGATTGGCCTCGATCACTCCCCTCTCCTGCTCCGTGATGCATCGCCTGTCCCTGCAAAACTGTGCTCCCGTGCCACCGCCGCCCAGAGAGAGTCCTACCCTATGGCCGACCACACCTTTCAGGAGGTTCTCGCAGATGATGATATTCCGCTCGAAGCGATTTCCCGAACCGCCGCCTTTGGCAAAAGCGCCGAAGCTGACCTTATTACCGCCCGTTTTGATGAAATCGCTAATGAAATTGCGGCGTATCACCCATCCACTGGCAGCGACAAGGTCGACTGGCGTCACGGCACTGGCAGTGTTCCGGATTACCGTGTTTCTCAGAATATTCGCTTCAATGAGCCCGTAGTCAGGCATGATTCCATTGATGCCATTAATCTTGAAGTGTGCATTGAAGTTAGTGATTGTGTTATTCCGGGCAATGAAATGACTGCCCCCCCCGACCACATGAAATGCGTGTTCGCATCCGTTCTGGCTGGAACAGATACCACGAATGGTCAGATTTTCAAACGTCCAGTACGGCGCCGAAACAAGAAATCCTTCGACCATCTCGTGTTCGAGGATAACCGTACCGGGTTGCTTGGCCCGTAGAATGATTCGGTCATTTTGCATGCCCGGCCTTGCTACAGAAATAGGACTGCCGTGGAAGCGGTAAATTCCTGGCGCCATTTCGATTACATCGCCGGGCCTCGCTTGGGCGATTGCGCCGATGACCTCACTGGAACTTCGTACCTGCTTGATATTCGCCGTTTCCTGGGATTTTCGCTGATCCGCATTGTCAGCCGTTCCCGTGGGAATCAAAATGGGAGCGACGTACGGCAATGAACCGGTACGATCCAAAGACCTGATTCCACTCGCAATCCAGCTACCTGCTTTCACAATCGCAGGATGGTGCTGTGCCAATCGCTTCTCCATATAGTGCGCAAGAGTGTGAGGAGGCAAATCTAACCTGACAATCAGGTAGGCAGCGATACCGATGGCACCTGCGACGACACTAAGCATCAACAATACGATGCGAATACGCGGCCTAGGGTTACCGAATCGTATGGGCGATGAAGTTTGCATTGACGGCCATGAAGTTGACGGTGTCATCAGCAGACGCCAGCACGACTTCGTCGCCGGATTACCGGCATAAGGTACTCGGTCAGTGCCATACCGGCGCCGGAACGGATCTACAGACTAGGTTGAGAGATGGTCGACATACCAGTTCATTGCGCGCTGCAGTCCGGCATCGATACGGTAAATCGGGTCAAATCCAAGCAGTTCCCTAGCTTTGGCGATATCCGCCTGGGAATGGCGCACGTCGCCGGCTCGAAAGTCGCGATAATGCGGTTTGTGATTTTGCAGGTGAGGAAACCGCTGAACCAATAATCGCTTCATCGCCTCGTATAACTCGTTCAGCGTCGTGCGATCACCCACCGCGACGTTGTACACCTGATTGATGGCAGCGGGATTGGATGTTAAAGCCGCTAAAACATTTGCTTGAACGACATTGTCAATGAAACAGAAGTCACGACTGGTCTCGCCGTCGCCATTTATTGCGACCTCACGGTTTTCGATTAACGCTGCCACCCATTGCGGGATAACCGCTGCATATGCTCCATGAGGATCTTGTCTTGGCCCGAAAACATTGAAGTACCTGAGCCCGATGGATTCGAACCCGTAACTCCGTGCAAACACATCTGCATACAGCTCGTTAACCAGTTTGGTCACTGCATAGGGTGACAGCGGCCTTCCGATCTGATCTTCCACTTTGGGCAGCTTTGGATGATCACCGTATGTCGAGCTGGAGGCTGCGTAAACAAACCGCTTTACTTTTGCGTTTCTGGCCGCCACCAGCATGTTCAGGAATCCGGACACATTGCTGGTATTCGTGAGAATCGGATCTTCAATGGATCGCGATACCGATCCAAGCGCAGCTTCGTGCAATACGTAGTCAACACCTTCGCATGCGTCGATGCAGTCCTCTAACGAAACGATGTCGCCTTTTATGAATCGAAAATTAGACCACACGTTCGGACCGACCAGTTCTTCGATCTGCTCCAGGTTATGCAAATGCCCGGTCGACAAATTGTCCAGGCCGACCACATTCTGACCGGCCCTTAATAAGGCTTCTACTAGGTTGGAACCGATAAATCCAGCGGCGCCAGTGACGAGCCAGCGATACTGATGATTGTGCAGATGATTCTGCGCTTCCAGATATGTACTCATTGCCGTGCCGGGCGTCGCCTCTGATCGATTAGAGACGCCAGACTGTCAGCCCTGCCTCACGCAGTGCGACATGATCAAACTGCGATTTGACATCAATGAAGCAGCCCTTCTTGACCACTTTTGCCAGAAAATCTGACAATGGCCGGGCAAGCAATTCCCGGTGTGACACCGCAGCGATGATCGCATCTGCACGTGGCAAGCTCTCCCAAGATTCGAGGGTTACGCCATATTCATGTTGTGCTTCCTTGGAATCCGCAACAGGATCATAGACATGAACCGTTACGCCATAGGACTGCAATTCATTGATTACATCGGCCACTTTCGAATTGCGCAAATCCGGGCAGTTTTCCTTAAATGTCAAACCGAGAATATTGACTCGTGCACCGCTCACATTGACGCCTGCACGGATCATTTCTTTAACTGTTTTCTCGGCCACGAACTTCGCCATGCCATCGTTGATTCGACGGCCCGCCAGAATTACCTGCGGGTGATAACCGATCATCTCCGCTTTGTGCGTAAGGTAATAGGGATCAACACCAATGCAGTGTCCACCTACCAACCCTGGTCGGAACGGAAGGAAATTCCACTTCGTGCCGGCGGCCTGCAAAACCTCCAGCGTATCAATGCCGATCTTGTCGAAGATAATCGCGAGCTCGTTCATCAAGGCGATGTTCAAGTCACGTTGCGTGTTCTCGATGACCTTTGCTGCTTCTGCAACTTTGATACTGGATGCGCGGTGAACGCCTGCGGTAATGATCGACTCGTATAAACCGGCAATTTGATCGAGAGTGATTGCATCGTCGCCGGAAACGACTTTCAGAATCGATGTGAGCGTATGTTCCTTGTCGCCGGGATTGATGCGCTCCGGCGAAAAACCGACATGGAAATCCGTTTTCCATTTCATGCCTGAATGCTTCTCAAGAAGCGGTACGCAAATCTCTTCGGTAGCCCCCGGGTAGACTGTGGATTCGAAAATCACAACAGCACCACGCTTCATATATTTGCCGACGGTTTGGCTTGCACCGGCCAATGCGGAGAAATCCGGCTGATGAGCCAGATCCACTGGCGTCGGCACCGCGACGACAATAAAATCAGCGGCCGCGAGTTCCGCTGGATCGTTCGTCACCTCCAGGCGCTCGGCATCGCGCAGTTCTTTGGATGAAAGCTCCCCGGTCGGGTCGATGAACTCTTTATAGCTCGTGATTTTGCTGACCGACAAATCAAAGCCAATAGTCCGCTGTTTCTTCCCAAACTCGACAGCGAGTGGAAGTCCAACATAGCCAAGTCCGACAACGGCGACGACACTCATAGAGTTCTCTCTTGCTTGCATGAAAGTAAAATGAATATATCAGATAGTGTTAAAAAAGGCATCAAACTGCTCGATTTGATTTATTACTTTATGAAGGCGAACATTGTCGTTTAATGCAGCACGAATAAATTGGCAGAGTCACTCTCAATTTTCAGAATACTCTGGATTTCAGAATGAAAAATGGGGTTTGAGATCTTGATTAGAAAACGGATGTTCGCCATTGAAGCTCAGGCGTGTGGACGACGTCTCTTCAAGGTCATGGCATCAACTCGCCTGCAAATAGCAAATGACCCGCTGCAGCGGGTCATTTGCTCAACTCGTCTTTGAGTTTTATTTGCTATTCGCTTGGCGACGGGTAATCGCAAGGCCAAGCAATGCCAAACTCAACAGTAAAACTGTGGAAGGCTCAGGAATCGTATTACCGGAAATTTGGCCAGTAGATGTGGCAAGAAAATTGTTGTTGCTGAACTGAGACGAGGCGGAAGACAAGAGGTCAGCCATGAATTGCTGTGTATTCGTGTCAAAGTTGTTGGCTGCAATACCACCCGTCACAGCGAAAAAGCTTGTTAGGAAACCGGACTGAAAGCTAGTGGCGTTAGAAAATTGATTGTCCACTGCATTAAGTTCAAGAAAAAGGTTTCCGTCAGAGGCGTTCGCAGCAGCGCTCGTACTTACGTCAAAATCTGGCGTATTGTCGACATACAATCTCAGCCACCCGTTTTTGAATTTCCCTGGGCCAGAGATCTCAAAGCCGCCGAAGACAAAAGTTAGTTCACAACTTGCGCAGAATGCACCCCCGACCAACGACTTGGTATTGCCGTAATCAACGCCATTGAAAGAGACTAACTCGCCTACACCTTGTAAAACATCACCAATGCCAACTGTCAGTGGATTGATTGCATTTGCGTAGTTTGGCGCTGCATTTACAGCATTGCCAACAGCATTTGCATTTGATGTAAAAAATTGGTTAAAGACATAACGAGCAGTAAAGTCGCTATCAGTCAAGCTTACAGCATCCGGATCCCAGGTCACGCCACCGATGTTGATGATCGAGGCCTGCGCAGTACCGGCGAAAGCGGCGAGCATTGCAACTGCTGATACCAGCTTCTTTAACATTTTCATAAATTCCCCTTAGTTTAATTCTTAGCCGAGTTGTAATTTCTGCAAGAGCTATAAGCAGCTTGTATGCCAACAGGAAAGACGAATCGCAAGCACCTGATTTTTAATGATAATTTAGTAAGGCTCGCGAATTTATTTGGATTCGGCCTGCAAGCTGTAAAAATTTCCGACATCCAATTCATCCTCGATTATTGGTATCGTCCAGGTGATAAAAGGCCATCCGGGTCAATGCTATGTCGGAGGCGGGCATGGAACGCCTTCGATTCCTCCTGCATGGCGGACAGCGTTTGCATCGCGCCGAGACCTACGCGGTAAGGAAAGAAACCCCGCTCACGGCCTTCGAGCAGCAAGTCGGTATAGCAGTTGGTGGCGGCGGCAAGCGCCGCATTGTTACCACGATCGAAAATGAGCGGCACCGTGCTGTCGAATACTTTGTCGCTGATCGTCGTAAAGGTAATCAACGGTTCGATGCCATGCTTCTTCGTAGTCCGTTCAATCATATCCACATACGAACTCGCCGTCGCCGCACGCATCGGCACCAGCGGTGCATACCAGATGAGGCCACAACCATCGCGGGATGGATCACGATCAAGCTCCCGCGGACCTGACGAGTTACGCCAGTATGCGAGCGGCAATGCAGTTTCGTTTGGCACTCCGTTCACCAGCTCAAGTGCCTTTGCAAGCGTATTGGCGGTACTGCCAAGGCGACGGCCGGCGGATCCGGGGAGCAGATTGGCGATTTTTGATAGCGCCTGGGCCTTTTGAGGGGTAAAA
>NZ_DASZBA010000026.1:0-2002 GCF_035944575.1 Noviherbaspirillum sp.
AGCCGCCGGTCTTGATCGACAGCAGCGTGGCCAGTTCCACCTCGCTCGGGTCGAAGTGCTGGCGGTGCACCTGCTGGGCACGAAACAGCAGATCGTTGAACGGCATGTCGAACAATGCCATCACTTGCTCCACCGGCCAGGTGCTCGGGCTTGCGGCAGTGGACGGTGCGGACGGGGAGGGGTAAAACGCTATCGGTTGCGAGGACATGAACTGCTTTCCTTAGTATCAAACTTTTATCAACGTGAAACGGCGGCCTTTGGCCATCCGGGTAAAACTGAACAATCGAGATACGCCGCGGCAGCGGCCGCCGAAGGCTCCGGCAGGCGCGGCACGATGCCGAGCAACGGGGCCGGTAAACGCTCAACCAGCGCATCGATGTTGGCTTGCCGATGCCGCATGTCCGGGTCGGCGGTATTGGCCACCCAGCCGGCCAGCGACAGGCCGCGCGCCGCAATCGCTTCGGTGGTCAGCAATGCATGGCTGAGGCATCCCAGCCGCATGCCGACCACCATGATGACCGGCAGGCCGAGCTGCAGCGCGAGATCGGCGGTATCGGAATCGCGAGACAGCGGCACGGCGAATCCGCCGACGCCCTCGACCACCACCGCATCGGCCTGCGCCAGCACCCGATCATAGCAGGCGAGGATATGGGCCGTATTGATGATGACGCCTTCGGCGGCTGCGGCGATATGCGGCGCCGCCGGGTCCTGCAGCAGGTAGGGCGTAGTCAATTCGATCGGCAGCGTGACGTTGGCTGCAGCGGCGAGGATGTCGGCATCTTCGTTATGCCATGCGCCGTCGCGCAATACCGCGCCGGCCGCGATCGGCTTCATCGCGGCGACACGCAAGCCACAAGCGGCAAGATGATGCAGCAGGGCTGCCGAGATCAGCGTCTTGCCGATCTCGGTATCGGTGCCGGTGACGAAGTAAGCAGGTTTCTCCATCATGTCTGGCTCCGTTCGACGGTGTTGAGCGCTGTGGCGAGTTGCGTTATGTCACGTGCCGTATGGGCGGCGGACAAGGTGATGCGCAATCGCGCGCTGTCGGGCGGCACGGTCGGCGGGCGGATCGCCGGCACCCACAGGCCCTGCCGGTCGAGCGCGGCAGCGGCGGCGAGCGTGGCATCGTTGGCGCCGATCACCACCGGCTGGATCGGTGTCGGGGACGGCAGCAGCTTCCAGTGCCGCAAAGTCAACTCGGCCCGCAATTGCGTGGTCAGCGCCTGCAGGTGCATGCGCCTTTCCCTGCCCTCTTCGCCGGCGATCAGGTCGACCGCTGTCAGCAGGGCATGCGCCAGCGCCGGCGGCGCGGCGGTGGTGTAAATGTAGGCGCGGGCGCGTTGCACCAGCCATTCGATCACGGTGGCATGCGCGGCGACGAATGCGCCGCCGACGCCGGCGGCCTTGCCGAGCGTGCCGATGTAGATCAGGTTGGATGAACGCAGCGCGGCATGCTCCAGCACGCCCCTGCCCTGCTCGCCGAGAACGCCGAAGCCGTGCGCGTCGTCGACCATCAGCCATGCGCCATGCCGCTCGCACAAGGCGAGCAATTCCGCCAGCGGCGCGATGTTGCCATCCATGCTGAATACGCTGTCGGTGACCACGATCTTGCTGCTGGCTTCGCTCGCTTCCAGCATGCGGGCGAGCGTGGCGGTGTCGGCATGCGGGTAGACGCGGACATTGGCACGCGACAGCCGTGCGCCGTCGATCAGCGATGCATGATTGAGGGTTTCGGAAAACAGGTCGGTGTCGCGCTGGCCGAGCGCCGCCAGCACGCCGATGTTGGCCATGTAACCGGTGCAGAAGTACAGCGCACGGGCGTCGGGAAGATGCGGCGACAGCAAGTCCGCCAGCTTTTCTTCCAGCTGCGCATGGGCCTGCGAGTGGCCGCTGATCAGGTGCGATGCGCCGCTGCCGGCGCCATAGCGGCTCACGCCCGCCCGCAACGCCTCGGCGATACGGGGATGCGCCGCGAGGCCGAGATAATCGTTGCTGGCGAATG
>NZ_DASZBA010000027.1:0-11577 GCF_035944575.1 Noviherbaspirillum sp.
TTCCCGAATGGATGCCTCCCCGACCCCGCCGAGGGCGATGGCCTTGTTGTTCAAGCCGGCCAGATCGATTGTCTGGAATTCGGCATGGTAAGGAATCGCACCGCAATCGAAGACAGCCATCGTGAATGCTTCACCATCGGCCACGGCCTTCATGGTTATGCCGATATCCACCACGCGCCGCCCGACCGGCTCATATCCCTTGATCAACCAGTCATGCGCATCCTTGATGCGCACCGCCTGGACCGATGCGACGACAAGGATGCCGGCCGCGACTGCGCGCAGCGTCCACGCAATGGCGGAAGGCGAACGTCTCCCTTTAATGCAGGCAAGGGATGAAAATCCCAGGATGATCAGACCGATGATGATGGGCTGAAAATATCGAAGGCCAAGGCCCATGATGTGCTTGATCGTTGCGTAATAGCCGATCTGAAGTGCAACGGCGGCAAACAGCGCGATCAGAAAATCCGCCGCAAAGCTGCGCTCGCTGCGCCGCCTGACAATCAGGCATGCAAACAGTGCGACCGAGCCGATCAGCATGAGCGGCATATGCTTTGCGAATCGCTCGATCTCGATCATGCCCATCAGGCCGTGATCGCCCTGCTTGACATAAAAAGGCAATGGAAACGGCAACCCGTAATACAGGTAGCGCGCGGCGAAGTAAAGCGTACCGAGAATGAGAAAGGTGAGCGCCGCCGTGAGGATGGATCGGCGCGACGGCGGGTTCAGGCTTGCAAGGCAGGCGAAGAAGACGATCACCACCGCCGCCATCTCCGGCCGGAGCATCGGCACGATCGTCGCGATGACGCCGATCCCGATGGACCGGCCCGCGGTTGCCTGGCCGGACCGGGTTTGCCAGACAAGATAAAGGAAGTAAGCGAATGCAAGCGCCGAGCACGCGGTCTCCATGCCGGACACGGCGTTGACCGCGACATACTGGTCCGCCAGAAAATAGGCCGCCGCACCGGCGGCCGCGAGATGCGAAACGCCATGGTTCGTATCCGCCAGGTGTCGATGAACGCCGAAGACGATCCTGCCGATCAGCACGGCGGCAAGGAGACACGCCGCCGCGCCGAGCGCCTTGGCAATCAGCGTGAACGACACCCCGGACAGGCTCATGAGCGCCAGAAGTATGGCGTACAGCGGACTGGTCAGTCCTTCGGTCGGCTCGCCGGCATCCTGCGGATTGAATACGAGCCCGAAGCCATCGATAAAGTTTCGGGCATAACGAAAGGTGATGAAGGAATCGTCCATCGTATAGTCCCGGAATGCGAACACGTGGACGAAGAATGCGCCCAGCCCTATTGCCAGGATAAGCGCGCTGATCACGTGGATGCTTCCTGAAGGAGTCGACGGATTGTTTTGCATTCGCTTTATTCTTATGTGCTTCGGGAAGGTCCGCACTTTCCGCGCGAAAGTGCGTGACGCATCGGATTGTGATAAATGTTGGACGCCGGTCGCTCGTTCCGCAGGCTGATGCTGTTTGCAACGACAGGGCCGCAGGTAACGCCCGGATTGATTTTCCCGTGAATCCAGCAGCACAGCACAATGCGCCGAAACAAACGATGAACTATCTACTGATCAAACACTTGCATATAACGTGCGCCGCCCTGAGCGGCGGCTTCTTTCTTTTACGCGGCATCTGGATGGTCACGGAGTCGCCTTTACTCTCCAGGCGATGGGTGAAAACCCTTCCTCATCTGATCGATTCGATATTGCTGCTCAGCGCATTGACGCTTGTATTCTGGAGCGGACAGTATCCGTTTGTTCAACCATGGCTGACCGCCAAGGTAGGCGCGCTCGTCGGCTACATCGTTCTTGGATCGGTCGCGTTGAAGTACGGAAAACAGAAGCCGGTTCGATTCCTATGCCTGCTTCTGGCACTGACCGTCTTCGGATTCATCGTCGGAACAGCGCTTACGAAAGATCCCCTGTTTGCCTGGAGGATTTTCCAGGCGTGAAATCGGCCTGCGAATATTGCATCCGCGCGAGCCTGACCCGATCCGATACCACATCGGGCCAGGTGAGAAAGTCAATCGATCAACCCAGGGTCTTGAGATCGGCATCGACCTTCTCGAGCGCATCGTTGGTGATGAGGCCGCCGGAGAAACCGGCAACCGTCTTCAACGGAAAACCCCTTCCCATGGAAATCTGGGGATGAGTCGAGATGCCGGGAAGATGTTTTTCGAGAATGGCCTTGCTTGCTTCGTTGTCGAGCAGATCACCGAGAGTGGAATTGATGGAAAGGGATGACATGAAACGCTTCTCCTGAAATTCACGCCGGCACCAGGCATCGGCGTATGGATAAATGGAAACAAGGCAGGTGGTAATACAGACTGTAGTGTATTGATGTAGCGGTCCCGGATTTTGAACTTGCGCATATATGATGGACTGCGCTCCGGCTACGCAAGCAGAAAAGCGTCGCCCCTGTCACTTCGTTGAAAAGACGATGCAACAGCGATTTTGCAAAGTCCCAGCCATCCCGCCGGCGAAATCAGCATTCCCATATTCATGGGAAAAAATGGAAATTCTCCCAACCTGCCGAAGCATCGATCCTCGTAAACCGTTGCACTTGAGCAACTTATTCTATCAATCCAGAATTTTCCATAGATCGAGCATGATGGTGTCGCTAGTATTGTTGGCGTGCACCAACTTTCCTGCTGCCGCATGCTAATCAATGACAAAAACCTTCATCTGGTGTTAACGATGTCCGCATATCGCATCGGCACAGCACGGCCCTCCGCCTGACATCACTTACTCCCAATAGAAATAATGAAACTACAAGACATCACGATCGGCGCACGCCTCGCCCTGGGCTTCAGCATATTATTGACGATGATATTGGCGCTATCGGCGTTTTCGATTTTCCGCATGCTCGGCATCGATGCCAAGGTGGTGCATGAAGATCAGGTGATCGCGGAACGCCTGCAGCCGTTGTATGTCGCGCGGGAAGCGCTGGCGCAGAGCGGTATCGCGGCACGCAATGCCTATATTTTTACCAGCATGGACGAGGCGAAGCGGGAGCTCGATATCGTCGACCAGCAAAAAGCCATCTTCATGGATGCGTTGAAGACCCTGGCACCGCATTACGCCGGAGACGCCGACTTCGCCAAGGTCAGCCAAGGCTTGACCCGGATGGCGGAAGAGTTGAATCGCCCGCGAAAATTTCGCGAAGCAATGCAAGTGGCGGAGTTCGGAGATTTTCTCGTCAATGAATGCAGTCCGCTGCGGCGTCAGATCGTGCAGGATATGGATGTCGTGATCCGCCATGCCGAGAAGGAAATGGATGATGCCACTCTGGCCGTACATGGGATCATCAACACCTCGCGTAACCTGCTGATTGCCGTTTCCGCCATTGCCCTGGCCGTCGGCGTGGCGCTCTCCATCCTGCTGGCACGCAGCATCACCAAGCCACTCGGCGAAGCCGTCAAATTCGCCAGGCGCGTGACGACCGGCGACCTGACCGGGCATATCGAAATAACGTCCCAGGATGAAACTGGCCAGCTGATGCAGGCATTGAAGGAAATGAACGAGAACCTTGCCCGTATTGTGACCGAGGTTCGCTCCGGCACCGACCAGATCGCCACCGGTTCGACGCAGATCGCCGCCGGCAACCAGGACCTCTCTTCCCGTACCGAGCAGCAGGCCAGCTCACTGGGCGAAACCGCCACATCGATGGAACAGCTGACCTCCACCGTCAAGCAGAACGCCGCCAACGCGCAGCAGGCAAATACGCTCGCGGTATCCGCGGCGGATGTGGCAAGCGAAGGCGGACAGGTCATCGCCCAGGTCGTCGATACCATGGGTGCGATCAACGAATCGTCGAAGAAAGTGGTCGACATCATTGCCGTGATCGACGGCATCGCTTTCCAGACCAATATCCTGGCGCTCAATGCGGCGGTGGAAGCGGCCCGCGCGGGCGAACAGGGCCGGGGATTTGCCGTCGTGGCTTCCGAAGTCCGCAACCTTGCGCAACGCAGCGCCGCGGCGGCCAAAGAGATCAAGGCATTGATCGATGCGTCGGTGGAAAAAGTGGAAAACGGCAGCAGGCTGGTCGATCAGGCGGGCACAACCATGACGAACATCGTGGAATGCGTCAAGCGTGTTACCGACATCATTGCCGAGATCACGTCGGCCAGCCGGGAGCAGACTTCCGGCATCCAACAGGTGAACATCGCCATCGCGCAGATGGACCAGGTGACACAGCAGAATGCGGCGCTGGTGGAGCAGGCGACCGCGGCGTCGGCATCGATGCAGGATCAGGCGACCCAGCTGGCGCGGGTGGTAAATGTGTTCAAGCTCGATGCTTCCCGCACATCGACATCCGCGGTTGCCGCTTCTCGCGAAGCGGTGTGACATCAACCGGGATGCCACCTGCAGGGAACAGGCGGCGGTCCGTGACAGGGCCCGCTCAGGACTCCTGCGCCAGCAGCGCATTCTGCTTGAGCAGGAAGGACGCGAACTGTTCCTGCGGCACAGGCTTGCTTATATAAAAGCCTTGCACATGGTCACATCCGTTCTGGCGCAGGAAAATCTCCTGCTCTTCCGTCTCCACGCCCTCGGCGATGACATCCATGTGAAAGGACCGCGACATGGAGATGATCGCTTCGGTGATCGCCCTCCCCTCCGGCTTGGTGCCGAGGTCCCGGATGAAGGACCGGTCGACCTTGAGCGTATCGATCGGCAGGTCCTGCAGCTTGCTCAAATGCAGATAGCCGGTGCCGAAATCGTCAATGGCGATGCGTACGCCCAGATGTTTGATCGCCTGCAGGGTATGAAGTACGCGGGTCGGATTGTGAATGACCATGCCCTCGGTGATTTCCAGTTCCAGCAGTGATGGCGCCATGCCGGTTTCAACGAGGATCGCGGAAATATCGTCGATCAGCCTGTCGTCGGCGAACTGACGGACCGACAAATTCACGGACATACAGATGGGCGGCAATCCGGCCTGCTGCCATTTCATGTTCTGCTCGCATGCCGTCCGCAGTACCCATTTCCCGATCGGGATGATCAGCCCGGTGTCTTCCGCCACATGAATGAACTGCACCGGCGGAACCGAACCGAGGTTCGGATTGTTCCAGCGCAGCAGTGCTTCGACACCGGAAATCGCATTGGTGCGCAGGTCGCGCTTGGCCTGATAGTGGACGTCGAACTCGCCGCGCGCGAGCGCATGCCGCAATTCGTTTTCCAGGCTCAGGCGCTCCACCGCCTGCGAGCGCATGTCGGACGAGTAGAACTGGAAATTGTTCTTTCCTTCCTCCTTGGCCAGGTACATCGCGCCGTCGGCGTTCTTGAGCAGGGTTTGGACATCGTCGGCATCGGTCGGGAACAGGGCAATGCCGATGCTGGCCGATACGCGGCATTCCTGCCCCGCCAGCGGCACCGGCCTGGCCGCAGCCGCCAGCAGCTTCCCGGCCACGGCCTCGGCATGCTGGCGGTCCGGAATCTCATGCAGCAGCACGACGAATTCATCGCCGCCGAGCCGCGCGACGATATCGCTGGCGCGCAGTTCCTGCTTGAACCGGGAGGCTATTTCCTTCAGCAGATCGTCGCCCGCCTCGTGTCCAAGCGTATCGTTGATCAGCTTGAAGCGGTCGAGGTCGATGAACAGAACCGCGAAGGTGCGGCTATAGCGTCGCGATGTCTCCAGCGCGCTGGCGACGAGCTGCGTAAACATCGTGCGGTTCGGCAGGCCGGTCAATCCGTCATGGGTGGCGAGATACTGGATGCGGTTGTCCGCCCGGCGCTTTTCGGTGATCTCCCGCGCCACGCCGCGGTAGCCGGCGAAGGCCCCTGCCTTGTTCGTTTTCGGGCCGCCGCTCAGGCTGACGAAATATTCCTGTCCGTCCTGGGCGACATAACTGATGACGACATCGCGGTAACTCTGATGTTTTGAGGTCAGCTCGATGAACGCTTCCCAGCCGCCGGGAAATTCCACCCGGTAGCCGCACTCCCACAGCCGTCTGCCCAATATCGATTCGGGCGGCAAGGCCGTGCTTTCCGTGCCGGATTCCATGCGGGTGAAGGCGTAATTCTCGTCCTGTTCCCAATACCAGTCCGACGACAATTCGGTCAGCGCCCGGAACCTTGCTTCGCTCTCGCTCAATGCGGCGTTCTTGTCGGCGAGCGCGGCATTTTTCGCGGTGATCCGGTCCCTCAGTCCGCCAACGTAGACCCCGACCCAGACAAAACGTCCGAGGCAGACGAAAAACGAGATGAGGAACAGCACCTTGCCGGCGGTCGAATCGATCGGAAAGGAGATGACATGTCCGGTTTGCAGGATCGGTGCGACGATCCATGCAAGCGTGATGAGCAGGAGTCCGCCGAACTGGCGCACGTTCAGCGTGAACAGGCCATAGGCGAATACCTGGAAGATGTTGAACAGGAAGAAGAAACCGATTTCCGGCGCCAGCCACAGCCCGAGGCACTGGTTTGACACGCCGATGATCAGGCTGGGAAAGGAGAGCGTGGGATCGGCGAAGCGCTCGGCATAGCGCGACCTGATCATAATGTAGGTCACCGCGCTATAGCCCAGGCCGATGGCCAGGTAAATGAGCGGCACGCCGGGCGGCGTTCCCGCCAGCCAGGCAAGCAGAGCCAGAAGAAGCGCGTCTGCCACCCAGCTTACCGCCACCACCTTGATCGATTTCAGGTTCAGCGCGATTGCCGCCTCGGAACGGCCATGCTTTACATTGCTCATTGATGTTTTTGTCTTATAGATCGATCGGATGTCAAACGTGCTGCGGCATTCCGGCATGTACGTGGCGGCTTGCCCTCTTCGGGTGTCGGCAGACGGTTTCGGGAACGCCTGTTCTATTTCTTGTATGCAATCTTAAGCCCGCATTTCATCAATGCAAGTAATGGATGGACAATCGGGAGGCATTAGCAGGATTGATCGGACTTTTGAATGCGCTTGTCTCTAATTCACTACGCGTTCATCGTCATCAGGAACAAGCGCCGGCAATGAAACGAGAAAGATGCATGGACCTGCTTTCACCACAGCGGCCCCTTCTGTCGGGAACCATACATAACGATCGTCCACCTGGAAGATGAAGCAAGGGAGGCGCTGGAAAATGCAGAAGGCACGCATCCCTTGCCGGGTTTTGCAGCGGTGCATCGCCTCCGCTGCAGCCATGTCATTGGCGGGGCATCCTCCCGGTTTAAAACTCTTCCCACTCATCCTTGGAGTGGTGCGAACTCCTGGCTGCAACAGGTTTCGGGATGGCCCTCACGGCTGACTTCGCAGCAGGGGCCGGTACCGCCCTGGCCACCGGCACTGCCCGGTTTTGCTCGCTGTGATGGACCTTGAACACCGCGACGGTCTCCGCCAGTCTTTTCGCTTCATTCTGCATCGATTCCGATGCGGCGGCCGCCTCTTCCACCAGCGAAGCGTTTTGCTGCGTCACCTGGTCCATTTGTGAAATCGCCTGATTGATCTGCTCGATGCCGGCGGTCTGCTCTTTCGATGCCGCCGTGATCTCGCTTACGATGTCGCTCACGCGCCTGACGCTGTCGACGATTTCCTGCATCGTGCTGCCTGCCTGGTCGACAAGCTTCGCACCGGTGGCAATCTGGTCGACGGAGTCGTTGATGAGCGCCTTGATTTCCTTTGCCGCGTTGGCGGAGCGCTGCGCAAGAACGCGCACTTCCGATGCGACCACCGCAAATCCCCGTCCCTGTTCGCCGGCACGCGCCGCTTCCACCGCCGCGTTCAATGCAAGGATGTTGGTCTGGAACGCGATACCATCGATGACGCCGATGATGTCGACGATCTTGCGGGATGCGTCGTTGATGGCTTCCATCGTATGGACCACTTCCGACACGACGGCGCCGCCCTTGCCCGCCACATCAGATGCGGAGACGGCCAGCGTATTGGCCTGGTATGCATTGTCCGCGTTCTGCCTGACTGTGGAAGTCAGCTCTTCCATGGACGATGCCGTCTCTTCCAGTGAACTGGCCTGCTGCTCCGTGCGGGAAGACAGATCATGGTTGCCGGCGGCGATCTGGCCCGATGCCGTGGCAATCGTGTCGGTACCGGAACGCACCTGCGTGACGATCTTTACCAGGCTGTCGTTCATGTTCTTCAGGGATGACAGCAAGTGGCCCATTTCATTTCTCGACGGACGGGGAAACGACTGCGTCAGGTCGCCCGCCGCAATGCCGTCGGCGAGTGCGATAGCCTGGTGCAAGGGACGCGCGATAGCGCGCAGCAGCCAGTACCCGACCGCGGCGGCAAGGAACAAACCCAGGATCAGCGCGGTAATGCAGGTGTTACGGACCAGCACATAGGTGCTTCGGCTACGTTCAAACTCGGTCCTGGCAGTATCCAGCTGGATTCGGATCAGGTCGTCGATCCCCTTGCGGACCGGTTCAAACAGTTTCTCCATTGGTCCGTGCAGGATTTCGGTCGCCAGCCTGGCATCCTGCGCCCGCACGGCCGCCACGGTAGGCATCAGCCCGGAGGCGACAAACCTGGTGCGGGCTTCGGCAAAGCGCTTTGCAATATTTTTCTCTTCCGGCGTCAGGTAGGTCGCCATGTACGCATCCCAGATGCCCGATACCTTGCGGGCATTGTCCTCCACCTCATCCATCAACTTTGCCGCTTCCGTCGGCTCTTTCGTAACGGCCTTGGCAATCAGCATTCCATTCCGGTCCAGCAGGCGCACGATCTGGTCCAGCTGTCCCAGGGGCACCAGCCGGTCGTCGTACATCGACCTCATGGAATCGTTCGCAACGCTGAGATTTCCCAACCCGATCAACGCGCCGACGATCAGTTGCAGCGACAAAAAACAAAGCACGCCGATGAGGCGTGCTTTGATGGATAAGTTCTGGAACATGGTAAGCCTTGGGGAGTAAGTGGAATCAATTGAAAGGTAACGGCAGGAATCAACCTTTCTTTAGCCCGGCTCCTTCGCAAGCAATAGCCTTGCATTGCCGGAGCGTTCAAAATCCACCCGGATTGCTGCACAGACAATCGCGCTTCCTTATTGCTCTTAGCTTACAAGTGCGACAGACCAGTCAAGTCTGTAACTTCCTGACGACGCCGACCACGACACCAAAGATCACGAGCTCTTCACCCTCCCTGACGAAAATCGGCGGATAGCCGGGATTCGCCGCGCGCAGTTCCACGCCATCGCCGAGCGCGTGCAAGCGCTTGATGCTGTATTCACCGTTGAGCACCACGACGACGATGGCGCCGTGTTCCGCTTGCGCCGAGCGATCCACGACGACCTTGTCGCCGTCGAAGATGCCGGCATGGCGCATCGATTCGCCGCACACGTCGAATATGAAGGTCGATACACGGTGCTTTACCAGGTACTCATTCAGATCCAGTCCCGATTCGACGTAATCGGCGGCGTGCGACGGAAGGCCGGCCGGGCGTTTTGCGAGGAAATGGGCGTTGTCTGCCGGTTTGGCGGTCGGCTTGATGGGCCAGATAACAGGTACGAGCGTGGGAAGCTCGCCGAGACGAATGAGTTCAGACATTGGCTGACGGAAATGCTGTATGTGTGAACAGTATATTTTTCGAACGCAAAACCGGCAAGAAAAGAAGTGCAACGTTTTGACAGGATCGGCATGCAGCGTGCGCTTATGACAATGCATGCTTTACCGAAAGTGCAATAAATCGGCAGGATCGGCACATAAGGGCTCCGGTGTGGATGTCGATGGCTGCCATTAAAATGGTTCTTTTTCCAACGGACGGCTGCCTGCGGGCTTTCATTTTCCGTGGGCCGCATCCTACCCGCATCGTTTTTTAATTCCGACTATCCCATGCATACCACCGTCCCGAACATTGCTTACCCGAAGAATTCTCCACGACGCATCCTGATGAAGAAGGTATTCGTCTCCGTCGCGCTTGCCTGCACGGCCGTTGCGGGTCATTCGCAGACCTGGCCCTCGGATCCGGTGAGGCTCATCATCCCGTTCCCGCCGGGCGGCGGCACCGACATCCTGTCCCGCCTGGTCGCCACCAGGCTTGCCGAGGCGAACAAGTGGACCATCGTCGCGGAAAACCGCGGCGGCGCCGGCGGCACCATCGGCGTCGGCGAAGCAGCAAAGGCGGCGCCCACCGGCTATACCATGCTGATGGGGCAGAAGGACAACATGGCCGTTGCGCCATGGCTGTACAAGAACCTTTCCTACGATCCGCTCAAGGACTTCACCGCCGTGGCACACGTGGCATACACGCCGGTGGTGATCGTCACCGCCGTCAATTCCAAATACAGGACGCTCGCCGACGTCGTGAGCGCCGCGCGCGCCGCGCCCGGGACGATACCGTACGGTTCGCCGGGCAACGGCACGACCATTCATCTCGCCGGGGAAGCGCTCAACACCGCCGCCGGCATCAAGCTCGTGCATGTTCCATACAAAGGGTCGAGCCCCGCCCTCGTCGATGTGATGAGCGGCACCGTGGACCTGGCATTGTCTTCGGTTCCGTCGGCCTTGAGCCAGATCAAGGCCGGCAAATTGCGCGCTCTTGCCGTCACCTCGGCCAAGCGCAGCACATCGCTGCCGGACGTGCCCACCGTGGCGGAAGCGGGATACAAGGGTTTCGACGTCAGCACCTGGTATGGCTTTTTCATGCCCGCCGGCGCGCCGAAGGATGTGGTCGCACGGGTCAATGCGGAGGTGAACAAGCTGCTCGACAATCCGGAAATGAAGAAGGCGATTTACGCTCAAGGCGCGGAACCTCAGGCGATGACGCCGGAGAGGTTTTCAACACTGCTTCAGAATGATCACCGCAGCATGAAGGATGTGGTCAAGCAGGCGGGCGTAACAATCGAGTAAGCACGCCGGGGCATACGGGCGACGCTTCCGGAACCAGGGGCGGACGACGTCCGACTTCCCTATGCCGTGGAACGCAGGCTTGCGACAAACCTTGCTTGTCGCAAGCCGCTACGCCGACGCGCCGGGCGCTATTTCCGCCAGCAGGGACGCAAGTTTCGCGGTATCGACAGGCTTGACGAAATGATGATCGAAGCCTGCTTCTTTCCCTTTCTGCCTGTCCTGCTCCTGCCCGTAACCGGTGACGGCGAATAACTTGATATGCGAAGTGCACTCCTGCGCTCTCAACCGCAAGGCCAGCTCGTAGCCATCCATCTCGGGCAGGCCGATGTCCAGTATGCAGACATCCAGCGGTGTGGCCGCAGCCCGCGCCAGCGCATTGCCGGACGTGTGTTCCACCATGACCTCATGACCCACTGCGTTCAGGTACAACGCAAGCATCGTCGCAGCATCGGCATTGTCGTCGACCACCAGAATCCGCAATGGTTTTTCCGTCTTTCCGAGTTGACGAAGGGGCCGCTGTCCGCCGATCGCCTGCCCTTCCGGCAGCCGCGGCAGCGTCACGACGAATTCGCTTCCCTTGCCGATGCCGTCGCTGCTGCACCGCACCTCTCCGCCATGCAATTCCACCAGGCTTTTTACCAGCGCAAGTCCGACACCCAGGCCACCCTGCGCCCGGTCGGCGCTACGGTCGGCCTGGGTAAACAGATCGAATACACGAGGCTGCAACTCCGGCGCCATGCCGATGCCGTTGTCCATCACCCGCAGGACGATCCGCGTGCCCTGCGCATCGAT
>NZ_DASZBA010000028.1:0-7512 GCF_035944575.1 Noviherbaspirillum sp.
ACCGTGGGATCGCAATGAAACCTTGTGGGGCGGATTCGCGGTCCGGCATCCGGGTTTCTCGTTTTTCTTTTCCGGCGACCTCGGTTACTCGAAAGATATCGCCGACATCGCCGCCCGCTTCGACGGCTTCGACCTCGCCGCCATCGGCATCGGCGCCTACCAGCCGATCTGGTACCGCAACTCTCATGTGAGCCCGGAAGAAGCGGTGCGCATCCACAAGGAACTGCGCATCAAGCGCAGCATCGGCATGCACTGGGGCACCTTTGCGCTGGGCGAGGAAAGGCTCGACCAGGCGGTCGACGACCTGGCGCTGGCGCGACAGCAGCACGGCTTGAAGGATGACGAATTTTTCGTGATGCACCATGGAGAGACGTTCCGGACCGATCAGCCGACGCTGCGCTGCTGCAAGTCCGGCCCTTGAACAAGGCCGGCATGGACGCACATACTTCTGACCTACTTTTTCTCGCAAAGGCAAGCCGATGACCACCCGATTGAAAATCGACTTTGTTTCCGACGTGTCCTGCCCGTGGTGCGTGATCGGGCTGAAGTCGCTGCAGCAGGCGCTTGGCCGTCTCGACGGCGATGTGGCGGCCGATCTGCATTTCCAGCCGTTCGAACTCAATCCGCAAATGCCTTATGAAGGGCAGGACATCACCGAGCACCTTGCCGAGAAATACGGCGCGACCGAAGAGCAGAGCGCGCGCAACCGCGAGGCGATCCGGGCGCGCGGCGAGGAGCTGGGATTCGCATTCCGCATGGAAAAACGCAGCCGCATCTATAACACCTTCGATGCCCACCGCCTGCTGCACTGGGCGGAAGAACAAAGCCGCCAGCAGGCATTGAAGGAAGCCTTGTTTCAAGCCTACTTCACCGACGGCAAACACCCCGGCGATCATGCCGTGCTGGCTGAACTTGCAGGGACGGCGGGACTGGATGCCGCGCAGGCGGCCGACGTGCTGTCATCCGGCCGGTATGCGCAGGAGGTGCGGGAACAGGAGCGCTTCTACCAGCAACAGGGCATTCATGCCGTGCCGGCGGTCATCATCAACGACCGCTACCTGATCCAGGGCGGACAGCCGCCTGAAGTGTTTGAACAGGCGATCCGCCGCATCGTCGCGGAATCGCCGGCCACCTGATCTACGGATGGCGGGGCTGGCCGGCGCTGTCTTCGCTGCTAACCACTCTGTTGCGCCCCATCGCCTTGGCTTGATATAGCGCACTGTCGGCCCTTGCCATCAGGTGCGCGAATGCCTCGCCGCCGACCAGCGTGGCCACGCCGATGCTGACGGTGTACGCCGGCACCCGGCCGTCGCCGCCCCCGGGCTGTGTTTCCAGCGCCGCCCGCAGCCGGTTGGCGACCGCCGATGCCGCCACGCGGTTCGTATCCGGAAGCAGCACCGCAAATTCCTCGCCGCCGACGCGGGCGAAGTAATCCACCGAACGGATCGCCGCATCGGCGCGCAGCACCGCATCCACCAGCACGAGATCGCCGATGGCGTGGCCCGAGGAGTCGTTGATCTGCTTGAAATTGTCGATGTCCAGCATGATCAGCGACAGATTCTGCCCGCTGCGCGCGATCCGTCCCAGCTCGCGCTCGGCGATTTCGAAAAAGGCGCGCCTCGACCATGCGCCGGTCAGGAAATCGCGGTTGGCGGCGCGTTCCGCTGTTGCCATCATCCTGTCATGCACCAGCATGACTGCTCCCAATGTCAGCACGGGCAGGGTCATGGTGCCGGCGGACAGGAACAGCATGTTCCAGGGCGACGGCTGCAGCAGCGAGGTCATTTGTCCAGGGTCAGCCACATGCACGGCCGCGCGGATGGTGTGGCCGGCGGCGATGACGATCGCCATGCCGCCTGCGAACAGGTGGGGATACCGCGAACGCCTGCTCTGGCGCGAGCCGAATACGGTAAGCGCGATCATCAGGCAGACGGCTACCTGGAACATCGATACGACCACCGTGCGCAATGCAAAGGAATCGAACACATAGTGAAACACGGCGATGGCCAGCATCACGCATGCAACGCCCGTTGCCAGCAATCCCATGGGCATGCGCCGGCCGAAGAAGCGCCGGTAACCGAGCAGGACCGCCGCGCTTGCCGCGGCATACACGCCATTGGCGACTTCATAGGCGATCAGTGGCGGAAGCTCCCTGCCGAATGCGTAGAGAATGAATGCGAAGAAACCGATCGCATTGGCGGCCGCCCATTCCCTGATCCCGGCGATGCCGCTTCGAACCAGCGAAAACGAAACAAGAAACGTCAGCACGCAAAACAGTGCCGCGATCAAGATGATGTGAAATGTGCTTGGCATGCCAGCAAGAAAAAATATGAATCAGTCGGTTCGCATCGGGCCAGCTCCCGAAGGGTCAGATCGCCACGCGCGGGTTTCCCCTGGGGAAGCGCGTTCGTACAGCACCCACGGGTAACACTTGTTAACAAAATTAACACAAATGCGAACAACCTTTGATACGGACTATATGTCAAAAAAGCATGAGGCCAGGATGGTCTTCATGGCTTTGTTTTCAAATCAATCAGGAGGAAATAATCATGATAAAGAAATCCATTGCAATCGCTATCGCTTCGTTCTCCGTTCTCGGCCTGAGTGCTTGTGACGTCGACAAGACCAAGGAAGGCAATGTCAACTTGCCGAAATACGAAGTCGAAAAGAAACAGGCCGGTGATGTGACGCTGCCCAAATACGATGTGAAAACGCCGGATGTCAACGTGAAATCCGAGGAAAAGACCGTCACGGTGCCAACTGTCAAAACCGAAGAGAAAACCGTCGAAGTGCCGAAGGTGGAAGTCACTCCGGCCAAGGAAAAGTAATCTCTCCGTGGGTACGTAGCGCAGCGCCATCAGGACATCGCGGCGTAACGGCACGACGCGCAGGCTTCCCGCCACCACCTTGGCCGGCAGCCTGCGTTCTCACTTATTCCCTATTCCTTACGCCGTCAGGTTGAAGCCGGGTTGGCGTCGATATCCGCCAAGGTTTCCAGCCCACGCTGCGTAACATCGTAACCATCATCCGCCGGCCTGGACTTGATATGTCCTTTCTTGCTCAGGAACGTAACGACACCTGCATCGATCTGCGCATGCGGATCGATCGACAGCGCCCGCAGACCGTCGATGCAGCGCTTGATAAACAATGTCTGCTTGCCCTTTTCGGTCAGTTCCAGCGTCCCATCCTTCCGGTACTCCGCATATTTGAGCCCTGAAAGGCGTTTGGCGTTCCTTGAAACGCGGGCGCTCGGCTTGCCTTTTTTCTGTCCGGCCCCAATTTCAGCAAGAGCGTCGAATTCATCGAGAGTCAGTTTGTCATTCACTACGTCATCCTGTAACGATTGTTGAGAATGTGCGCTTCATCCGGCGAATGAACCACGCACACTGCATGCGAGTGCGCATATTACCGAAATTGATGTCTGTTATATGAAGCGACCACTGGACATACTTGTTACTATGAAACATAATTCGCGCTGCAATTTTTTACCCTCGCAGCAAAAGTGCCCGCCGACGATTGCTCTGACTGTTTCGCTAACAGAGGTCGACGGACCGCATTTTTTCTGAACCATTCGCCGACGTTTAACTCCCATCTCATTCCTGTTTTGTCTCCGCCACGCAGCGTCATGCGCTCGTGAATTACAGCGTGCGCCGCGATGATCGCGCCGCGCGGTATTCCGCTCTGCAAAGCGCTGGCGCCAGAAACACTTTTAATCAATGACCAAAACTGCCAAAACTCTGACATTGACTTCCAAATCGACTGGCGCGGGATCGGCGAGACCCGCGCAGTCGAAAAAAGTACGCACGGTCTCCCACGCCGCCGATCCGGTGCAGGCGCCAAGCACGGTCACGGTCGTGACCAAGTCGCGTTCGCGCTTCGCCAACAGGCTTAATGACGCCGGCGCCAACGACCCCGGCGGCGTGCCCGCAATGGAAACGGCGGCCGTCCAGGCACCGGCCGTACAGCCGACACCTGCAGCCATCCCTGCAGCCGACGTTTCCGCTACGCCTGTGGCCGCAACAGCCCCTGAACCCAAGCAAAAGAAAGCCGTCGTGGTGAGAAAGGCGACGCAAAAGCCGGCCGAAACCACGGCAAAATCCGACCCTGCCGCGCCCGCTGCAGTTGTCCAGACCACCGATGCCGCTGCACTGGCCGCAATCGATACAAGCGGCTATGCGTTGCCGGGGGTGAAAGTTCAGGCCCGCCGCGGACGCCGGCCGACCGAATATCAGCCGGAGCAGGAAGAAGTCGCGGCCCTGAACGCGGTCGAACGCGCAGAACTGCGCGCCGCGTCCCGCAGCAAGAATCGGCAGGCCAAGGAAAAAGGCGGCGATGCCGCCAGCGAAGAACAGCTCGAAGCGCAAAAGGAACAGATCAAGCGGCTCATTGCCATCGGCAAGGAGCGCGGCTTCCTGACCCACGGCGAAATCAACGACCATCTGCCGGACGATGTGGTCGATGCAGAGGCGATCGATGGCCTGATCGGTACCTTGAACGAGATGGGCATTGCCGTCTATGAACAGGCGCCGGATGCGGAAACCCTGCTGCTGTCGGACAAGGTTGTCACGGCAACAAGCGAAGATGAGGCGGAAGCGGCGGTCGCGACGGCGTTGTCGGCGGTCAATCCCGATTTCGGCCGCACCACCGATCCGGTGCGCATGTACATGCGCGAGATGGCAACGGTCCCGCTGCTGACACGCCAGCAGGAAATCGATATCGCCCGGCGCATCGAGGATGGCCAGAAGGACATGATGCAGGCGATTGCCGCCTGCCCGACGACGATTGCCGAAGTGCTGGCGCTGAGCGGCAAGATCGAGAGCGGGCAGATGAATGTCGATGACGTCATCGATGGACTGGTCGACGCGGCGGCCGCACCGCTGCCGGAAGCGGCGGCCGACGAGGCGATCGACGATGAAGATGCCGATCCGGCCGAAGAGCTCGCCGACGACGAGGATGACGACACCGCCACCGGCGCGTCCAGCAGCCTGTCCGAAAAGGAAATGCAGGAATTGCGCAAGCAGGCGCTGGCAAAATTTGCCGCCATCGGCGCCGAGTTCGAGCGCATGCAGGCGGCACGCGAAAAGTCCGGCTACGGCTCGCCTGCCTATGTCGCGGCCAAGGATGCGATCGTGCAGGAAGTGCTGGGCATGCGCTTCACCGCAAAGACCATCGAAAAGCTCAGCGACACGCTGCGCGCGCAGATGGAAGACCTGCGGCAGATCGAGAAGCAGATCCTGGATGTCGCGGTCAATAAATGCGACATGCCGCGCGCGCATTTCATCGAAGCCTTTCCGGGCAATGAAACCCGGCTCGGGTGGGTGGATGAACAAGTTGCAGCAGGACGTCCGTACAGCGCCGCGCTCGGTCGCCAGGCGCCGGCCATCAAGGCGTATCAGCAGCGCCTGATCGATCTGGAGGAGCGGGTGCAGGTGCCGCTGGCGGACCTGCGGCAGATCAATCGCCAGATGATCACCGGCGAGAAGCGGGCACGCCAGGCCAAGCGCGAGATGACCGAAGCCAACCTGCGGCTGGTGATTTCGATCGCGAAGAAATACATCAACCGCGGCCTGCAATTCCTCGACCTGATCCAGGAAGGCAATATCGGTCTGCTCAAGGCGGTGGACAAGTTCGAATACCGGCGCGGCTACAAGTTTTCGACGTATGCGACATGGTGGATCCGGCAGGCGATCACGCGTGCGATCGCCGACCAGGCGCGCACGATCCGCGTGCCGGTGCATATGATTGAGACCATCAACAAGATGAACCGCATCTCGCGCCAGATCCTGATGGAGACCGGCGTCGAACCGGACGCGGCGACGCTGGCGGCGAAGATGGATATGCCGGAAAGCAAAATCCGCGACGTGATGAAGATCGCCAAGGAGCCGGTATCGATGGACATGCCGGTCGGCGAAGACGGCGATACGCTGCTGGGCGATTTCATCCAGGACGAAACCACGCTGGCGCCGGCCGATGCGGCGATGCATGCATCGATGCGGTCGGTGATCAAGGAAGTGCTGGATTCGCTGCCGGCACGCGAGGCGAAGGTGCTGCGCATGCGCTACGGCGTCGATATGGCGAGCGACTTCACCCTGGAGGAAGTCGGCAAGCAGTTTGACGTCACCCGCGAGCGGGTGCGCCAGATCGAAGCGAAAGCGATGGCAAAGCTGCGCCACGCATCGCGTGCGGACCGCTTGCGCACCCTGCTGGAAAAGGGCTGACGGCGGGCAGCGTCATACCGCGGCATAATCAGCCTGCATGGACCGGTTCCATGCAGGCTTTTTTTATTGGCGCGGACGAACGGAAAGGATGGCCGGCATGGACAATGGACAGCCACTCAAGGCGGACTACCTGATCATCGGCGCGGGCATCGCTGGTGCGTCCATCGCTTACTGGCTGGCGCCGCACGCCAGCGTCATCCTGCTGGAGGCGGAAAGCCAGCCCGGTTATCACAGCACCGGACGGTCGGCGGCGCTGTTCTATGAAAGCTACGGACCGATTCAGGTACGCGCGCTCACCCGCGCCAGCCGTGCCTTCCTTGATGCGCCGCCAGCCGGCTTCGCCGCGCATCCGATTCTGTCGCCGCGCGGCGCACTGATGGTCGCCATGCATGGCCAGGCCGATCTGCTCGATAAACATGAAGCGGTCGTGCGCTCGGTCACTGACGGCGTGCGCCGGCTCAATGCCGAGGACGCCTGCGGCATGGTGCCGGTGCTGCGGCGCGAGCGGATTCTCGGTGCGGTGCTGGAACCGGACGCGGCCGATATCGATGTCCATTTGTTGCACCAGGGTTTCCTGCGCGGTGCGCGCGCCGCCGGCGGCACCGTGCATTGCGATGCGCCGGTCACCGCTATGCATCATGCGGGAAGCACATGGCATGTAGCTGCGGGCGGGCGGGAATATGAAGCGCGGGTGGTGGTGAACGCCGCCGGTGCGTGGTGCGACCGCATCGCCGTGCTGGCGGGCGTGCCGCCGATCGGCCTGGAACCAAGGCGCAGATCGGCATTCATCTTCGCGCCGCCGGATGGCATGCCGACCTCCGGCTGGCCGATGTTCATCGGCGTGGACGAGTCGTATTACGTCAAGCCGGACGCCGGCATGCTGCTCGGCTCGCCGGCCAACGCCGACCCGGTCGAACCGCATGATGTGCAGGCGGAGGAACTCGATATCGCGATGGCCATCGACCGCATCCAGCAGGTGACCACGCTGTCGGTCCGCCGTCCGCAGCGCGTCTGGGCGGGATTGCGCTCCTTCGTGCGGGACGGCGACTTCGTCGGCGGATTCGATCCCGCCGCACCCAATTTTTTCTGGGCCGCGGCGCAAGGCGGCTATGGCATCCAGACCTCGCCCGCCGCAGGAGAGTTGTACGCGGCGATGCTCAGGGGCGTCGCCATTCCGTCCTACCTCGACGACTTCGGCGTGCGCGCCGGCGAGCTGAATCCAGGCCGGCTTCGCTGAGTTCGTTCCGTGCGCCGGGCGTCCAGCCGTCAGGTTTTCAGAAGCCCCAGGCTGGCT
>NZ_DASZBA010000029.1:0-28564 GCF_035944575.1 Noviherbaspirillum sp.
CTCACCGCCCGCGGCTGCCGGGCCGGCCGCTTCGATATACAGGCCGTTATCCAGGGGCTTCTCCTGCCGGACGGTGCCGTTGATATTCTTTACCAGGGCCGTTTTCATCGCGGTGACCGCTTTGCCTGCGGCAGCGGCATCCGCCATCTTCGCCGTACCGACAGCGAAGGTGACACCTGCCGTTTCGGCAGCGGTCATCGTCATGTTGACTGGTGTGCCGTCGAGATTGATCTCGCGTGACACCGTCGCCGGTTTTGCAGGCAGCAACACCGTATAGGAAGCATCCGGGCCGCGCACTTCGCGCCAGTCGAAGGTCGGGCTGCAGGCCGACAGGAACAGTACGGTGGCGGGCAGGAGGGAGGAAAGAAAATTCGGCATGACGGCATGGTAACAGCAGCGGCAACGTGATGCCTGTGATGCGCGAAAAGGCGGTCAGGCATTGCGGAAAGCGCGTATGCCCAGCACGACGCCGACGCACAGCATCACGATTCCCGCCACCACTTGCGACGCCGGCGCCTGGCCACGCAAGACGAAGGCATACAGCAGTGCCGACAGGGTTTCGAACACGATCAGCTGGCCCGTGAGCGACGTCGGCAGCTTCTGACTGGCGCGATTCCACAGCAGCGTGCCAAGCCAGGAAGCGCACAGGCCGAGCGTCAGCATCAGGCCGATGAACGGCAGCGGACGCGGACCGAGAGGGAAGGCATACGTGCTGTCGCCGGCATGCACGTAGATGCCATAGACGGCAAAACCAGCCAGCGCCAGTGGCAAGGTCGCCAGTCCCTGTGCGGTGGCCCATGTCGATGAACGGATATGCGTGTTTCGTTTCAGGTGGCGCGCATTCATGATCGGATACCAGGTCCAGGCGGCAACAGCGCCCAGTGCGATCACGCAACCGATGACGTAATCCGCCAGCGGACGCTTGCCGTCCAGGTGTTCCAGTTCGCTTATGTTCACCAGCATCAGACCGATGAAAATAATGATCAGTGACGGCGCCAGCCTGTGCCATGCGATGGTTTCCGACGGGTGTCCAGGCGACCAGTTCGAACAGACCGCGATGACGACGGGCAGCGTGCCGATCAGCATCGCCGGCAAGGGTGCATCGGCCAATTGGATCGCGGTCGCCAGCGCGGCGTAGTACAGGATGTTGCCTACCAGGGCGAGGCGGAGGGCGGCCATCCAGTCGGCTTTCGACAATGCGGCGAGACGCTCGCGATCGAACAGGGCCGGCACCAGCGCGATCAGGCCGAAGCCGATATAACGGCCGAACGACAGCACCAGGCCGGGATAATCCCACAACATCAACGGCGCAACGAACACCAGGCCCCACATCAGGCCGGCGCCGAGCGCGCACAAAAAACCGATCAGCATGAGGAAACAATCAATGAAAGGAAGGCAACAAGGATGCGCGACGCGGCATCCGACGCCATGCATTATCGGCGGGCAGCGACGGTGGGTCTTGTACCGATTTGCTGTTGGTACTGCGCCGGCGTGACGCCGTAGGTCCGCTTGAACCAACGGTTCAGGTGGCTCTGGTCGGTCAGGCCGACGGCCGCCGCGGTATCGGACGGCGTCGTCCTCTGCGCCAGCAGGGACTTCGCCCGCGCCGCGCGGCGCGCCTGCACGTACTGGTGCGGCGTGGCATGAAACTGTGCGGAGAAGGTCCGGACGAAGTGAAACACCGACAAGCCCGCCTCGGCGGCCAGCGCCTCAATGCCGAGAGCTTGGTCGAGATGGGCCTCGATGCAATCGAGCACTCTTTGCATCGACGCCGTGCGATGCCGCCGCTGCGGCGATGCCGGTTGCAGTGCGCTCGCATGCCTGCCGTAGCGGGCGATCATCGTATCGACCAATTGCGTGAAATCGGAAATGAATGCCAGGTCGTCCGGGGCATCCCACATCCGGCGGAACAGCGCGCGATAGGCCACGGCGAGTTGCGGATCATGCACCGCCGCCTCGGGAAAGAATGCCTCGCTGCCGGTCAGTTCGCGCAGCGCCTGCGGTTCGATGTACAGCATCTGGTAGGTCCAGCCGGCGTCGATCTCCGCCTGGCCTGTGTGCAGCTCATCCGGGTTCAGCAGTACCAAGGTGCCTGCCGGAGCTACGTGTTCGGTGCCGCGATAACGGAAGCGCTCGACGCCCGCTTCGATTGCTCCCATTGAATAGCCGTCATGCACATGCGGCGCGAACGCATGATCGACGAGCCGCGCCGAATACAGCTCCACGCCCGGCAGATGCGGGGTGGCTTTGAAGGTGACGAATTCGGAGGGATGGTGGAACATGTTCGGTTGAGGAATGGACGAACGCGGATGGCTGAATGATAAGGCGTTATCGATCTTATTGCCTGAACACGAAGGTTTGCGGCAACACAGCTTGTCAAGACATCAAACTTATTGCTCCCGCAACTGCTCCCGCAACGCCCTTCGATACTGAATCGCCTCCGCCACATGCGCCTGCCCGATCGTCGGCCTGCCCGCCAGATCGGCAATCGTGCGCGCCACCTTCAGCACGCGGTGATACGCCCGCGCCGACCAGTTCAGGCGCGTCATCGCCGTGCGCAGCAATTGCTCGCCGCCGGCGTCCGGCTTGCAGTGTTCATCGATATCGACAGGTGACAGCAGATGGTTGCCTTTTCCCTGGCGTCTCAACTGAAGCGCATAAGCTTCCCCGACCCGCGCGGCGATGGCGACGGATGGCTCGCCATCCGCCTGCTTCAGCAAGTCCTCCTGCGCAAGCGCGCCGACCTGGATCTGCATGTCGATGCGGTCCAGCAGCGGGCCGGAGATCTTGCCCTGATAGCGTGCCACCACCTCCGGTGTGCAGCGGCATTTGTTGGAAGGGTGGCCCAGATAGCCGCAAGGGCAGGGGTTCATCGCGGCGATCAGCTGGAAGCGCGCTGGATAGTCGGCCTGCCGCGCGGCCCGCGAGATCGTGATGTGGCCGGACTCCAGCGGCTCGCGCAAGACCTCCAGCACACGGCGGTCGAATTCAGGTAATTCGTCGAGGAAGAGCACGCCGCGATGGGCGAGCGAGATTTCCCCGGGACGCGGTGCGCTGCCACCGCCGACGAGCGCCACGCCGGAGGCGGTGTGGTGCGGCGCGCGGTAGGGACGTGCCTTCCATTTCGAAATCGAGAAGCCGCCGTTCAGCGATTGCACCGCCGCCGATTCCAGCGCTTCCTCGTCCGTCATTGGCGGCAGAATGCCGGGAAACCGCGAGGCCAGCATCGACTTGCCGGTGCCGGGCGGACCCATCATCAGGACGCTGTGTCCGCCTGCGGCCGCGACTTCGAGCGCCCGTTTCACCTGCGCCTGCCCCTTGACGTCGGCAAAGTCCGGATGGGATGCGGCCGCCGGCGCGGCGCCTGCGACATGGTGGGCGAGTCGCGCATCCGCGTCGGCGGCGGCGAAGTGGGCGCATACCTGCAGTAAAGAATCGGCTGGAAAAATGGCCGCATCGGTCACCAGGGCCGCTTCATCGGCATTGGCGCGCGGCAGAATGAAGGCGCGTTGCGTGCCGGATGCGCCGGCGGCGCGGTGCATCGCGAAAGTCATGGCGAGCGCGCCACGGATGGGGCGGAGGTCCCCCGACAGGGAAAGTTCGCCGGCGAACTCGTATTTCGCCAGGTCATCGGCAGGCATCTGGCCCGATGCCGCCAGGATGCCGAGCGCGATCGGCAGATCGAAGCGGCCGGATTCCTTCGGCAGGTCGGCCGGCGCGAGATTGACGGTGATCCGGCGCGCAGGAAACTCGAAACGCGCATTCTGCAGCGCCGCCCGTACCCGGTCCTTCGATTCCTTCACCTCGGTTTCCGGCAATCCGACGATCGTGAATTGCGGCAGTCCGTTGGCCAGATGCACTTCGACGGTCACTTCCGGCGCCTGCATGCCTGCCAGGACACGGCTTTTCAAGACGGCTAGGCTCATCCCATACCTCGTTTATTGTTTTTGTTAGGTCCGGCGGACTTAGCCGCCGGCTATCGGCGATGCGCCCGGCGCATCGGTTTACTTGCCCAGGCGTGCTTCCAGTTCGGCAACACGCGCTTCCAGTGCCTCCAGCTTGGCCCTGGTCTTGGCCAGCACCTGGCTCTGCACGTCGAATTCCTCGCGGGTCACGAGGTCGAGCTTGGAGAAGCCCTGGTTCAGCATTGCCTTGACGTTCTTTTCGAGGTCCTTGGCAGGAGAGTTCTCGATTGCCTGGCTGATCTTTGCCTGCAAATCATTAAAAAAGTTATTGCGTTCCATATTGGACCTTTATTTACGGGGAATCGGCACCGCGCTAGTGCGATTACATTTGTTCGCTTCAATCTGGTGCGCATCAATTTGGTGCGCCGAGGGTGAAGCGAGGTGCGGCGGTGTGCATATCCTAGCCCGTCTCACAAAATAACAATACCCCGGCGCGGGTTTGGTGCAAAAAATATAACGTATCCATGGCGAAATTGGGTGGCATGAGTCCTGCTAATCACGAAACAAGTTCCATCGACATTTGATGTTCTTGTTTTATCCAACATAACTAAGGGAAGCGCCATGAAAAAACTGATTCTTGCTACGGCTGTTACCGCCGCTTTTATGAGCAGTACCGCCCAGGCGCAGGATAAGAAGCCGGACCACGAAGTCAGCTTCAACGCCGCCGTTGTCAGCGACTACCGCTATCGCGGCATCTCGCAAACCCGTCTCGACCCCGCTTTGCAAGGCGGCGCGGACTACGTCAACAACCCGAGCGGCTTCTATGTCGGCACATGGCTTTCCACCATTAAATGGATCAAGGACGTTCCGGGCGGCGACGCCAACATCGAATGGGACATCTATGCCGGCAAGCGCGGCGAGATTGTACCGGACGTGTCCTACGACGTCGGCGTCCTCACTTATATCTATCCATCGAATAACCTGAATCCGAGCGCCAACACGACCGAGCTTTACGGGCAGATCGGCTATGGCCCGGCCTATCTGAAGTATTCGCATTCGGTGACCAACCTGTTCGGCTTCGCCGACAGCAAGAACAGCGGCTATCTCGATATCGGCGCCAACATCGACGTCGGCAACGGTTTCACCGTCAACCTGCATGCCGGCCGCCAGCGCGTGAGAAACAACTCCGCCGCCAGCTACACCGACTACAAGGTCGGCGTCACCAAGGATTTCGGCTTCATGACCGGCAGCCTTGCCTACATCGACACCAACACCGACGCCTATGTCGGTCCAAACGGGAAAAATCTCGGCAAGGGCCGCGCAGTGCTGTCGCTCAGCAAAACTTTCTAAACCGAGGACATCATGAAACTGATCACTGCGATCATCAAACCCTTCAAGCTGGACGAAGTCCGCGAAGCGCTGTCCGCCATCGGCGTGCAGGGCATCACCGTGACCGAGGTCAAGGGCTTTGGCCGGCAAAAAGGCCATACCGAGCTGTATCGCGGCGCCGAGTATGTCGTCGATTTCCTGCCGAAGACAAAGATCGAGGTGGCCGTTGACGAGGCTATCGTCGATCGCGTGATCGAAGCGATCGAGGCAGCGGCCCGTACTGGCAAGATCGGCGACGGAAAAATATTCGTATACGACCTGCAGCAGGTAGTGCGTATCCGTACCGGCGAGACCGGCAAAGATGCACTCTAACGCGGAGATACCAACATGAAAAAACAGATACTCAGCTTCATTGCGGCCAGCACCTTGCTGTTCGCAGTCGGTTTCGGCCAGCCGGCGCTGGCGGCCGATGCGCCGGCCGCCGGCGACACAGTCGCGCTGACCACGACGCCGTCATCCCCCTCCGCTGCGCCGGCCGGCAGCGATGCCGCCGCTCCTGCCGCCGGAGCCGCTGCTTCCTCCGGCGCCACGACTGCGCCTGCCGCTGCGGCCGCAGCGCCTGCCGCGGCAACGCCGGTGCCCAACAAGGGCGATACCTCCTGGATGATCATGGCGACGGTGCTGGTCATCCTCATGACCATTCCCGGTCTCGCCCTGTTCTACGGTGGACTGGTCCGCTCGAAGAACATGCTGTCGGTGCTGATGCAGGTCTTCATGATCTTCTCCCTGATCACGGTGCTGTGGGCGGTGTACGGGTACTCGCTGGCGTTCACCGAAGGAGGCAGTTTCATCGGCTCACTTGACCGCCTGTTCCTGAAGGGCATCACCGTCGATTCCGTCGCGGCGACCTTCAGCAAGGGCGTGGTGATCCCGGAATTCATCTTCGTCGCCTTCCAGGCAACCTTCGCCGCCATCACCTGCGGCCTGATCGTCGGCGCGTTCGCCGAGCGCGTGAAGTTCTCCGCCGTGCTGCTGTTCGTCGTGCTGTGGTTTACGTTCTCGTACCTGCCGATCGCACACATGGTCTGGTTCTGGGCCGGCCCGGATGCTTACACGGATGCCGCTGCCGCTGAAAAAGCGACTGCCGCGGCCGGATGGCTGTTCCAGAAGGGCGCGCTCGACTTCGCCGGCGGTACCGTGGTTCACATCAACGCCGCCGTCGCCGGCCTGGTGGGTGCTTACGTCATCGGCAAGCGTGTCGGTTACGGCCGTGAATCCATGGCGCCGCACTCGCTGACCATGACGATGATCGGCGCTTCGCTGCTGTGGGTGGGCTGGTTCGGTTTCAACGGCGGTTCCGCCTATGAAGCCAACGGCGCGGCCGGACTGGCGATCGTCAACACCATCTTCGCCACTGCCGCTGCAACGCTGTCCTGGTCCTTCGGCGAGTGGATGGGCAAGGGCAAGCCGTCGATGCTGGGCGCTGCTTCCGGCGCGGTTGCCGGCCTGGTCGCGGTAACGCCTGCCGCCGGTTTCGTCGGCCCGATGGGCGCCATCGTGATCGGCCTGCTGTCCGGCATTACCTGCCTGTGGGGTGTCAATGGCCTCAAGCGCATGCTTGGTGCGGACGACTCGCTCGACGTGTTCGGCGTGCATGGCGTCGGCGGTATCCTCGGCGCCCTGCTGACCGGCGTATTTGCTTCGCCGGCACTCGGCGGCACCGGCATCTACGACTATGTCGCCAACAAGGTTGCGGAAGACTACTCAATCGCCGGGCAGGTCTGGATCCAGTTCCAGGGCGTAATCACCACGGTCATCTGGTCCGGCGTGGTGGCTTTCATCGCCTACAAGCTGGTGGACCTGCTGGTGGGTCTGCGCGTACCGGAAGAGGAAGAGCGCGAAGGCCTGGATATCTCCAGCCACGGCGAATCCGCTTACCACGCTTGATGCACTGATTCAAACATATTGTTTCTCCAAGCGGTTTTTCGAGCGCCTCCCACGGGAGGCGCTTTTTTTTGTTCCCGGCTTTAAAAAAGCGGATCGAGCCCCAAGTTGGCCGGACATAGCCCGATTCATGCGGTGGTCGCTGGCGTCATGGTGTTGCAAAAGATGCATCAAATGCATGATCAGGCATGCAACAGGAGACGGACGCGGATCGGCGATTCCCGTTAGAATCGATAACGTTTTCCGCATTGGCGTCAATGTCATTTATCTAAGGCTTATATGGTTCCGCATCTCGTCACGGCCCTGAATGGCCCGCTTCTCGATCTGGAGAAGAAAATTCTGGCTGCCACGCCCGCCATCGAGCGCTGGTTCCGGCTGGAATGGCAGGAACACACCCCGCCGTTTTACTGTTCGGTCGACCTCCGTAATGCCGGTTTCAAGCTGGCGCCTGTCGATACGAATCTTTTTCCCGGCGGCTTCAACAACTTATCGGCGGAAATGCTGCCGCTCGCAGTGCAGGCGGCAATGGCGGCCATTGAAAAGTACTGCCCGGATGCAAAAAACCTTTTGCTCATCCCGGAGCGCCATACCCGCAACACGTTTTACCTGCAAAACGTTTCCCGTCTGATCCAGATCTTCCGCCAGACCGGCCTGAATGTGCGGCTCGGCTCATTGTCGGACGACGTCAAGGAACCGACGCAGATCGACCTGCCGGACGGCACGTCGCTCACGCTGGAGCCACTGGAACGCCAGAACAACGGCCGCCGCCTCGGCTTGAAGAATTTCGATCCGTGCACCATCCTGCTCAACAACGACCTGTCGTCCGGCATCCCGTCGGTGCTGGAAAACCTGCATGAGCAAAACCTGCTGCCGCCGTTGCACGCCGGCTGGGCGGTGCGGCGCAAGACCAATCACTTCGCGGCCTATGACGAAGTGGTCAAAAAGTTCGCCAAGCTGATCGATGTCGACCAATGGATGCTGAATCCGTATTTCGCAAAATGCGGTGAGATCAATTTTCAGGAGCGTACCGGCGAGGACTGCCTGGCAAGCAATGTCGACATGCTGCTGACCAAGATCCGGAAAAAATACAAGGAATACGGCATCAAGGAAACGCCGTTTGTGATCGTGAAGGCCGATGCCGGCACGTATGGCATGGGCATCATGACGGTCAAGGATGCGAGCGAGGTGAAGGACCTGAACCGCAAGCAGCGCAACAAGATGTCGGTGGTCAAGGAAGGGCTGGAAGTCAGCGACGTCATCATCCAGGAAGGCGTGCATACGTTCGAGCATATCAACGATGCCGTGGCCGAGCCGGTGGTGTACATGATCGACCGTTACGTTGTCGGCGGTTTCTACCGCGTGCATGCGGAGCGGGGCGTCGATGAAAACCTGAATTCACCGGGTGCGCATTTCGTTCCGCTGGCGTTCGCGCAGCAGCACGCGCTGCCGGACCTGCAGGCCAAGCCGGGTACGGCCGCGCCGAACCGGTTCTACATGTACGGCGTCGTGGCGCGGCTGGCATTGCTGGCGGCCTCGGTGGAGATGGAAAAGACGGATCCGAATCCGGAAATTTATTGATTTATCGTCAAACGAAGTTCACGAACGTCGGGTTTCCGCAATTGCGAAAAAATAGATGCGCGGTAATGGCAGTATGGATGCCGGCTTAAGGTCGCAGTCTGGCCCCTTCCCCCTGTCAGGGGGAAGGTTGGGAAGGAGGTAGTGAGGTCGAATCAAATTATGTAGTCGCTCAACCTCACTACCCCCACCCTAGCCCTCCCCCTGAGAGGGGGAGGGGACCTTGCACAGTGTGTGCGGACGCATCGCAATATGCGAGCGAAGACTCAATGCTTAAGTCTTACGCATAAGCGATCTCGCGACACCATGCTTCCATAACTCCTGCGCAGCTCTTGTACACAAATCCAACCAAAACAACCATGAAATTCGCCTTCCTAGCCGATCCCCTCGATACCTTCAAAACCTACAAGGACACCACCTACGCCATGATGGCGGAAGCCGGTCGGCGCGGGCACGAGGTCTACGCGTTCCAGCAGAAGGACATGTCGCTCGAAGACGGCGCGGTGAGCGCCGCCATCACGCGCGTCACGCTGACCGGCGATGAAAAGGATTGGTACAAGACCGATGCGCCGGCGGTGACGAAGCTGAGCGAATTCGATGCGGTGCTGGTGCGCAAGGACCCGCCGTTCGACATGGAATATGTGTACCTTACTTATCTGCTGGAAGTCGCCGAAGCCCAGGGGGCGCGCATTGTCAACCGGCCGGAAGCGATCCGCAGCCATAACGAAAAGCTTGCGATCGCCCAGTTCCCGCAGTTCACCTCGCCGACGCTGGTGACCAGCGATACCGCCAAGGTGCGGGCCTTCCACGCGCTGCACAAGGATGTAATCCTCAAGCCGCTGGACGGCATGGGCGGCGCCGGCATCTTTCGCGTGAAGCAGGACGGAATGAACCTCGGCTCCATCATCGAGACGCTGACCAACAACGGCAGGCGGACCATCATGGCGCAGCGCTTCATTCCGGAAATCGACAAGGGCGACAAGCGCATCCTGCTGATCGGCGGGCAGGTGGTGCCGTTCTGCCTGGCGCGCATCCCGCAGAACGGGGAAGTGCGCGGCAACCTGGCTGCCGGCGGCCTCGGCGTGGCGCAGCCGATCTCGGCACGCGACCGCGAGATCGGCGAGGCGCTGGGTCCGGTGTTGTCAAAGCGCGGCTTATTGCTGGTAGGATTGGACGTCATCGGCGACTACCTCACCGAGGTGAACGTGACCAGCCCGACCTGTTTCCAGGAAATCAAACAGCAGACGGGCTTCGATGTGGCGGGCATGTTCATCGATGCGCTGGAAAAAGCTGCATGACGGACGGATCGGATGACCCGATAAGCGGGCATCTGCAATTTACAATTTACTAAAACATGGTTGGTATTCTTCTCCTGACGCATGCACCGCTCGGCAACGCCTTCATCGAGGCGGCAACGCACGTCTTTCGCGGGCGGCCTGAGCGACTCGAAGCAATCGATGTGCGCGCAGATCAGGACCCGGTCGAGGTCAACAAACTGGCAAGCGAAGCCATCCGCCGGCTGGATGTCGGCGCCGGCGTGCTGGTGATCACCGATGTGATGGGCGGCACCCCGTCCAACTGCACGCTGCGGCTCTGCGATCCCGGCCATATCGATATCATCGCCGGCATCAGCCTGCCGATGCTGCTGCGCGCACTGACCTACCGCAACGACACGCTGGACGTGGTGGTCGAAATGGCGCTGGCCGGCGGACAAAGCGGCGCGGTGCGCGTGGATAACAGGGTGCGCCTCGGACCGAGTTGATGCACAAGCACTAGCGGTCCATGCACGCTGGACCGCGGCATCCAGATGTCGCTTCAAACCTCGCAGTTCAATCTTATTTCGCAACCACAAACAACAAAAATGATCCAAAAGGAAATCGAAATCGTCAACAAGCTCGGACTGCATGCACGGGCATCGGCCAAGCTCACCCAACTGGCGGCAAAATTCAAAAGCGAAGTCTGGCTGACCCGCAACCAGCGGCGGGTGAACGCGAAATCCATCATGGGTGTGATGATGCTGGCGGCGGGCAAGGGGGCGACCCTGTTGCTCGAAGCCGACGGCGCCGACGAAAAAGAGTGCGTCGATGCGTTGACCGAGCTGATCAACAACAAGTTTGGCGAGGGCGAATAAGACACATGGCTTCGTTCACGCTACACGGCATTCCGGTTTCGCGCGGTATCGCTATCGGCCGCGCGCATTTGCTCGCGCCGGCGGCGCTGGACGTCAAGCATTACCTCATCCCCGAGGAGCAGGTGGAAGCGGAAGTGCAGCGGCTGCAGAAAGCCATTGCCGCCGTGCACAAGGAACTGCAAACCATCTGGAACGAATTGCCGAAGGACTCGCCGGCCGAACTGGGCGCCTTCATCGATGTGCATGCGCTGATCCTGTCCGATCCGATGATTTCGGAAGTGCCGCTCGATATCATCCGCAGCCGCTATTACAACGCAGAATGGGCGCTCGTAACCCAGATCGATGAGTTGTCGGCGCAGTTCGATGAAATCGAAGATACCTACCTGCGCGAGCGCAAGGCGGACATCCAGCAGGTCGGTGAGCGGGTATTGAAAATCCTTACCGGCAGTCCCAGTGTGCTGCCGACGACCGACGGAGCAGAGGAGTCGGCGGGGCGCATGATTGTCGTCGCGCATGACATCTCGCCGGCCGACATGCTGCAGTTCAAGGACCGCGCCTTCGGCGGCTTCGTCACCGATCTCGGCGGCCAGAATTCCCATACGGCGATCGTCGCCCGCAGTCTCGATATCCCGGCGGCGGTCGGCGTTACCAACGCATCGGCGCTGATCGAGCAGGACGATTGGATCATCATCGACGGCGACGCCGGCGTGGTAATCGTCGATCCGCCATCGAAGGTGCTGGAGCAATACCGCGAGCGGCAGGCGCGCCTGGTGCGCGACCGCAAGAAGCTCAGCAAGCTGCGCAAGACCCCGGCGGTCACCCGCGACGGAACGGAAATCACCCTGTGCGCGAACATCGAATTGCCGGACGACTGCCCGGCGGCGATGGAAGCGGGCGCGTCCGGCGTCGGCCTGTTCCGTTCCGAATTCCTGTTCATGGGACGTGCCGGATACGTCAGCAAGCTGCCGTCGGAAGACGAACAATTCGAGTCCTATCGCAAGGCAGTCGTCGCGATGAAGGGCCGCCCCGTCACCATCCGCACCCTGGATATCGGCGCCGACAAGCCGCTCGACACGGTTGAACATACCGCCCTCAATCCGGCGCTCGGCCTGCGCGCCATCCGCTTCTGCCTGGCCGAGCCGCAGATGTTCCTCGCCCAGCTGCGCGCCATCCTGCGCGCCTCTGCCTTCGGGCCGGTCAAGCTGCTCATTCCGATGCTGGCGCATTCCTTCGAAATCGACCAGGCGCTGGCAATGATCGAACAGGCCAAGTCGCAGCTGCGGGAAGCCAACAAGAAGTTCGACCCCCTGGTGCCGGTGGGCGCAATGATCGAAATCCCGGCTGCGGCGCTGACCCTGCCGGTATTCGTCAAACGCCTGGATTTCCTGTCGATCGGCACCAACGACCTGATTCAGTACACGCTGGCGATCGACCGCGCCGACCATGAGGTCGCGCATCTCTACGATCCGCTGCACCCGGCGGTGCTCTACCTGCTGTCGACCACGATCGCCGTCGGCGCCAAGGCCGGCATACCGGTCTCGGTATGCGGGGAGATGGCAGGCGATGCGCGCTTGACGCGGGTATTGCTGGGCATGGGGCTGCGTGAATTCTCGATGCATCCGACGCAGTTGCTGACGGTGAAGCAGGAGATATTGAACAGCGATCTGGAGGTCATCATGCCGCAGGTGAGGAAGATTTTGCGGATGATGGAGCAGAAGTCGATTGTCGAGGCGGTGGAGCAGTTGCGGGCGTTGTAGGGCAATGCTGTGTTTGATTTGGTGTCAGCGTGTTCAGATTACCGTAACGTACCTTCCCCCTCTTAGGCGGAAAGCAGGGGTGGGGCAGTCTGCGCAAGGGTAGCGAAATTGACCGTCTGTATGCGATAGCTGAACTTTACTATCCCTCCTTGCAGGACGCATCAGCGCTTGCAGGCGCTGATCGTTCCGCAGGCGGGCAGCCTGCTGCCCGAATTCCCTGCTACACCCCTAACCCTTACCCTGAGAGTGGGAAGGCAACTTACATTGATATTTGCAACCACATGTAATTCATCCCGCCACAACCCCCATCCTCCGCCGCGCCGCATACCACTTCCACAGCGTCGGCGCCACCAGCAACACCACCGCCAGCACCAGCACCGATGCCGAAATCGGCTTGGTGAAGAAGATGGATGCATCCCCCTGGCTGATCGACAGCGCGCGCCGCAGCTGCTGCTCCGCCACCGGCCCGAGGATCATGCCGACGATCGTCGGCGCAACAGGGATGTCGTAGCGGCGCATCAGGAATCCGGCCAGCCCGATCAGGTACAGCAACAGCAGATCGAACCAGGAATTGCGCAAGCCATAGGCTCCAAGCGTAGCGAAGATCAAAATGCCGCCGTAAAGCAAAGGCCTCGGAATGCTGAGCAGCTTGATCCACAGGCCTACCAGCGGCAGATTCAGCACCAGCAGCAACACATTGCCGATGTACATGCTGGCGATCAGACCCCATACCAGCAGCGGCTGGGTCTCGAACAGCAGCGGCCCCGGCTGCAGGCCGTATTGCTGGAATGCCGCCAGCACGATGGCCGCCGTGGCCGAGGTCGGCAGGCCGAGCGTGAGCAGCATCGTCAGCGTGCCGGTGCTTGCCGCATTGTTCGCCGCTTCCGGTCCGGCCACGCCTTCGATGGCACCTTTGCCGAATTCCTCCGGATGTTTGCTCAGCTTCTTCTCGATCGCATAGGACAGGAAGGTCGGGATCTCGGCGCCGCCGGCGGGCATCGCGCCCAGTGGGAAGCCGAGGAAGGTCCCGCGCAGCCAAGGCTTCCATGAGCGCGCCCAATCGGAAGCGGACATCCAGATCGATCCCTTCACCTGCTCCAGCTTGTCCTGCTCGCGGTTGAGATACGTTGCGAGGTACAGGGTTTCGCCGACGGCGAACAGGCCGACCGCCGCGACCACCACGTCGATGCCGTCGAGCAGTTCCGGGATGCCCATGGTGAAGCGCGCCTGCCCGGTCTGGCCGTCGATGCCGATGAGGCCGATCCACAACCCGAAAAACAGGCTGGCCAGTCCGCGCGCCATCGACGATCCGAGCAGGGTGGAGACGGTGACGAAGGCCAGCACCATGATGGCGAAGTATTCGGCCGGGCCGAACTGCAGCGCGAGATTGACCACCAGCGGCGCGACCAGGGTAAGCAGCACCACCGAGATGGAGCCGGCGACGAAGGAGCCGATGGCGGACGTCGACAGTGCCGGACCGGCTCGGCCGCGCTTGGCCATCATGTTGCCTTCGAGGGCGGTGACGATGGTAGCGGATTCGCCGGGGGTGTTGAGCAGGATGGACGTGGTGGACCCGCCGTACATGGCACCGTAGTAAATGCCGGAGAACATGATCAGTGCGCCGGTCGGGTCGAAGCTGGCGGTGGCGGGCAACAGCAGCGCCACGGTGAGCGCCGGCCCGACGCCGGGCAGCACGCCGACAAGAGTGCCGAGGGTGACGCCGATGAAGCCGAGCAGCAGGTTCTGCAGCGTCAGCGCGACCGAAAAACCGGCCAGCAATGCGTTAAAGGTTTCCATGATCAATCACCTCCCAGCAGGCCGTTGGGCAACTGCAGGCCGAGGCCGGAAGTGAAGATAAAAAACGCGGCGGTGGATAGTACCGCGCCGACCACGATGTCGCGCAGCAGCTTGCGGCTGCCGAAGCCGCGTGCGATCAGGATGAACAGGAAGGTGGACGCCAGGATGAAGCCGGCCCAGCCGATCGCCGCCATGTGCAGCAACACCGCGCCGCTCAGGATGGCGAAGGCAAGCCAGTCGGGCGTATCGTGCGACTCGTCCATCGGCACATTGCGCCATCCGCCGGAAATGGCCTGCCAGGCAAGGATGCCGCCGAGTATTACCAGCCCGGCGCCGATCCCCATGGGGAAGGCACGGGGGCCGATCTGCGAATAGCCGGTGCCGCTGCCGATGGATTGCGCGCCGATCAGCGTATAGACGCCGAGAGCGACGAATGCAAGGGAAATCAGCAATTCCCCGGTATTGATCCGTGATCGGGATGCCATGTGTCACCTCTTTATTATTCTTGCGGCGGATTCTTGCCGGGTCTCCGGCGTAGCCAGTAGTCGTGCGCGCGTGACCGCTATACGGCCTGCGCATGAGCGGTGCCGCTGTACGGGCCGCTCATGCGCTGTTTGCGGTGTCTCTTACTTCTTGACCAATCCAAGACCGGCGATGATCTTCTCCGTCTCCTTGATCTCTTTATCAAGGTAGTCCTTAAATGCGTCGCCTGCCAGGTAGGAATCGGCCCAGCCGTTTTTGGCCAGCGTTTCCTGCCAGGTCTTGCTCTTGGCCGTCTTTTCCACCACTGCGATCAGCTCTTTCTTTTGGGCGTCGCTGATGCCGGGTGCGCCGAACACGCCGCGCCAGTTGGCCAGCACGACATCGACGCCCTGTTCCTTCAACGTGGGGATGTCGAGGCCGGGCAAGCGCTTGTCGGACGTGACGGCCAGCGGACGCATCTTGCCGGTCTTGATCTGGCCTTCGAATTCGTTATAGCCCGACAAGCCCACGGTGACATGGCCGCCGAGGATGGCGGCCTGCGCCTCGCCGCCGCCGGCGAAGGGAATGTAATTGATCTTGCTGACATCGACGCCGGTGGCCTGGGCGATCATGCCGACGATGATATGGTCGGTGCCGCCAGCCGAGCCGCCGCCCCAGGATACGCTGCCGGGATCGGCCTTGAATTTGGCCACCAGATCCTTGACCGACTTGATCGGCGAATTGGCCGGCACCACCAGCACATCGTATTCGCCGGTCAGGCGCGCGATCGGTGTGACCTGCGACAGGCTCACCGGTGATTTATTGAGCGCGATGCCGCCTACCATCACGCTGCCGCCCACCAGCAGGGCGTCGCCCTTGCCCTTGGATGAATTGACGAATTGCGCCAGCCCGATGGTGCCTGCGGCGCCGCCCTTGTTGTCGATCTGCACTTTCTTGACGATCTCGCCGGTCTGCATTGCCTGTCCCAACGCGCGGCCGGTCTGGTCCCAGCCGCCGCCCGGGTTGGCCGGCACGAGGATTTTCAGGCTGTCGACCGCGAGCGCCGGCGCGCTTGCAAGAAGGCTGATGGCAGTAACCGCCGGAAGAAGCCAGCGGCCGAGCGAAGTGCGTTTGATGTGATCCATGTCTCTCTCCTGTGAAGTATGTGCCTGCAATGGCGCTGCCGCAATACGCCGCCGATTCGCGCCTTTTCCTTAACGTCAAGGTGCCCTGCAGTGAATGCTTGTGATGCGGCAGCGTTGTATCAGGGGCATTCGGGCGTACGGATTTGAACGCCGTGCGCGCTTACCTTAACCAACATAGCTTGCAATCCGCTTTCAGTCTTTGCGATTTTCTAATGCACACGAAGATTGAGGTGTTTCAATGGTCTGTCTGGTCTTTGAGCAATGTGCGCGGCGCATGACCGGTGTAGCGATAGGCAAGCTGTCGCGGCATCGGCCCCTTGTTGCGTTCGCCACGCCCGCTTTGTTCCCATGCATGGGCAAGGATGCCGACCGCGCGCGAGAGGCAGAAGATGCCGCGCGCCAACGGCGCGGCAAAGCCGAGCTCGGCGTAGATCACGGCGGTGGCGCCATCGATGTTCATCGGTATCGGCTTCCCCTTCCGACGGTGCAATTCCGCTTCGATGGCGCGTGCGATCGCAGCGAAGCGTCCTTCGACGGTGCCTTCGCCCGTTGCCGTGTCCACTAATTCAAGCAGCCGCGGCGCGCGGGGATCGACCGGATGGAAGCGGTGGCCGAAGCCGGGGATGAATTTGCCATGGGTGGCGATGAATGAGTCCAGCCCGGCGGCGACCGCGGCGACCATCGGCACGCCTTGCCGGATGCGGCTATCCACATCGAGAAACAGTTCGACCGCCTGCTGTCCGGCGCCGCCATGGACATCGTCCAGCGTGTTGAGCGCCGAGGCCATCGCGCCGTTCAGCGGCAGGCCGCAGCTCACCGCCATGCGTGCCACGGCAATCGACGGCGCGTGCGGGCCGTGATCGACCGAGGCCACCAGCGCCGCTTCCAGCAAGCGTGCCTGCGCCGGTGCCGGCAACTCGCCGCACAGCATCATCCACACCATGTCGGCAAAGCCGACCCGGCCGATCAGTTCCTCGATCGGATAGCCGCGCGTGCGGATCACGCCCGGCGCGATGTCGATGATGTCGGTGCGCCAGTAATCCGCGGCGAGTTCGCTATCGGTCATATCACTCCCTGTTCATGTAATGTGTGGATGCCGGCATCGTCATAGCCGAGATGCCTGAGCCAGCGTTCGGTGTCGGCGGACAGGGCGGGCGCCGGCGATGCCGGGGCAACCGGCCCGCCATCGATATGAAAGCCCGCACCGGCGACCTGCTGCGGTCCTGTCGATGTGTCGAATTGTTTGATGAAGCCGCGTTGTCCGACATGCGGATGCGCAAGAATGTCCGGTACATTCATCACCTGTCCCGCCGGAACGCCCGCGTCGATCAGCAACGCTTCCCACTCGGGCGCACCGCGCGATGCCAGCGCCGCTTCGATCTCCGCATTGAGCGCGGCACGATTGACCTTGCGGCTGTGCCGGTCGGAAAAACGCGGGTCGGTTCTCAGATCTTCCCGACCGAGCAATTCGCACAGCGACTGGTATTGCCGCTCTTCATTGGCGGCGATGTTCAGCAGGCCGTTGCCGGTACGGAAGGCGCCCGACGGCGCGGCGGTGAAATTTTGGTTGCCCATCGGCGTCGGGGCGTTGCCGGTGTTCAGATAATTCGACAAGGGCCAGCCCATGGTGGAAAGCGTCGCCTCCAGCATCGACACATCGATCATCCGGCCCCGCCCGCTGGCACGCGCATCGACCAATGCCGCACAGACGGCGAAGGCGGCGGTCATGCCGCCGATGGTGTCGCATACCGGATAGCCGACCCGCAACGGGGCGCTGTCCTCGTCACCGGTCACGCTCATGACGCCCGCCATGCCCTGGATGATCTGGTCGTAGGCGGGACGCTGCGCGAGCGGGCCGGTCTGGCCGAATCCGGAAATCGCGCAATACACGAGGGCGGAATTGTCGGCCGACAGCGTTGTGTAATCGAGTTCGAGCCTCGCCATCACGCCGGGACGGAAATTTTCGATCACCACCTGGGCATCTGCAACCATGCGCCGGAATAACCGCTTGCCTTCCGGATGCTTCAGGTTGATCGTCATCGATTGCTTGCCCGCATTGACGGCAACGAATGAAATGCCCATGCCGCGCGCCGCCGCCTGCGGATCGGCACCGAGGCGACGGGCAAGGTCGCCGCCGTCCGGCTGCTCGATCTTGATCACTTCGGCGCCGAGCAGGGCCAGTTGGTAGGCGCAAAACGGACCGGCCAGGACGTTGGACAGGTCGAGCACACGGATGCCGGAAAGAGGAAGGGTCACGGTCGCCTTGCTATTGATAGATTGCCATGCATGTACGCCAGCATATCAGTCGAATCCGGTCCGTCAAGGCGCGGCGTGCTTGCCTGTTTGACGGCATCAGGCGACTTCGTTATTCTTACGGCATTGCGCCGATTTGATAATCAGCTTGCGGGCGCGTAATAAATACGGCTAAAGCGTACTTGAATGTAAGTTGCATACAAGAACCGAATTTAGCCCGACGAGCTGACCAGCCGTCGGGCTTTTTTGTTGGCCGCTAAATTTACATTTGCCCAATCGGCTTACCGGCCTGCCGGCCTTCATGACTCATCTTATTTGGACCGCTATGTCATCTGTCGGAATCGTTTCACCCCAATCGATGCACTTCCCGGCGCCGCTCCCCTTGCAAAGCGGCGCATCGCTCGCCGATTACACGCTCGTCTACGAAACCTACGGCACCCTGAACGCAGATCGATCGAACGCTGTACTGATCTGTCACGCATTGAATGCATCGCATCATGTAGCCGGTATCTACGAGAGCGGTGGACGCAAGAACATCGGCTGGTGGGACAACATGGTGGGCCCTGGCAAGCCGGTCGACACCGACCGGTTCTTCGTCATCGGCGTCAACAACATCGGCTCCTGCTTCGGCTCGACCGGGCCGATGCACAGCAATCCCGCCACCGGCAAGCCTTACGGCGCGGGCTTTCCCGTCGTGACCGTTGAAGACTGGGTGAGGGCGCAGGCCCGCCTTGCCGACGCGCTCGGCATTCGGCAATTCGCCGCCGTCATGGGCGGCTCGCTCGGCGGCATGCAGGCAATGTCCTGGAGCATGCTCTTCCCCGAGCGTCTGCGCCACTGCGTGGTAATCGCATCCACGCCCAAGCTGTCCGCGCAGAACATCGCGTTCAACGATGTCGCCCGGCAGGCTATCCTGACCGATCCCGAATTCCACGGCGGCGATTTCTATGCGCACGGCGTGGTGCCGAAAAACGGTTTGCGGGTAGCGCGCATGATCGGCCATATCACTTATCTGTCCGACGACAGCATGGCCGAGAAATTCGGCCGCGAGCTGCGCAACGGCGATTATCAATTCGGCTTCGGCATCGATTTCGAGATCGAATCCTACCTGCGCTATCAGGGCGACAAGTTCTCGGAATACTTCGACGCCAACACGTACCTGCTGATCACCAAGGCGCTCGATTACTTCGATCCCGCCAAGGCTTACGGCGGCGATCTGCGCAAGGCGCTGGCGGTGACGCAAGCACAATTCCTCGTGGTCTCCTTCACCACCGACTGGCGCTTCTCCCCCGAACGCAGCCGCGAGATCGTCGAGGCGCTGGTCAGCAACAAGCGCCGCGTGAGTTACGCAGAGATCGATGCGCCGCACGGGCATGACGCCTTCCTGCTCGAGGACGAGCGCTACATGAACACCGTGCGCGCGTATTACAACCGCATCTGGCAGGAAATCGATCAAAGGAGGGCGGCATGAATTTCCGCGAACTGAGCGTGCTGCGCGCCGATCTTGCTTTCATCGCCCACTGGGTGCGCGATGCCTCGCATGTGCTCGATCTCGGCTGCGGCGACGGCGTGATGCTGGAATATCTGCAAACCGACAAGCATTGCATCGGCTATGGCGTCGAGATCGACGATGCAAAAATTCCCGTCTGCGTCTCGCGCGGCGTATCGGTCATCCAGCGCGACCTGGAAAGCGGGATGAGCATCTTCGCCGACAATGCATTCGACACCGTTCTTTGCCTATCCGCGCTGCAGATGATGAAAAACGTGGAAGGCATTCTTGCCGATATCGCACGTGTCGGGCGTGAAGCCATCGTGTCATTCCCCAATTTCGCCTACTGGCCGCACCGCATCTCCATTTTCCGGGGCCGCATGCCGGTGTCCAAGCACCTGCCGTATGAGTGGTATGACACGCCGAATGTACGCTACGCAACAATTAGTGATTTTGAGGAACTTGCGAACCGGGTCGGGCTCGAAGTGCTCGAGTGCATCGCATTGCACAACGGCAAGCCCGTGACTTTTCTGCCGAACTGGCGTGGTAGTCTTGCCGTGTTCCGATTACGTAAAAAGACCCCTGCATGAGTGTTCCCGCGAGTCAGGTCCCGGCATCCGCCGGAGACCAACCGAAATTCCCTTGTCTCCAGCTGCTCCCGATCTGCGTGTTGCCTCGTTTGCAAGCCGTGCTGATCAATCGGCCAACTGACGCGGGCGGCGCTGAATGAGCGCCGTGATGAAAGCCAAGGACAGCGGCGCCAAGGCAGCGCCGCGCATCCGGGATGCCTTCCTGCATCCGTCCGCGTGGACCATGTTCTTCTTCGGCTTCGCTTCCGGCCTGCCTTTCCTGCTGGTGGCGGGCACCCTGGCTTACTGGCTGCGGGAAAACGGCATCACGCTGAAGGACATCACCATGATCGCCAGCGCCGGCATGGCGTATTCGTTCAAGTTCCTTTGGGCGCCGCTGGTGGACCGCCTGCGGCTACCCCTGCTGGGACGGCTGGGTCAGCGCCGCAGCTGGCTGCTGCTGACGCAGGTGCTCGTGATGCTCGGATTAATGGCGATGGCGTCGGTCACGCCGTCGCAACTCGGACTGTTCGTCGGCCTGACGCTGCTGGTGGCAGTCGCCGGCGCGACGCTGGACATCGTGGTGGACGCCTACCGCATCGAGATCGCCCCCGTCGAGGCGCAAGGTGCTTTGGTCGCCACCTATTCGCTCGGTTACCGGATTGCGCTGATCGTCACCGGCGCGCTGGCGCTGGTGCTGGCCGACCATGCCGTCTGGCCGAATGTGTACCGGGTCATGGCGGCATGCATGCTCATTCCCGTCATCACCAACCTGATGGCGCGTGAACCGGAAGTGTTGCGTATCCAGGTGCAAAGCTGGTCGCAGGGTTTGCGCGAGGGTGTCGTTGAGCCATTCGCCGACTTCTTCCGACGCTTCGGCGGTCGGGTAGGTTTGCTGATCCTGCTGTTCATCCTGCTATTCAAGATTTCCGACCAGGCGCTGGTCGGCGGCATCATGGGCCCGTTCTACCTGGACCAGGGATTCACCAAGACGGAAATTGCCACGATTTCCAAAGTGTACGGCATCTGGGTCGGCATCGCCGGCGCTTTCCTCGGCGGCATCGCGGTCGTGCGGTGGGGCGTGGAGCGCGCGCTGCTGGCGGGCATCGTGCTGGGAGCGCTCAGCAATCTGATGTATTTATGGCTGATCGGCGCCAACGGCAACGTCGGCATGCTGACGCTGGTCATCTCCGCCGAGAACCTGGCGCAAGGCTTGCTTGGTACTACCGCTGTTGCCTATCTCTCGGCACTGGTGAACCAGCGCTACACGGCCACCCAGTATGCGCTGTTCAGTTCGCTGATTACCTTGCCGGGCAAGGTGCTGGGGTTTTATTCCGGCCGCATCGTCGAGGCGGTCGGGTATGCGCCGTACTTCTGGATCACCACGCTGGCGATCGTTCCGGCCGTCATTCTTTTCTTCTGGCTCCTGCCGAGGGTGAAGCTGGATGGGGGAGCGGCACAGGCCGACACGCCCTGACGGTCGTCGCCAACGCGCCAGGGATATCGGCGGCGGCTGCCATCATGCGCCAAGGGTGCGAACTGCTGTCGGCAATCAAGATGATTCTGGTTTTGTTGGAGGACAATAAGGCATGAACCGTTTTCTCTCAATGGCCGTCATTGCGGCAATATTTACCTGTTCGCAGCCGGCGCTGGCCGCCAAGGAGTCCGTCTCCCCGGACGGGGTCAAGGTGGAGAAGATGTCGCGGCTGCGTACGCTCGTACCCGAATCCGAACTCAATGCCGCCGCCGGACAGCAATACGCCGAATTGCTCCAGCAGGCGAAGCAGAAAGGCGTGCTCGTGCCGGACTCGCATCCGCAGGTGCAGCGCTTGCGCGCAATCGGAGAAAGGATTATCCCGCAGGCAAAGCGCTGGAACGAAAGCGCCCCCGGATGGCAATGGGAAATCAACCTGATCAACACCGAAGACATCAATGCCTTCTGCATGCCCGGCGGGAAGATCGCCTTCTTCAGCGGCATCCTGACCAAGCTGAAATTGACGGATGACGAAGCCGCCATCATCATGGGCCATGAGGCTGCCCATGCGCTGCGCGAGCACAGCCGCGAACGCCTTGCGAAATCCGGCATAACGAATGTGGGCGCAAGTGTGCTCGGTTTCGGGCTATCGGCGCTGTTCGGCATCGATCCCAACGTGACCAATACGGTTGCCGAAGCAGGCGCGAGTCTCGCCATCCTGAAATTTTCCCGCAGCGACGAGACGGAAGCCGACCTGGTCGGCCTCGATATCGCCGCGCGCGCCGGCTACGATCCGCGCGCCGGCATCACCTTGTGGCGCAAAATGGGCATGGTCAGCAAGAATGGGCCGCCGCAATGGCTCTCGACCCACCCGGCCGGCACGGCGCGCATTGCACAGATGGAAAAGCACATGGCGCAGGTGCTGCCGCTGTATGCAAAGGTGAAAGGCGTGCCGGTCAAGTCGTTGCCGCCTTACGAAAGCAATGTGAAAGGGATTGAGCCGGTGAAATAAGAACCCGGCTCCGCACTCCCTGATTACTTTGCAACCGCCAGCAGGGATGACGCGCCGTCGTAATCGATGATCAGCGGCGCGTGGTCTGAGAATCGCTCATCCTTGTAGATGGACACCGCATTCGCCTTCGCCGCAATCTCCGGCGTGGTGATGTGGTAATCGATGCGCCAGCCGACGTTCTTTGCCCAAGCCTGCCCCCGGTTGCTCCACCAGGTGTATTGCTCCGGACGCGTATCCACGCGGCGGAAGGTGTCGACGAAGCCGACTTCATCGAAAATGCGGGTCAGCCACGCCCGTTCCTCGGGCAGGAAACCGGAATTCTTCTTGTTGCCCTTCCAGTTCTTCAGATCGATTTCCTTGTGCGCGATATTCCAGTCGCCGCACAGCACCACTTCCTGGCCGCAGGCCTTCAACTTCTCCAGGTGCGGCAGGAATACCTCCATGAAGCGGAATTTCGCCAGCTGCCGCTCCTCGCTGGAGGAGCCGGACGGGCAGTACACCGAAATCACGCTGAGCTTGCCAAAATCGCACTGGATATAGCGGCCTTCCGCATCGAACTCGGTGCAGCCGAAGCCGACCTGCACCGCATCCGGCTCATAGCGGGAGTAAATGCCCACGCCGGAATAGCCTTTCTTCTCCGCATAATGGAAGTGGCCGTGATAGCCGGACGGCGCCAGGAAATCGGGCGTCATATCGCCGGCCTGGGCCTTCAATTCCTGTACGCAGACGAAATCGGCGGATTGCTTCAGCATCCAGTCGAAGAAGCCCTTTTTCGAGGCGGAGCGGATGCCGTTGAGATTGGCGGAGATGATTTTCAGCATAGCGGGAGATAGGAAAAAGACGCCGGTAAGGATAACCGATCGTCCGGCAGCCGGGAATGAGAACGGCGGCCGGCGATATGCATTTACAATGCCGGTTTGTTTCAGTCCCGTCCTATCGCTAGTGTGTTGCAAGCGACATTGCACGGTCCCCTCCCTCTGTCAGGGGGAGGAACAGGCCAGCGATGTTTTGTGACGCAGTGTTTCTGGCGACAGGGGGATCCCCTGTCGCCATTTCATCACCTCCGAGGTAATCTTGACCAACGTTCGCCAACAATTCATCGAATTCTCCGTATCCGCCGGCGTACTGCGCTTCGGTGAATTTATCACCAAGGCCGGCCGCACCTCGCCGTATTTCTTCAACGCCGGACTGTTCAACGATGGCGCCAACCTCGGCAAGCTCGCCGATTTCTACGCGCAGACCCTGATCGATTCCGGCATTGAATTCGACATGCTGTTCGGCCCGGCCTACAAGGGCATCACCCTGGCCTCGGCCACTGCCGTCGCGCTGGCGGCAAGAGGACGCAACGTGCCGTTCGCCTTCAACCGCAAGGAAGCCAAGGACCACGGCGAAGGCGGCACCATGGTAGGCGCGAAACTGCAGGGAAGGGTGGTCATCATCGACGACGTGATCTCCGCCGGCACGTCGGTGCGGGAGTCGGTCGACATGATCCGCGCCGCCGGCGCGACGCCATGCGCGGTGCTGATCGCCCTCGACCGGATGGAACGTTCCGGCAAGGACGACGCGCTTTCCCCACATTCCGCTGTGCAGGAAGTGACACAGGCGTATGGCATGCCGGTGATTTCTATTGGCAACCTTGACGATTTGTTGGAATATATCTCCGATGCCGGTGCCCATCCGGAACAGGCGCAGTACAAGGATGCTGTCGCCGCTTACCGGCGCCGTTATGGCATCAATTGATAATTCAATAACAAAGTTGCGGATTTCATTCCGCAGCGCCAAATGGAGGCGGGATGCGGAGTGGCTGGGTTTTCCTGTGTTTGCTGATCGCGCATGGCGCCGCCCAGGCGCAGATTTTTTCATGCAAGGACGCATCCGGCCGCATGATCACTTCCGACCGCCCGATGCCGGAATGCGCCAATCGCCCGATGCGCGAACTCAACAAGTCCGGCATCGTGGTCCGCGAAATCCAGGCGCCGCTCACACCGGAACAGAAGCGGGAACTGCAATTGCTGGCCGAACGGCGCAAGGCCGAAGAAGCTGCCCTGGAAGCGCAGCGCAAGAGTGACCTGCTGCTGCGCTCGCGCTATCACAGTGAGAGCGATATCGACCATGCACGCAAGCGCGCCCTGGGCGTGCTGGAAGAGCAGGCCAAGAACGACGCTGCGATGCTGGCTGCGGCGGAAAAGAATCTGAAGTCGGTAAATGTCGATCTGGAGGTGTACCGGAAGAAAAATCCGGTGCTGCCTCCCGTTGCGCAACGCAGGCTTGACGAGGCGAATGAGGCAGTCGTGAAGGCACAGAAGGCCAAGAGCGAACGGGAAGCCGAGATGCAGCTCACCAACGTGAAGTTCGATGAAACCCTGAAACGGTATCGGGAGTTGGTCAGCGGGACGTCCGCGCCCGGGCATGCCGCAATAGGCGGGAAGGCGGCGGCTTCGTCGAATTAAGCGCTTTTCGGCTGGCTGCCCCTGCTGGCAGGGGACTGGCTTCATCATCTTCCTGGCTTTCCCGACGGCGCCGCCAGCCAGATCACCCCGCCAGCTTGCTCTTCAACAGCTCCGTCAGTTGCGCCGGGTTCGCTTTCCCCTTCGTCGCCTTCATCGCCTGGCCGATCAGCGCATTGAATGCCTTTTCCTTGCCGGCGCGGAATTCCTCCACCGACTTCGCATTCGCCGCCAACACCTCGTCAATGATCTTCTCCAGCGCGCCGCTGTCGGAAATCTGCTTCAAGCCCTTGGCTTCGATGATGTCGTCGGCCAGCGTCGGCTTGTCGGACGGCGTCTCCCACATCGCCGCGAACACTTCCTTGGCGATCTTGTTGGAGATGGTGCCGTCGGCGATGCGCTGCAGCAGCAGCGCAAGCTGCTCCGCCTTCACCGGCGCGTCGGCGATGTCGACGTTTTCGCGGTTCAGCGTGGATGACACATCGCCCATCAGCCAGTTGGCGGCGGGTTTGGCCTGCTCCTTGCCGGCCTTGGCGACCACCGCTTCGAAATACGCCGCCATCGCTTTCGATTGCGTCAGGACCGCGGCATCGTACTCGGGCAGGCTGTAGTCGCGGGTGAATCGCTCGCGCATTGCACCCGGCAGCTCGGGCATCGAAGTCCTGACCCGCTCGATCCATTCCTGCGCGATCACCAGCGGCGGCAGATCGGGGTCGGGGAAGTAGCGGTAATCCTGCGCGTCTTCCTTGCTGCGCATCGACCGTGTTTCCTTGCGGTCCGGATCGTAGAGCCGGGTTTCCTGCACGACCTTGCCGCCGTCCTCGATCAGTTCGATCTGGCGTCGAACTTCATAGTTGATCGCGTCTTCCAGAAAACGGAAGGAGTTCAGGTTCTTGATTTCGCAGCGGGTGCCGTATTCCTTCTGTCCGACCGGCCGCACCGAAACGTTGGCGTCGCAGCGGAACGACCCTTCCTGCATGTTGCCGTCGCAGATACCCAGCCACACCACCAGCGAATGCAGCGCCTTGGCGTAGCCCACCGCTTCGGCCGCACTGCGCATGTCCGGCTCGGTGACGATTTCCAGCAGCGGTGTGCCGGCGCGGTTGAGATCGATGCCTGACATGCCCTGATAGTCTTCATGCAGGGATTTTCCGGCGTCCTCTTCGAGGTGGGCACGCGTGAGCTGGACCGAGCGCATCTCGGCCTTGCCGTCCTTTTCCAGCACGAAGGAAACGCGTCCGCCCTGCACGACCGGTATTTCATACTGGCTGATCTGATAACCCTTGGGCAGGTCGGGATAGAAGTAATTCTTGCGTGCGAAAATCGACTGCGGCGCAATCGTAGCGCCGACTGCCAGGCCGAACTGGATGGCACGCTCCACCGCGCCCTTGTTCATGACCGGAAGGACGCCGGGCAGCGCCAGATCCACCGGACTTGCCTGGGTGTTCGGCTCGGCGCCGAAGCGGGTCGACGCGCCGCTGAATATTTTTGATTGGGTCGAGAGCTGCGCATGCGTCTCCAGACCGATGACGACTTCCCATTGCATAGTGACCTCACTTCGTAATCTGTATGTCCTTCCCCGTCAGGGAAGGATGAAAATTGGTTTGCTACTGTTCGTAGCGGCAGTCGCCGGTCTTCAGGTCCACCGACAACTCAGAAAAATTCATGCGCGATCCGCACAGGGCAGGGCAGGTCGGCTTGATGTTCAGCATGTCGCCGTTCCGTTCCAGCCGGATGGTGCAATTGAGTCCGCGATCGAAGTCGTATCCGCGCCGGTCCCGTGCGGTGCGCGCATCGGTAAGCGCAATGCGCCAGCTCGGGTTCTTTGCATCCTCGCGCACTTCGGCTTTCAAGCCGTCGCCCTGTTCGATGCTGCAATCAAAGCCATGCGTACTGCGATGCAGGGCCGACTCCCACCGAAACGCATCGATGCGATCACCGCGAAGCCGGATCTCGCCGTTGTCGGCATAGATAACCCGCTCGCCGCCTTCGTCGCGCGTCACGCTGCAGGAAAATCTGGCGTCCAGTTGCTGCGCGACAGCGACCGTGCCGCATGCAAGCAGCAGTATCGGCAGCAACGAGCGAACGCGGCGCTTTTTCAATTGACGCCTTCCGGCTTGCGCAGATGCCAGTCGGTCGCGAGCTGGAATTGGTGCGCGACGTTCAGCAACCGTGCTTCTTCGAAATAGTTGCCGATGATCTGCAGACCCACCGGCCGCTTGCCGTTCTTGTCGCCCTGTCCGAAACCGCAGGGTATCGACATGCCGGGCAATCCCGCGAGGCTGGTCGACAGCGTGAAGATATCGGCGAGATAGTTGGCAACCGGATCATCGGCCTTGTCGCCAAGGTCCCACGCCACTGTCGGCGCGACCGGTCCCATGATGACATCGCATTGCTGGAATGCGTTACTGAAGTCCTGCGCAATCAGGCGGCGGATTTTCTGGGCTTGCAGGTAGTAGGCGTCGTAGTAACCGTGTGACAGCACGTAGGCGCCAACCAGAATGCGTCGCTTGACTTCGTCGCCGAAGCCCTCAGCGCGCGATTTGCGGTACATGTCGCCCAGGTCCTTGTATTCCCTGGCGCGGTGGCCATAGCGCACGCCGTCGAAGCGGCTCAGGTTGGACGATGCTTCGGCAGGCGCGATGACGTAATACACAGGAATCGACAGCTCGGTTTTCGGCAGCGAGATGTCGACCAGCGTCGCGCCGAGCTTTTCATATTCGGCAAGCGCCGCGCGGACGGCCTGCTCGACATCGGACGCCAGTCCCTTGCCGAAGTACTCACGCGGCACGCCGATTCTTAACCCTTGCAGGCTCTTGTCCAGGTCGCGGCCGAAGTCTTCCCTGTCGCCGCCCTTGCCGGGTTCGAGGCTGGTCGAGTCGCGCGCATCGAAACCCGCCATCGCATTGAGCAGCAGCGCACAGTCCTCGGCCGACTGCGCCATGGGGCCGCCCTGGTCGAGCGATGATGCAAAAGCGATCATGCCGAAGCGGGATACGCGGCCATAGGTCGGCTTGATGCCGGTCACGCCGCAGAAGGACGCGGGCTGGCGGATCGAGCCGCCGGTGTCGGTCGCGGTTGCCGCGGGTGCAAGCCGCGCGGCGATGGCCGCCGCCGATCCACCCGATGATCCGCCTGGCACCGCTGACTTGTCCCATGGATTCTTCACCGGACCGAAGTGCGAGTTCTCGTTGGATGAGCCCATGGCGAATTCATCGCAGTTCAGCTTTCCAAGCGTGACCATGCCTGCTGCATGGAACTGTTCGACGACGGCT
>NZ_DASZBA010000030.1:0-6162 GCF_035944575.1 Noviherbaspirillum sp.
GACAGGATGGCCTCGCGCTGATCGTCATATCCCGGGGAACGTCCTCGTGCCATGCGGTGGCTTCCAAAAATGAAGTGATGAATCGGAAGAAAACTTGCCGGCAGTATATTTGACCGACCGGTCGGCTTAAATTATAGTCGGCCATGGCAAGCTGGGGCAAGGGCGATTCCGCAGTCCCGGCTCGGACCAACCTGAGGAGGTGTTATGCCGTGCTATTCGATTGAAGGCGTCGTCCCCGTGGTGGACCCGACCGCCTATGTGCACCCAACCGCAGTGCTGATCGGCGACGTGATCGTCGGGCCCGAATGCTATGTCGGCCCTTGCGCTTCGCTGCGCGGCGATTTCGGCCGCATCGTGCTGCAGCGGGGAGCAAACGTGCAGGACACCTGCGTCATCCACGGCTTCCCTGCCGCCGACACGGTGGTCGAGGAAAACGGCCACATTGGCCACGGCGCCGTGCTGCACAGCTGCGTCGTGCGGCGCGACGCGCTGGTCGGCATGAATGCGGTGGTGATGGACGAGGCGGAGATCGGGGAAAAAACCATCGTCGCCGCCAGCGCCTTCGTCCGCGCCGGCATGAAGGTGCCGCCGCGATCGCTGCTGGCCGGTGTGCCGGCGAAGGTGCTGCGCGAACTCAGCGAGGAAGAAATTGCGTGGAAGCTGGAGGGGACACTGACTTACCAGGACTTGACGAAACGCTGCCTGGCGACGATGCAGGAAGTCCAGCCGCTGACTGAAATGGAAATCAACCGGCCACGTCCGAAAGCACCGGACGTGAAGCCGTTGATTGCAGCCAAGCGGGGATAAGGAGTATGTGAGCGCACTACGCGCTACCGGATTCCTGCTTTCGCAAAAATCCGGTGACATTCGATGCGCTGGAGCCGCAGTGCAATAGCAATCAGGAAAACTTCGTAAAGTCCGGCTTGCGCTTTTCAAAAAACGCCGTGAACGCCTCCTTCGCCTCCGGCGCACCCAGCATCGCGCCAAAGTACTTGTTCTCTTCCGCCATACGCTCCGTAATTGCATCCGCCTGCGCGCCCTTCATCAGCCGCTTGGTGGCCCTCAACGACGACGCCGGCAAGGCGGCAAGCTTGGCGGCCTGCCCCTGCGCGAACGCGACCAGCTCCGCTGCCGGAACGACCCGGTTGACCAGTCCCATCTGCAAGGCTTCCTGCGCGGTGAATGCCTCACCAAGCAGCAGCTTTTCCGCTGCGCGCTGATAGCCGACGATCTGCGGGAACAGCAGGCTGGAGGCAAATTCGGGGCAAAGGCCGAGCTGGGTGAAGGGCATCGAGAACTTTGCGTTGTCCCCCGCGTAGACGAGGTCGCAGTGCATCAGCATGGTGGTGCCGATGCCTACCGCCGCACCGGCGACGGCGGCAACGACCGGCTTGCTTGCACCGCTGAGATTGCGCATGAATTGCGCCACCGGACGGTCGCCGACCGGGCCCGGCGGGTTCTTCATGAAGTCTTCGAGGTCATTGCCGGCGGTGAAGATTTCCGGCTTGCCGATCAGGACGATGGCGCGGACGGCAGGGTCGCTTTCCCCGTCCTTCATCGCATCGGCCATCAACTGGTACATCGCCGAAGTGATCGCGTTTTTCTTTTCGGGGCGGTTGAACTCGATGGTGAGAATGCCGTTGCTTTTGCTGGTCAAGATATCCATGTGTTCTCCTGTTGGTGTCGTTGTATTGATTGATCGAACGGCCAGTATCGGCCATTTTGCTTTTTGATGAGCGGCGATGCAGATCGGCGATGCGTCCTTGCGCAAAAGAAAAAACCGTACAGCTTGTGGCCGCACGGTTTGTTCAGTCTTTACGCAGCGATGTCCTTACATGCGCTCAAAGATTCCAGCGGCGCCCATGCCGGCGCCGACGCACATGGTGACCATGCCGTATTTCAGGTTCCTGCGCTGCAGCGCATGCACCACGGTGGCCGCACGGATCGCGCCGGTGGCGCCGAGCGGGTGGCCGAGGGCGATTGCGCCGCCGAGCGGATTGACTTTTGACGGGTCGAGTCCGAGGTCCCGGACCACTGCCAGCGCCTGGGCCGCGAACGCTTCATTCAGTTCGTACCAGTCGATCTGGTCCTGCGTGATGCCGGCTGCGCGGCAGGCGGCGGGGATCGCTTCCTTCGGACCGATGCCCATGATTTCCGGCGGCACGCCGCGCACGGCGAAGGACGAGAATTTCGCCAGCGGCGTCAGGTTGAATTGCTTCAGGATTTTTTCGCTGACGAGGATCAGCGCGCCGGCGCCGTCGGAGGTCTGCGAGCTGTTGCCGGCGGTGACGCTGCCCTTGGCGGCGAATACCGGCTTCAGCTTCGCCAGGCCTTCGATCGAGGTGTCGGGGCGCGCGCCTTCATCGCGATTGACGGTGCGTGTCTTGAGGTCGATCTGGCCGGTGGCCAGGTTCGGGAAGCGCTCAACGATTTCGACCGGCGTGGTTTCCGCATCGAATTCGCCCGCGGCCTGCCCTGCCAATGCCCTGCGATGCGATTCCAGCGCAAATGCATCCTGGTCCTCGCGCGAGACTTTCCACTGCTGCGCAACCTTCTCGGCCGTCAGGCCCATGCCGTAGGCCATGCCGATGTTGTCGTCCTTGAAAACGTTCATGTTTATCGACGGGTGGTGGCCCATCATCGGCACCATCGACATCGATTCGACGCCGGCGGCGATCATGACATCGGCCTGACCGACGCGAATGCGGTCTGCGGCCATCGCGACGGCGGTGATGCCGGATGCGCAGTAACGATTGACGGTCACGCCGCCGACGGTGTTCGGCAGGCCAGCCAGCAGCACGGCGTTACGGGCGACGTTCATGCCCTGCTCCGCTTCCGGGAACGAGCAGCCGACGATCGCGTCTTCGATCAGCTTAGGATCGAGATCCGGCACCTGCGACATCGCGGACTGCAGCACCCGCACGAGCAGGTCGTCCGGACGGACGTTCTTGAACATGCCGCGCGGCGCCTTGCCGATCGGCGTGCGGGTGGCGGCGACTACATAGGCTTCTTGAAGTTGTTTGGTCATTTCCATTCTCCTGGTTCATTCGACCGATGGCGCGGCGGGAAGCCTGGCGATCGTGCCTTGCGCTATCGCGCATAACGTTTCTTTACCTTCGCTGACGACGAATACCTCGCAGCGGCATACCGCCTGCGACTTGCCTCCATGCACCGCGGCGGCCCGGGCGACGATTTCCTGCCCGATGGCGGGCCGCACGTAATTGATCTTGTACTCCGACGTCACGACGCCCGTTCCGAGCGCCGCTCCGCCGGCGAAAGTCAGTGCGTTGTCGGCGACATAGCTGAGCACGCCGCCGTGCACGAAACCATGCTGCTGCTTCAGCGCATCGACAATCGGCACGCGCAGTTCGGTGCCTTCCGTATCAAATCGGGTCAGCATGGCGCCGACCAGCTTGCTGAACGGCTGCGATTCCAATGCCTGCCTGCCGTGCTGAAGCATGTCCATGGTTGCCTTCCTGGATCAGTTGCGGATCAGTTGCGCACCGGTTTGCCGGTCTGCATCATGCCCATGATGCGTTCCTGGGTTTTCGGGTTGTTCAGCAGTTCCATGAAGGCCTTGCGTTCGAGGTCGAGCAGCCACTGCTCGGTAACGATGCTGCCTGCTTCCACCTCGCCGCCGCAAACGATCTCGGCGATCATCGAGCCCAGCTTGAAGTCGTGGGCGGAGATGAAACCGCCGTCACGCATGTTCACCAGCTGCGCCATGATGGTTGCCATGCCGTAGCGACCGACCACGGGCACCTGCGCCTTCAGCGGCGGACGGTAGCCGGCGTCGAACATCGCGCGGGCTTCGACCTTCGCCACATGCAGCAGCTCATACGGATTGAACACGATCACGTCATTGGCCGACAGGTAGCCCATCTTCTGCGCTTCCAGTGCCGACTTCGACACGTTCGCCGTTGCCGCGTTGGTGAAGTAGTTTTTCAGGAATTGCAGGATGTCGGTGCCCTTGGCATCGGCCGCCGCGCGCACCGCCGCTTCCTTCAGGCCGCCGCCAGCCGGCACGAGGCCGACGCCCACTTCCACCAGGCCGATATACGATTCGATCGACGCCACACGCTTGGCCGCATGCATCATCAGTTCGCAGCCGCCGCCCAATGCCAGGCCCGCCACTGCGGCGACGACCGGCACGTTCGCATACTTGAGCGCCTGGTGTGCCTGCTGCAGCTTGGCGACTTCCGGTTCGATGGCCTTGATGCCGCCCGACATGAAGACCGGCAGCATCGATTGCAGGTCCGCGCCGGCGGAGAATGCGCCGCCTTCGGCCGCATCGGAGCCCCAGATCACGAGGCCCTTGTAGTTCTTCTCGGCTTCGGCGATGGCCTTTGCGAGACCGTCGATCACGCCCTGGCCAATCACGCGCATCTTGGTTTTCAGCGACAGGATCAGCACATCGTCGTTTTGATGCCAGATGCGAACCGAATCGTCTTCGAATACGGTGGTGCCGGCCTTGCTGCCGTCCGGTGCATTCTCGCCGAGCACGGTGGCGCGGAATGCCTGGCGCTGGTACACCGGCAGGTCGGAACGCGGCACATAGGCGTTCTTCGCCGGCGACCAGGAGCCTTCCGGGGTGTGCACGCCTGTACGGCCGTCGAATACCCATGCCGGCAGCGGCGCGTTGCACAGCGCCTTGCCCGCATCGATGTCTTCCTTCACCCAGGTCGCGACCTGCTGCCAGCCCGCAGCCTGCCAGCCTTCGAACGGGCCGTTCTTCTGGCCGAAACCCCAGCGCAACGCGAAATCGACATCGCGCGCGTTATCGGCGATGGATTCCAGATGCACGGCGATGTAATGGAAAGTGTCGCGGAAGATCGACCACAGGAATTGCGCCTGCGGATTGCTCGATTCGCGCAATGTCTTCATCTTCTTGGCGGCATCCTTTTCCTTCAGGATGCGCGCGACCAGGTCGTCCGCCTTGCCGGTGGAAGGCACGTAGTCGCCCTTCTCGCCGTCGAAGCGCAGGATCTCCTTGCCCACTTTCTTGAAGAATCCGGCACCGGTCTTCTGGCCGAGCGAACCGGCGGCAATCAGCTTGGCCAGCAGTTCCGGCGTCTTGTAAACCGGGTAGAACGGATCGGACTGCAGGTTGTCCTGCATTGTCTTCATCACGTGGCCCATGGTGTCGAGGCCGACCACATCGGCGGTGCGGAAGGTGGCGGACTTGGCGCGACCGAGCTTGGTGCCGGTGAGATCATCGACCACGTCGACCGGCAGACCGAATTTCTGCGCTTCGTACATCGTCGCCATCATGCTGAAGATGCCAACGCGGTTGGCGATGAAGTTCGGCGTGTCTTTCGCACGCACCACGCCCTTGCCGAGCGTGGTGGTGAGGAAGCCTTCGAGCTGATCGATGATTTCCGGGCGGGTCGAGACGGTCGGGATCAGTTCGACCAGGTGCATGTAGCGGGGCGGATTGAAGAAATGCACACCGCAGAATCGTGCTTTCAGATCGGCGTCGAATCCTTCCGACAGCGCGGTGATCGACAGGCCGGAGGTATTGGAGGCGAAGATCGCATTCGGCGCGATATGCGGCGCGACTTTCTTGTACAGGTCATGCTTCCAGTCCATGCGCTCGGCGATCGCCTCGATGATCAGGTCGCAGCTTTTCAGCACGTCGAGATTGTCTTCGTAGTTGGCGACTTCGATCATCGCCGCATCGTCCTTGTTGCCCAGCGGCGCGGGGCTGAGCTTCTTCAGATTCTCGATGGCGCGCAGCACGATGCCGTTCTTCGGACCTTCCTTCGCGGGCAGGTCGAACAGCACGACGGGGACTTTGGCGTTGATGCAGTGGGCCGCGATCTGCGCGCCCATCACGCCTGCGCCGAGGACGGCGACTTTCTTGACGATGAAGTTGGACATGGGACTTTCCTTATATTCTTGGATGGGTTCCCTCCTCCTTTTAGGGGAAGGGCTAGGGTGGGGGTGTGGAGGTGGAGCAACCGACGATTGCACGACCTCGCTATCCCCATCCCAACCGAGAGGATTGCGCTTGCAAGCGCAATCCGCTCAGCAGGCAGACGGCATGCCGTCTGAATTCCCTGCTTCTCCCCCCTGCAAGGGGAAGGTGCCGGACAGTGATGCGCTATTGAATCGGAAGATCAGAAGAACTCTTCTTCCATCGCCATCAGGTTCGACGAACCT
>NZ_DASZBA010000031.1:0-4237 GCF_035944575.1 Noviherbaspirillum sp.
CACAACGACATTCCCGATGTATCGGGGTTTCATGATGCTCATCGCATTGCTGATGCTGGTGTCGATCTTTCTGCTGCTCACGCGCACCCGCATCGGCCTGGTCATCCAGGCGGCGTTGACGCACCCCGACATGGTCGAGGCGCTTGGCCACAATGTGCCGCGCGTGTTCATGCTGGTATTCGGCGGCGGTTGTGCGCTGGCGGGCCTTGCCGGCGTCATTGGCGGTAACGCATTCGTTACCGAACCGGGCATGGCCGCAACCGTCGGCAGCATCATTTTCGTGGTGGTGGTGGTCGGCGGCATGGGTTCCCTTGCCGGTGCGCTGCTTGCATCGCTACTGATCGGCGTGCTGCAAACCTTCGCCGTGGCGCTCGATTATTCCTTCGTCACACTGTTTGCCGGACTTGGAGCAACCATCTCTCCGGAGACCTTCGGCTTCTCGGTGCTCAATCTGACGATTTCGCAGGTTGCGCCGATCATGCCGTACCTGCTGCTGGTGCTCATTCTGATCTTCAGGCCGCGTGGCTTGATGGGTACACGGGAGGGCTGAACGAATGAACACAATGACCATTACAAATACCATGAAGTACTCGCCGTTAAACATCGGACGAATTATCGTCTGGAGCCTGTTTGCGGTCGTCCTGATCGTTGCGCCGATCATTTTCAACAAGGGGGCATCGTTATCTCTGCTGTCGCAGATGGGCACGTTGATGATCTTCGCCCTGTCGTACAACATGCTGCTGGGGCAGGGCGGCATGTTGTCCTTCGGCCATGCGGTCTACTCCGGGCTCGGCGCGTATTTCGCCATCCATGCGATGAACCTGGCCTCCGGCGGCAAGATCTGGATGCCGGTGGCGCTCATCCCGCTGGTGGGCGGAATCGCCGGCATGTTCTTCGGCGCGCTGTTCGGCTATGTCACGACGAAGAAGTCCGGCACGACCTTCTCGATGATCACGCTCGGTATCGTTGAACTGGTGTTCGCCTGCTCGCTGATGTTCCCGGCGTTCTTCGGCGGTGAAGGCGGCATCTCCAGCAACCGGGTCTATGGCCAGCCGTTCTTCGGTCTGACCTACGGTCCGCAGATCCAGGTGTATTACCTGATCGCCTTCTGGCTGTTCATCAGCACCATCGGCATGTTTGCGTTCACGCAGACGCCACTCGGCCGCATCATCAATGCGGTGCGCGACAATCCGGAGCGCGTCGAATTCATCGGTTACGACACGCAATGGGCACGGTACCTGACGCTGATACTGTCGGGCTTCTTTGCCGGTATCTCCGGCGGCCTGTCAGCGATCAACTTCGAGATCGTGACGGCTGAAAACGTCAGTGCCATCCGTTCCGGCGGCGTGCTGCTGTTCGCCTTCATCGGCGGCGTCGGCTTCTTCTTCGGCCCGATGATCGGCGCCATCCTTGGCGTATTTCTGACCGTCATGCTGTCTGACTTCACCAACGCATGGCAGCTGTATCTCGGCGTGTTCTTCATCCTGATCGTCATGTACGCGCCGTTTGGAATTGCCGGCATCATCATGCTCAACCTGCGGGTGGCGAAGTTCGGCAAGTTCAAGCGCATCTGGCCAAGCCTGGTGGCGGTGTGCCTCGCCGGGTTGCTGCTGCTTTTCGGCACGGTGATCGCCGTCGAGATGATGTATCACCTGACCTTGGAGTCGGTAAACGGCACTCAGAAGAAGCTTTTTGGTGTAACAGTCGATACGGCGGCGGCCATGCCATGGATTTTCACGGTGGCGCTGCTTGCGATCGGCACGTTTCTTTTCGTTAAAACAAAGAAGGTTTTTCAACAGGCATGGGGTGAAGTGAATACCGAAATTGAAGAACAGATCCGGAGGGGCGTAGCATGAGCGCGTACGCACTTGAACTGAAAGATGTTCGCAAAAGCTTCGGCAAGTCCGAGATCATCCGCGGCGCCAACCTGGCGGTTCCGAAAGGCGAACGCTTCGCCATCATCGGGCCCAACGGTGCCGGCAAATCGACGCTGTTCAACCTGATTTCCGGACGCTTCCCCGTGACTTCGGGCGACATTCTGCTTAATGGCAAAAGCGTCCTCGGGCTGAAACCGTTCGAGATCAACCGCAGCGGCCTGTCCCGCAGCTTCCAGATCACCAACATCTTTCATCGGCTGTCGGTCTATGAAAACCTGCGTTGCGCGGTGCTGTGGTCGCTCGGGTACAAGTATTCGTTCTGGCACCGCCTCGGCGGCTTAAAGGATGCGCATGCCCGAGCGGAAGCCGTGCTGGAACAAATCGGCCTCAAGCGGCGGCGCGATATTGCGGCTGGTCTGCTCACCTATGCGGAGCAGCGCGCGCTGGAGATCGGCATCACCATCGCCGGCGGCGCGGAGGTCATCCTGCTCGACGAGCCGACGGCCGGCATGAGCCGCTCGGAGTCCGACGCGGCGGTGGAACTGATCCGCAAGGTTACGGTAGGCAAGACCCTGTTAATGGTGGAGCACGACATGAGTGTGGTATTCGGCCTGGCCGACAAGATCGCGGTGGTGGTGTACGGCGAGGTGATTGCCTGCGACACGCCGGAACGGGTGCGCGGCAACCCGAAGGTTCAGGAAGCCTATCTGGGCGGTCACGCGACGGCGGAGGCATGATGGAAGCACTACTCGATATCAAGGATTTGCATGCGTTCTACGGCAAGAGCCATGTGCTGCACGGCGTCGACCTGAAGGTGGGAAAGGGCGAGATCGTCAGCCTGCTCGGACGCAACGGGGTCGGCCGTTCCACGACGGTCAAGTCCGCAATGGGACATGTGGAGACCACCGGTTCGATCCGTTTCAAGGGCGAGGAAATCAGCGGCCTGAAGGCATTCGAGATCGCGTACCGCGGCCTCGGTTACGTGCCTGAAAACCGGGATGTATTTCCAACCCTTACCGTCGAACAGAATCTGCTGCTCGGCGAAAAGAAGGGCAAGAAGTCGCGCTGGGGGCTGAACGACATGTACCAGTTGTTCCCGCGTTTGAAAGAGCGCCAGCATACTGCGGCCGGCGTGCTCTCCGGCGGCGAACAGCAGATGCTGACCTTGTGCCGCACGCTGATGGGCGATCCCGACCTGATCATGATCGATGAGCCGACCGAAGGCCTGGCACCGAAGATCGTTGACCAGGTGGCGCAATACCTCAACGAGTTGAAGAACCGCGGCATCTCGGTGCTTCTGGTGGAGCAGAAGCTGGCGATTGCGCTGGAGATCTCCCAGAGGGTGTATGTGATGGGACACGGCTCCATCGTGTTCGAAGGCACGCCCGCTGATCTGCGCGGCAATGCCGGCATTCGCAAGGAATGGCTGGAAGTATAAAAGCCTGCTGAATACAGGCTGCCGATTTCTTCACCGGAGGTCGGCGGCCTGAGAGCTAAGGAACGCAATCCCATGGCAGTCATCGGCCCAGACGTCGTATTACGCAACCCGGCTTACATTCACGAAACAGCCCACCTGTACGGCAAGGTGACCGTCGAAGAAAACGCCTCCATCTGGATCAATGTCGTTGCACGTGCCGAGCACAAGGAAATCGTGATCGGCGCCTATACGAACATCCAGGATTTCGTCATGCTGCACATCGGCGACCGCACGCCGACCATCATCGGCAGTCATTGCTCGATTACACATCATTGCACGATTCATGGCTGTACCATCGGCGACAACTGCCTGATCGGCATCAATTCCACCATCATGGACGGCTGCGTCATCGGCGAAAACAGCATCGTCGCAGGACATACCTTTCTGAAAGAAGGAACGGTCGTTCCACCTAATTCCATCGTCATGGGCACACCGGGCGCAGTCGTGCGAACCCAGAACAACTTCGTGCGCAACAGGATGAATGCCCATTTTTATTACCGGAATGCGCTCGCCTATGCAGCCGGGAACTACCGCGAATGGGAGCGTCCCGATTTCCAAAACGACGTTATGGCCGAGTTGCAACGGCTCCAGGCCGGCGCATAAAACATAAATATTTCTTGCCTGGCACCGGGACCGGCAGCAGGTTTCCAAGGGGACATGCGTACCGTGGCGGCGCAACACTTTTCGGAAGCAGCTATCTTCTCCTCAGCATTTCGCAACCTTAACGGCAATGTGGTGATTCCCCGCGCAATTCGCTGATGCCGCGATCTTGCCGAAAGGGCGGATCAACGATGCATATCCGACGACAAGAATTCTGGCGCGCTGTTGCGCCGAAAGGCCCGGCAATGACAAGCGGTTGGGCCTACATGGAAATCAGTCCGTT
>NZ_DASZBA010000032.1:0-5279 GCF_035944575.1 Noviherbaspirillum sp.
GGGATTGAAGGCAACGGAAGTGCTGGAGCACGCCGGCCGGCGCAACCCATGGCCGTCATCCCGGTTTTGGGAATACGGGGCTGACGATGGTTTGCCGTCCTTCAGCCGATGTCGATGACGCATGGAAACGGCTTTTCGAGCACATGCCGGAAGGAAAACCATACAATACGCGACGCATATGCATCGGCGTCCGGCGTAACGAAGTCCGAAGCGCCGCACGTCTCCTCCTTATCGTCTACCGGCCATGAAAAACCTGTTTCTCCTCGCCCTGCTCGGCACCTCCAGTCTCGCCATTGCGCAAACGCCCACGGCTCGCCTCATGCCGGACGGCAGCAAGGACATGTATGCCGGCATCGGCATTACGTCCGCGCCGCGCTACAGGGGGTCGGACCGCCAGGAGACCGACCCGGTCGCACTGGTGCAGGTGCAATGGAGCAACGGCATTTTCGTGTCCGGACTGAGCGCAGGCATGCATCTGTCGGCGAGTCCGACACTGGAGTTCGGGCCGCTGCTGGCAATCGAACCGGGACGCAATGCCTCCGGCGCACAGAAGCTTTCCGGCATCGGCGGCATCGGTGTCGCAGCGCCCGGCGCCGACCTGCAGCAAAGACCGCGATTCACCGATGTCGGCTCGGCGCTGCAGGGCGGCGCATTTCTCAACCGCTACCTCGATGAAAACCTGCGCCTGACAAGCAGCGTGCTGTACGGTGCAGGCAACGACCGCAATGGCCTGCTGCTGAATGCCGGCATACAGAAATTCATCCAGGTCGCGCCGCATCATGCCGTCACGCTGTCGGCAGGCGCGACCTGGGCCAACCGCCGCTATACGCAGGACTATTTCGGCGTGGATGGCGCTTCCACTGCGGGTCCTGACGCGGCCGCATACCGGCCGTCCGGTGGCATTCGCGACCTCCAGTTCACGGTCAACTGGAACTGGGAACTGAGCAATCTCTGGCTGCTGACGTCGCAGTTATCGCTGAACCGCCTGATGGGGCCGGCCGCGGATAGTCCGCTGACCGACCGCCGCAACAATGCCACCGTCCGCACCGGACTGGTGTATCGATTCTGACCGAGCGGATTATCTAACGTGAACATCCTGCGCCTGCTGCTCCCCGCCACGCTCTGCGCGACGCTGCTTGCCGCGCTGCCTGCGTTCGCGGCAGCACCGGCGCCGACCATCAGCGAAGCGGCTGCGCAGGATGGCGATTGGGTGAGCTACCGGGATGCATACCGGCAGATGATCCGGTTCGACAAATACGGCAAGCCGAAGCATCTCATCCAGCATCACTACCAGGTTGCGCCGAAGGATAGAAGCGTATCGCTGGAAGGCGTACGACTCACGCTCGTCGGCCCTTCGACCCGATTGAACCTGGCGCTCGACGCCGTCGGGCGGGCGAATTTCCCGCTGCTCAAATCCGCCTATGACGACAATGCGCGGCTGGTGTTGAACCGCAAGGCCGAGTCCTACGCCATGCAGCCGAGAATCTCGATCATCCCGCGCGCCGATGGCATCTACGAGACTGCGGATTTGCAGGCGGCCTGCGAGCAGGCGCTGAACTATTTCCGCTATATCGGCAGGTCGTCGATGCAGGACCGGAAATGCGTGGGCGTGCGCTTCTCCTATGCGCATAACACGATGGATTCACCGGTGCGCTTCCGGAACACCGACCAGGCGCAGAAGGAAATCGCCATGGCGGACGGAAGCGCGTTCCCCGAGGATGCCGCTCCCTTGCTGCGGACAGCGACCTACCGCTTTTCCGAGTGGCCGGAAAAGGGGCAGGTCATGACGCAGAGCGCGCCGATCGCGATTGCGCCTGTTTTCGATTAGGCGCTCAGGCCGCTGCCATTCGAGCGCGCCGCAAGCCGAAATATTGCAGCTCCGCCAGGACGCCGACCGCCAGGGCCTGCCCGATCACGAAGGCATTGCCCAGCAGGGTCGGCTGCACCCAGCCGGTCAGCAGCAGCGCGATGCTGTCGATCGTCCATACCGCATTGACGATAATGACCAGCCATACCGCGCGGCGCGAGACGCGTTCGCGCGTGGCGATGAAGGCGACCAGCGCCGCGAAGGGCAGCAGGCTGGCGCCGGCGATCTGCATCAGCGATACCGGCAAGCCCAGCAAGGGTTCCAGCATCGAAGCGCCGAAAAGCATCAGCGCGCCGGTGATGGTGCTGGCGGCAGCGTCGGCGAGCAGGACACGACGCAGGAAGGAAGGATGTTCGAAGAGTGACATGGCAAGCTCCTTGGGTGGGTGAGTAAAGTCGCTACGATGGATAAAACAGCGCAGTCAGGCTGTTGCGGCAACGGCATGCGGCTGCAACCTTCCCTGGGCAAGGGCGTGAATCAGCGGGTGATCGCAGAAGATCCGGTTCTCCGCCACCAGGCCGTCCCGCATGCGCACGCGATCGACGCCATTGAATTCAACGGCCCGGCCTTCATGGGTGCCGCGTGCAATCCAGTGAATGAATACGCAATCGCCATTGACCGCATGTTCGGCGACCTCGAGTCGGAAATCCGGCATCGCCGCGACCAGGTCGGCGATACGCCGGGTGTATTCCGGAATGCCGCGCACCGGTTCCGGATTGCCCGGCCAGTAACCGGCCACGTCCGGCGTCAGCGCGCGCGGCACCAGTGCCGGATCGGGCTTGTTCCAGAAAGCGGCGAAACTCTGCACCGACCAGCCGCGCGGCCTGGACGCTGCCGGGGCCGGCATGGCCTCGGCGGGCGCGGGATCATGGAAGCCGGTGATGCTTTGCAGCAGTCCGTCGCCGACGATGGCGAAGTCGGTGCCTTCGATCCGCATCGCACCTGCCGCATCGGCTTTGGCCGGCGACATCCTCCAGCGAAAGCGCAGCCGGTCCTGCAAGCAGTCGATGTCGCCGATTCGTTCGAAACAATGTCCGGGAAAACGATGCTGCACGCCCGCAACCATGGCATCGATGCATTCATGTCCGTAGGCATGGGTAAGCGGGTCGAGATAACTGGCGCTTTCGCCGAGGGTTTGTGCAATGAGGCCGCGCCGCTTCGCGGCATCGGTCTCGTTCCAGATATGCATGTACCGGTCGATCAGTGTGACGAGGTGCTCCATGGTTCGCTCCTGTGATGGTCCGTGGTGGATGAGTGACTCCATGGTTGTCCATCGGCGCGGGCAAGTCGATTACGTCGGAGGTAATGGGGCGTGTTTTTTTGTTGCGCTATCATCGCGGCATGACGACTATTTCCCGCCCCGTTGGAGATGTATTGCGCGAATGGCGCCAGCGCCGCCGCATGAGCCAGCTCGACCTGGCATGCGAAGCCGACATCTCCACCCGCCATTTGAGTTTCATGGAAACCGGCCGCTCGGTGCCGAGCCGCGAGATGGTGCTGCATCTCGCCGAGCAGCTGCAGATACCGCTGCGGGAACGCAACGCCCTGCTCGTCGCCGCCGGCTACGCGCCGGTATTTCCGCAGCGCGGGCTCGACGACCCGGCGCTCGATGCCGCCCGCAAGGCAATGGAACTGGTGCTGAAGGGGCATGAGCCTTACCCGGCACTGGCGCTCGACCGGCATTGGAACATGGTGGCCGCCAACGGCGCGGTGACGCCCTTGCTTGCCGGCATCGACGCAGCGCTTCTGCAGCCGCCGCTGAATGTGCTGCGCCTGAGCCTGCATCCGCAAGGGCTGGCGCCGCGCATCGGCAATTACAACGAGTGGCGCGCCCACCTGTTCGACAGGCTGCGCCGCCAGATCGATATCAGCGCCGATCCGGTGCTGGTGGCGCTGCTGGAAGAACTGGCCGCCTATCCGGCACCGGACGGCGCATGGGGCAAGCCGCATGCCGCCGGAGCGGACTATGCCGGCGTGGTGGTGCCGTTCCAGCTGCTCACCGATGGCGGCGTGCTGTCCTTCATCAGTACGACGACGGTATTCGGCACGCCGATCGACGTCACGCTATCGGAACTTGCACTGGAAACATTTTTCCCTGCCGATACCGCGACCGCCGATGCCTTGCGCCGGCTTTCAGGCGCGGGCAAGTAAAATCAGCGGTTCACCCATTCGAACGCAGACGGCATGCACGACTCAGACGACCTCCCCCAGGACCAGCCCATCGAACGTCCATGGATTGTGCTCAACAATACCTACGACGTCGAAGCATGGATCGACAGCTATAACCGCGACCTGCAGCGCGCGATGACGAAACCGAACGCGCGCGGTTACGGCATCTGCTTCCGGCTGGTTCATGGCGGGGAGGTCTACCTGCATACCGATCCGGAAGGCAGCATCCTGCTGGACGTCACGCCGGAGGCCGAATGGGTATCGCCTCTCCTTACGGCAGCCACCGGGATAGACCAGCCGCCGTCGCAGATCTGGGTCCTTCCCGGCCATACGCTTACGCAATTGATACTGGGGCTGAGTACCTTGATCGCCACGACCAGGATCGTGGTCAGCCACGAGTTCAGGACCAAGCGGTTTTAAGGTTCCGGAATGCACTGCAATGCATTGCAGCCCTGTCGCCTTCCTGCTATCGACATGACTGTTGGCGCCGAACGGAACGGCATGCTTCGGGCGTAAAAAAACCAGCTTGATACGCTGGTCTTTTTGGTTTAGCCGGCAACATTCATTTGCCTGAGTCGGGCAGCTTTTCGTACACCATGCCGTCAACGAGAGCGCCGCCGAAAATGTAGCCGAAGCTGCATAGCATCACTGAGACTTTCATGAGAAAAATCGCCTTCGCGCCACCGTCCATGGTTGCCCATGTCTTGCCCGCGGCGGTTTTGAGTACTGGTTGTGCAACGTTCATGCTTGTCTCCAAATGATATTAGGCCGCAAGTCCCGCAGCCAGTAACCGAGCATAGCGCTGTTCGGGCAATTTGATGCGCTTTTAGAAAAATATAAAGAATGCCGCACTGCAGCGAAACACGTGGCCAGGACCAGTTCGAGAATACTTAACAACACTCAGGTTGCACATATCGCAATTTCACCCGGCTTTGCGAAATTCGCAGTTTCGCTGTGGTAATCTTTTCCGACCTTCTCCTGCCGGCGTTTTCCACTGGCTGAATTTCGAGCGGCAACCGCCGGATCACCCAATTGTTTCCATGCATATAACGAGATGACCAGGCAGTCTGCACACACCATTTCCAGGGAAGGCCAGCAGCTTCAGCTGTTGGAACGTGTCATTAATCCGATATTCGCCTGGCCCCTCGCCGCGGTCGTGTTTTCCGGCCTGCTCTGGAGCGTGACCGAAGCCAGGCTGGACCAGGCGGAAGACGCCATACGGAAAGGCAGTGAAGCCCGGGCG
>NZ_DASZBA010000033.1:0-13198 GCF_035944575.1 Noviherbaspirillum sp.
ACGGTGTAGTAAGGGTGGAATGGAATACCATCAAGCGGCACGCCATTAGCGTCCTTCTTCGCCTTGATCTCGATACCGTCCGGGTTGTTTGAACCGACTTCATGCAGCGCCACAAGGTGCGCCGCGACCAGGCCCAGCAAAACCAGCGGAATTGCGATCACGTGAAACGCGAAGAAGCGGTTCAGCGTTGCATCGGACACGACATAGTCGCCGCGAATCCACAGGGACAGATCCGGACCGATGAAAGGAATTGCGCCGAACAGGTTGACGATAACCTGCGCGCCCCAGAACGACATCTGCCCCCATGGAAGCAGGTAGCCGAAGAATGCCTCGGCCATCAGGCATAGGAAGATGCCCACGCCGAACAGCCACAGCAATTCACGTGGCTTGCGATAGGAACCGTACAGTAGGCTCTTCAGCATGTGCAGGTAGACGACAACAAAGAATGCGGAAGCGCCTGTGGAATGCATGTACCTTACCAGCCAGCCCCACGGGACATCGCGCATGATGTATTCCACCGATGCGAATGCCAGGTTGGCGTCCGGCTTGTAATGCATTACCAGGAAGATGCCGGTCACAATCTGGATCACGAGCACCAGCAGTGCAAGGGAGCCGAATATGTACCAGAAATTGAAGTTTTTAGGCGCATAGTATTCAGAGACATGCGCCCGCCAGGTCGACGACAGCGGGAAGCGCTCGTCGATCCAGTTGATGGCCCGGTTCGGCAGCGGAATAGGCGTACCGGGTTGTCTTTGCTGTGGTGTCGCCATAATTACGCTTCGCCTTTCTCGTCTTTGCCAATGACCAGCTTGGTATCGCCGACATACATGTAGGGCGGAACCTGCAGGTTGTCCGGAGCGGGCACGTTCTGATAAACACGGCCTGCAAGATCGAACGTGGAACCATGACAAGGACACAGGAAACCACCCGCCCAGTCATCTGGCAACGAAGGCTGTGCTCCAGGCTGAAGCTTGGTGATCGGCGAACATCCCAAGTGAGAACAAATACCGACGGCAACCAGCAGGTCTGGCTTGCGCGAACGATATTCGTTGCGGGCGTATTCAGGCGTCAGCTCTTCGGGATTGCGCTCCGACTTCGGGTCGGCGAGCTTTGGCTCGACGCTCTTCAGCGACGCGACCATTTCCGGTGAGCGCTTCAGGATCCAGACCGGTTTACCGCGCCACTCAACGGTTCTCAGCTCTCCCGGCGCCAAGCCGGCAATATCGACTTCCACCGGCGCGCCGGCTGCCTTGGCGCGCTCGGACGGCTGGAAAGTGGACACAAAAGCTCCTGCGGTGGCCAATCCAGCCACACCACCCGCCGCACACGTAGCGACGAGCAAGCCACGTCGACCGGAGTCGACCTGCTTTTCGTTACTCATACCAACCCCAATCAGTCAAAATGCGAAATCTGTTCGAAACTTCTAGCAACCTTAGATTATAACGGACGATGGACATGAATTGAAGCTAATCCATACCATCGTTCGGAATTTTGGGGAACTTTTTGATCGGGGGATATGCGGTGGATGACGGGCCGTCAAGTTTTGTGCCGTATTATTCAGCCTGACAGATACCCAGTCCTACAGGCATAGGCCGTTTTTTCTTTATTTTTAGGAGGTTGCATGGGAGTGCTGCAGGAATTCAAGGCTTTTGCCATTAAAGGAAATGTCATTGACCTTGCCATCGGAGTAATCATCGGCACTGCATTCGCCAGGATCGTTGATTCACTCGTCCAAGACATCATCATGCCTGTTGCCGGCAAAATCACTGGAGGCTTGGATTTCACCAATTACTACTTACCCCTCAACAATCAAGGTACTCATCTCACCCTTGTCGAGGCCAAGAAGGCGGGAGCGGTCTTTGCCTATGGCAATTTTCTCACGATTTTGCTTAACTTCCTTATTTTGGCCTTCATCATCTTTCAAATGGTGCGGCTGCTGAATAAGGCGAAGCGAAAAGATCCGGAACCTGCAGCAGCACCAACGCCGGAAGAAATCGTACTGTTGCGTGAAATTCGCGACTCGCTACGCAAGTAAACCGATCTGCAAAGTGCTTTCCGGATTTACTGTAGTGCCAGGGCTAGGCCTTTTTGCCTTTGGAGCGTCCGAGTTGAAGCAGACCGCGACGGTGGGCTTCGAAGACAGCTTCGCCGCGAGAATGCACGGCCAGTTTTCCATAGATGTTCTTGATATGGGTTTGGACCGTTCCAACCGACACCGATAGTATCTTCGCCACTTCGCCATAACTCCTACCCTGAGCGATCAGATCAAGAATTGCCGCTTCGCGCTTGGTCAGGCTGGTAACGGGATTGTCCACCACCGCCATTTGGTTTTTCTTACCATTCCTCACCTTGGCAAGCACCATGCGGGCGATGGCGAGGCTCATCGGCGCGCCGCCGGCACGCAAATCAAGCACCGCGCGGGCAGCGTCAATCCGGCCCGCGTCCTTCAGCATATAACCCGACGCGCCAGCCTCGATACAGGCGAGCACGTTGGCTTCGTCGCTCGATACCGTCACAACCATGATGTCGGCATCAGGGTGCAACCTCACGCAGGCATGGATCAGTTCAATGCCAGAACCGTCGGGCAGACCGAGGTCGGTTATTAATACATCAATCTTGTGCGCGTTAAGAAAGGTTAAAGCTGAGCTGACGTTGTCGAACGCCGCCAGCAAGCAGAGCTCAGGCGCGGCCTCAATTGCTAACGACAGGGATTTACGCGTGACAGCGTCATCTTCAACGATGACAACACGAACCCGTTCGCTCGGCGTTTCTTCCAACATGTTTGTTCCTTACCGGCAAATTCCATTCCCCTACTATGATATAGGGAATTTAACCAACTATCGGGCACATAGTTGTAGCGGAATAGGATTAAGCCGGATTATCGATGTCGATGAAACGATGCATGATATTGAACTTTTCAGCGATATGCTCTCCGAGTGCCTGAACACCGTATCGTTCGGTGGCGTGGTGGCCGCAGGCGAGATAAGAAATGCCTGATTCCCTGGCGAGATGCACGGTTGGCTCCGACACTTCGCCGCTGAGGTAAACGCTTACGCCAGCGTCGATTGCGTCGCCAATCATGTTTTGGGCAGCACCGGTGCACCAACCGATGCGGCCCAAAGCTTGCGTCGGATCTCCGATGAGCAATGGCCGGCGGTGAAGACGCTCCTCGACAAGCTTCGCCAATTCACCGACGGTACGCACCTCGGTACTGGCGACGCCGAGCCAGCCCAAACCGTCTTCACCGAAACGCCCGTCCGGCCTCAATCCCAACTGGCGCGCCAATTGGGCGTTATTGCCGAAATCGACGTGCATATCCAATGGCAGATGAAAGGCAAACAAGCTCACGTCATGGATGAGCAAAGATTTCAGGCGACGCTGGCGCATGCCGACGATACGCTGGTCCTCGCCGCGCCAGAAATAACCGTGATGTACGAGGATGGCATCAGCGCCGAGATCCAATGCTGCTTCGATCAAGGCCAGGCTGGCTGTGACGCCTGTGACAAGCGTCGCGATCCGATCTCGTCCTTCCACCTGCAAGCCGTTTGGGCAATAGTCACGAAAACGGGTAATATCAAGCGCTTGCCCTAGATATTGGGCCAATTCCGTCCTGCCCACTGATTTTCGATCCATTTTTACACCTTATATGCAACGTCTTTGGCTATTGTTTGCGCAAACCGTCACGGTCGGTCTGGCGATTTGGTTCATTGTAGCGAGCCTCAAGCCGGAATGGGCTGCCGGGATGACCCGGACGGCTCCCGCAGTGCGCAGCAATTCATCGGTGCCCATGCTGGAAGCACCAGCCGGCCAGCCACCGACCCAAGGCTCCTACCGCAGCGCTGCAAAACGCGCCATGCCTGCAGTGGTGAATATTTACACCACCAAAGGCTCACGTCAGCCCGCACATCCGTTCATGGACGATCCGCTGTTCCGCAAATTTTTCGGCGATCAGCAGGAAGACAAGCAATTCAGCCTGGGCTCCGGCGTGGTCGTCAGCCCGGAAGGGTATGTACTGACGAACAACCATGTGGTCGAAACCGCCGACGAGATCGAGGTGGCGTTTGCCGATGGCCGCAAGGCGGTCGCCAAACTGGTCGGCACCGACCCGGAAACCGATCTTGCCGTAATCAAGATCAACATGAAGGATCTGCCGGCGATAACGCTGGGCAATGTCGACCAAGCGATGGTGGGCGATGTCGTGCTTGCCATTGGCAATCCGTTCGGCGTCGGGCAGACCGTCACGATGGGCATCATTTCGGCACTCGGGCGCAGCCATCTTGGCATCAACACGTTCGAGAATTTCATCCAGACCGATGCTGCGATCAACCCCGGCAATTCCGGCGGCGCGCTGATCGATACCAACGGCAATCTTCTCGGTATCAATACAGCGATTTACTCGCGTAGCGGCGGCTCGCTCGGCATCGGATTTGCCATTCCGGTCACGACGGTCAAGGACGTGATGGAGTCGATCATTGCCACCGGCCAGAAAGTGCGGGGCTGGATCGGCGTGGAGCCCCAGGACATTACACCCGAGCTTGCGGAGAGTTTCGGACTGACGCGAAAATCGGGCGCGATCATCGCGGGCGTCCTCAAGGGCGGACCGGCAGACAAGGCCGGCATGCGGCCAGGCGACATCTTGCTTGCGGTAGAAGGCAAAGCGATCAATGACACCACCGAAATGCTGAACATCATTGCGCAGCTAAAGCCAGGCAACAAAGCAAAAATGAGGGTGCTGCGCCGGAATCAGGAGTCGAATGTCGAGGTGGTGGTGGGCAAACGTCCCAAACCGCGGCGTGAAGTCAGCAATGAAGAGCGGTAAGCATGCACGTACGTGACCTGATTCAATTCCTGGGAGAGCTGTCGGAAAACAATAACCGTGCGTGGTTTGTGATGAACAAGCCGCGCTACGATATTTTGCGCGCCGAGTTTCTTGATGTGGTGATCCGCCTGATTGCCGACCTTAGTAGATTCGATCCCGAAGTCGCCGGCTGCAATCCGAAGAAGGCTTTATTCCGCATCAATCGCGACCTGCGCTTTTCGCGTGAAAAGATCCCTTACAAGACTACCTTCTCTGCTGCAATCACTGCCAGCGGCCTGAAGAAGCCGAGTCAGGGCGGTGGACCCGCCTACTATTTCCATATCGATGCGGACGGCAAGCTGTTGATCGCGGGCGGGGAGTACATGCCGCCACCGGATCGGCTCCGCGCAATTCGCCAGCAAGTGATTGCGGATCCCACCGGATTCGGCAAGATGCTGAAAAACCGGAAGCTGCGGGAAACCTTCGGGGATTTGCAGCAGGAGGGCAAGCTCACGCGGCCGCCGAAGGGATTCGATGCGGATGGGCCGCATGCGGAATATGTAAAGCTGAAGAGCTTTATCGTGTGGAACGAAGTAAGCTTGAAAAAGAAGCCGCCCGCTGATCTGAACAAGCATCTTGCAACGACGTTCAAGGATGCTTATCCACTCGTTACCTGGCTGCGCCAGGTGAACTGACCGGCAGCCCTCCCTCAGGCGGTTAGATCGGTCTGTTCTTCCGGCGCTCGCGTTACCCTGGCGAACAACGGCGCAATCCATATGCCGACCTCATACAGCAGACATAAGGGGATTGCCAGCAGCAGCTGGCTCATCACATCGGGCGGCGTCACGATGGCGGCGATGACAAACGCGCCGACGATCACATAAGGCCGTATTTCTTTCAGCTTTTCCACTGTAACAAGCCCCATGCGCACCAGCACGATGACCACGATCGGCACTTCGAAGGTGACGCCGAAGGCGATGAACATGGTCATGACAAAACTGAAATAGCTGTCGATATCCGGCGCAACCGATACCGATTTCGGCGCGAATTCATTCACGAATTTGAACACTACGCCGAATACAAAGAAATAACAGAACGCGACGCCGGCGATGAACAGAATCGAAGAAGAAATGACGAGCGGCGCAATCAGCTTCTTCTCGTGCGTGTACAGGCCGGGAGCAATGAATGCCCAGGCTTGATACAGGATGACCGGCAGCGCGATCAGAAACGCTACCAGCAAGGTGACTTTTACCGGGATCAGGAAGGGCGTGATCACTCCGGTCGCAATCATCTTGCTGCCTGCCGGCAAGGCCGACATCATTGGATAGGCGAGCACGTCGTAAATATTGCCGGCCCATGGCATCAGGCACAGGAAAACGAGCAGCAGTGCTGCTGACGCCTTCATCACCCGGTTGCGCAATTCCACCAGATGCGAAATGAAGGTGTCGCCGGCACCCGTGGCTTGTGGATCGTCGGTCATTTAATGAAAGGATTTACGGGTGGCGCCGGCGGGGCGATACTTCGCAACCCGTGCGGCGCCGGAAATTACACGCGTCTTGTGGCCACTTTGCCGCTTGTACCAGGACGGGATGGCGGATGTCCGTGCGAGTTTCTTGCGACGGAAATCTTTTGCTTTTACAACCAATGGATTCGGGGTGGACGGCTCCATCAGCGGATTCGAAAGACCGGCAGAGTTGTCGTCATTCCAGGTGGTATTGAAGCTTTCCTGCGCCTCGGACATATTCTTCGCAATGCTTTGCTCGACATCGCTTGCCGCTTCCTGCATGTCCTTCTGCATCTTGCGCAGTTCTTCGAGCTCTATTTCGCGGCTGACCTCGGACTTTACGTCATTGATATAGCGCTGCGCCCGGCCGAACAATGAACCGGCCATGCGGGCCACTCTCGGCAATTTCTCCGGGCCGATGACGACCAGCGCCACGACGCCAATCATCGCGATTTTGGTAAGTCCGATATCGATCATGATGCAGTTCGCCCAAGCGTCGTGCGGTTAGCAAGCCGTGGCAATGCGATCTTCAGAAACGGATACATCAGCTCTTGGTCTTCTCTTTCGCATCGATGTCGATGGTTGCCTTGTCAGCGACCTGCGATGGCGTAGCATTCGCGGCGCTGGATTTGTCGTCTTCGCCTTTGACGCCGTCCTTGAAGCCCTTGACCGCCTTGCCCAGGTCGGACCCCATGTTGCCGATCTTCTTGGTCCCGAAAACCAGCAGGATGATCACCAGCACGATTAACCAGTGCCAAACACTAAATGAACCCATTACGTTCTCCTTACAGGACAGTAGCGCCCTGGAAACAAATTTGAATGATATGTCGGGTGCGTTAACGTTGCCCGCGCCACGGACGCGGTCCGCCGATGACATGTAAGTGGAGATGGTACACCTCCTGACCGCCGTCAGGTCCGGTATTGAACAGCGTCTTGAATCCGCCCGTACCTATTGCACCGTTTTCACCGGCGATGTAACCGCACCCTTGCTCTTTTGCCAGCTTCGGTGCCAGCAGCATCATTTTCCCTAATAATGCTGCATGACTTTCATGGCAATCGGCCAGTGTACCAATATGTTGTTTCGGGATGATTAAAAAATGCACCGGTGCAGCAGGATTGATGTCGTGAAATGCGATTACATCCTCGTCTTCGTAGACGGTCTTCGATGGAATCTGCTTGGCGGCAATTTTGCAAAATAAACAGTTATCCATTTTTCGCTGTATTTCTTTCATTCGAGAATGATTTCTTGATCAGCCAACGAACCGGCCGGTAACGGCTACATGCCGTTTTTCTCACGTTCAATCAGCTTGCGATTCGCTTTTTCTTCCAGTCCTGACATGCCCTCGCGCCGTGCCAGTTCATCAAGCACATCCCGAGGCGTCAGGTCGAATTGTGCCAGCATGATCAGGGAATGAAACCACAAGTCGGCGCATTCATAGAGTACTTTCGATTTATTCCCGCCGGCGCGCACGTCTTTCGCAGCCATGACGGTTTCGGTTGCTTCCTCGCCGATTTTCTTCAGGATCGCATCGTCACCTTTGGAAAACAGGCGTGCAACATAGGATTTATCCGGATCGCCGCCATTGGCCGGCTTGCGCGATTCGATGATGTCAGCCAGGCGTTGTAAGGTGTCGCTCATACATTGAGGCGGGTCCCACCCGCCGGGTCCTTGTCGGTCATGGAGCGGGTGGGACCCGCTTAAGGCTTGTAAATGGTCTGGGGATCTTTCAGCACCGGCTCGACGGCATTCCAGTCGCCGCTTTCGGCCGATCCTTCGAATACCTGGAAGAAGCACGAGTGGCGCCCGGTATGACAGGCGATTCCGTCCACCTGCTCCACCTTGAGGAGCACAACATCTTCATCGCAATCAAGGCGGATTTCACGAACCTTCTGGACATGTCCGGATTCCTCGCCCTTGTGCCATAGCTTCTTGCGCGAACGGCTCCAGTAGACTGCCTCGCCCAGTTCGACGGTTTTTGACAAGGCCTCGCGCGTCATCCACGCGAACATCAGCACGTCATTGGAACCGACTTCCTGTGCAATCACCGGCACCAGTCCGTTTTCGTCCCACTTGACCTTATTGAGCCACTTGGCCTTGATGCTCATGAAAGCCTCATTGCAATGCCCTGGTCCGCCATGAAACGCTTGGCTTCCTGGACGGTATGCTGTCCGTAATGAAAAATGCTGGCCGCCAGTACCGCGTCGGCGCGGCCGATCGTGACGCCATCGGCCAGATCCTTCAAGCCCCCGACTCCGCCCGATGCGATGACCGGGATGCCGACCGCATTGGAGACGGCGCTGGTGAGAGCGAGATCAAAGCCGATCTTGGTTCCATCGCGGTCCATGCTGGTCAACAGGATTTCGCCTACGCCCAGACTTTCCATTTTCCTTGCCCACTCGACGACGTCGAGACCGGTCGGCTTGCGGCCGCCGTGGGTGAACACTTCCCATTTATTGTCGCCGCTTTTCTTGGCATCGATCGCAACGACGATGCATTGCGATCCGTATTTGCGTGCCGACTCGCCGACGAAATCGGGATTCGCAATGGCGGCGCTGTTGATGCTCACCTTGTCGGCACCAGCATTGAGCAAGCGGCGCACGTCATTGACCGAGCGTACACCCCCGCCGACAGTGAGGGGAATGAACACTTGGGAAGCGACCGCTTCGATGATCGGCAGGATCAGATCGCGCTCGTCGGACGTGGCGGTGATATCGAGAAAAGTGAGCTCATCCGCGCCCTGCGCGTCATAGCGGCGGGCGATTTCCACCGGGTCGCCGGCGTCGCGCAACTCCAGAAAGTTAACGCCCTTGACGACGCGCCCCGCGGTAACGTCAAGGCAAGGGATGATACGTTTTGCAAGGGTCATGCTTCGTCTTCTTCAGCCGACTCTTCGAGGCCGCTCAGTTCATCGGCCCGATCCTGCGCCGTGCGCAGATCGAGCGTACCTTCGTAAATCGACCGTCCGCAGATGACGCCTTCGATGCCCTCGTCCTGCACCGCGCACAAGGCTTCGACATCCTTGATCGTATGCACCCCGCCGGAGGCGATCACGGGAATGGTCATGCTGCGTGCGAGCTTGACGGTGGCGTCGATGTTTACGCCGCCCATCATGCCATCCCGACCGATGTCGGTATAGACGATCGCTTCGCAGCCGTAGTCCTCGAATTTCTTGGCGAGATCGATCACTTCATGACCGGACAGCTTGCTCCAGCCATCGGTGGCAACTTTGCCGTCCTTGGCGTCGAGGCCGACGATGATCTGCCCCGGGAAGGCACTGCATGCATCGTGCAGGAAGCCGGGATTCTTGACCGCCGCCGTGCCAATGATGATGTAGGACAGTCCGTCATCGAGGTAACGTTCGATGGTGTCCAGATCCCGGATGCCGCCGCCGAGCTGGATGGGAATTTCATCGGTATCGTTGTCGATCGCAAAATCCCGAACCGCCTGGATGATCGCCTTTACCGCGGATTCATTCTTGGGTTTGCCGGCAAACGCGCCGTTCAGGTCAACCAGATGCAACCGTCGTGCGCCTTGTGCCAGCCAGTGGCGCGCCATTTCCGCGGGATCCTGAGAGAACACGGTGGCCTGATCCATGTCGCCTTGCTTGAGGCGTACGCATTGACCGTCTTTGATGTCGATGGCAGGTATGAGCAGCATGGCTACGTTCGATATGTTAGTAGGTTAAGAATAACGGCGATCGGTTTCTATGTTTGGAAGTTTTTCGTGCAGCAATCTACGGATTCCAGTACACAAAATTCTTATAGAGCTGCAGTCCGGCGGCAGCGCTTTTTTCAGGGTGAAACTGCGTGGCAAAGATATTATCGCGGCCGACCACGGAGCTGAACGGCGCGCCATAAACTGTCTCGCCCAACGTATGCCCGGCGTTTTCAGGCACTGCATAGTAACTATGGACAAAATAGAAGTAGCTGTTGTCAGGTATGTCACTCCAGAGCGGATGGGCCAGGGACTGCCTGACTCGGTTCCAGCCCATTTGCGGTACTTTAAAACGCGATCCGTCATCTTGCAATTGCCCGTCGAGCTGGAAGCGCACCACCTTTCCGGGAAGCAGACCAAGTCCGGGCGTATCGCCCTCCTCGCTCCAGTCGAACAGCAGCTGCTCGCCGACGCAGACGCCAAACAATGGCCTGGAACGGGCCGCCTCAACCACCGCCTCCTGAAGGCCGGACTCGCGCAGGCATCGCATGCAATCGGGTATGGCTCCCTGTCCGGGAAGCACCAGCCTGTCGGCGGATTTGATATCTGACAATTCGCCCGATATACGGACGTCGGCTTCGGGCGCGACATGGCGCAATGCCTGCGCAACAGAGCGCAGATTGCCCATGCCGTAATCGACCACTACTATTTTGCTCATGTTAACAATGACGTCGCAGCGCGCAATGTGCAGCGCTTACAGACTGCCTTTCGTCGAAGGAATGGTTCCGGCCGAACGTGGATCCAGCTCTGCGGCCATGCGCAGCGCGCGGCCAAATGCCTTGAATACGGTTTCACACTGATGATGGGCGTTTTCGCCGCGCAGATTATCGATATGCAAAGTAACCAGTGCGTGGTTGACGAAGCCCTGAAAGAATTCGTGCGTCAGGTCGACATCGAAGGAGCCGATCATCGAGCGCTTGAACGGGACATGGAATTCCAGGCCAGGACGGCCGGAGAAATCGATCACCACCCGGGACAGCGCCTCGTCCAGCGGCACGTAGGCATGCCCGTAACGCCGGATGCCTTTCTTGTCGCCAATCGCCTTGGCGAATGCCTGACCGAGCGTGATGCCGACATCTTCCACCGTATGGTGGGCATCGATGTGCAGATCGCCGTTGGCATGAATATCGAGGTCGATCAAGCCGTGCCGCGCTATCTGGTCAAGCATGTGATCCAGGAAAGGGACGCCGGTATTCAGCTTTTGCTGTCCGGTGCCGTCGAGATTGATGGCAACGCGGATCTGCGTCTCATTGGTATTGCGTGTGATCTCTGCAACGCGTGACGTAGGCATGTTAGGTGGCAACTAAAAATTACGGGGCAAGCGATGCGGCAAGCGCATCAAGAAAAATCCGGTTTTCCTCCGGGGTACCCACGGTCACCCGTAAGCAATTTTCCAACAGTAGGTGCATTTTACCGAGATTTTTAACCAAAACCTTCCGGTCCAACAATGCAGCGAAAACATTATTGAGGCTATTTTTCGATGGATGCAAGCGAATCAACAAAAAATTCGACGCTGACGGGAATACTTCGACACCCGGCAACGCTTGCAATGCGGCTGCTAGAACAGCTCTTTCGCGACGCAACGTGGCTGCCTGATCGTCCAGAATTGCGACATGTTCCAGCGCGAATTCGGCCGCCGCCTGGGTCAGCACATTGATATTGTAGGGCGGACGCACTTTTTCAAACTCGGTCAGCAACGCGTCACCGGCCGCCATGTAGCCGAGCCGGATTCCGGCCAGGCCGAGTTTGGACACGGTGCGCATTACGATCATGTTGGGAAAGTCAGGCAGCCGCGGCATGAAGCTGGCTTGCGCAAACGGCTGATACGCCTCGTCCACCACCACCAGGCCGGCATCGCCAACCGCGCGAATAATGTCGGCCATGTCGTCCGCATCGAACAGGTTGCCGGTCGGGTTGTTGGGATAGGCAAGATAGGTAATCGCGGGCCGATGCTGCGCGATGGCGTCCAGCATCGCCGCTTTGTTCAACGTGAAGTCCGCATTCAGCGGGACGCCGACGAATTCCAGTCCCGAGAACTGCGCCGACATCGCATACATCACAAATCCGGGCACCGGCGCGAGGACCTTGGCGCCCGGCTTTGCGCAGGCGATCGACAGCATGGAAATCAATTCGTCCGATCCATTGCCCAGCACCACATCGAATCCAGCCGGCACGCCGAGCCGGGTGCGAATCTTTTCCTTTAACGCGGTATAAGACGGGACCGGATAGCGATTCATCGCGACGTCTGCCAGGCGCCGCCCCAACTCGGTACGCAACTCCTGCGGCAGCACATAGGGGTTTTCCATGGCATCCAGCTTGACGAAGCCGCTGGAGTCAGGCACGTGATAGGCGGACAAGGCGAGGATGTCCGGACGAATGACGTTGTCGATGAGAGAGCGGGTATTCATGGGCGTTGTCGTCAGGTTATGAGTGGCATCAAGCTGCGGCGGAATTGCTGATTTCGCCATCAATTTCGCTTAAACGGTTTTCGATGAGTTCGCAATAATCGGGATTCAGTTCGAAGCCGACATAATGTCGTCCGCAGCGTTTGGCGGCGACAGCGGTGGTGCCGCTGCCCATGAACGGGTCGAGCACGATGCCGCCGGGCGGACAGGATGCCTTGACCATGCGTTCGATGATTTCCAGCGGCTTCTGCGTCGGGTGATCGGCGCGCTCCCGGTGCTCGCGATGCAGGCGGGAGACGCTCCACACATCTTTTGGGTTGTAGCCGATTTCGAGCCATTTGGCGCCGATAAAAATGGAGCGGGAACGGGCTTTTTTCGTCTCGGCATCGTAGGGTATGCGCACAGCGTCCAGGTCGAAATAATAATCCTTGGCGTTGACGAAAAATCCGATGGTGTCGTGCACCGACGAATACTTGCGCGTGCTGCCGCCCATCGACGGCACCCTGCGGTCCCAGATGATTTCATTCATCATCGTCATGCGTTGCTTGAGCATCACGAAGATTTCCGGTGAGTAGCGCCAGGTCAGAAAAATATACAGGCTGCCGTTCGGCTTCAATTTCGGCAGCGCGACGGTAATCCATTGCTCGGTCCATGCCAGATAATTTTTTGCATCGAGCTTGTCGGAATCATTGCCGTAATCCTTGCCGAGGCCATAGGGCGGATCGGCGATCAGCAGGTCGACGCTCGCATCCGGTATGCGCTGGAGTCCGGCGATG
>NZ_DASZBA010000034.1:0-2847 GCF_035944575.1 Noviherbaspirillum sp.
GCAATACGCGATGCCTTCCTCCTGGCTCATCTTGTCGAGGCCGGCCTTCAACCATACTTCTTCCGGCGTTTCGACGATGAAGGTGGAGGTATCGCCGTCGTACTGGTAGGCATGGGCCTGGAACCAGCCGTGTTCGGTTTCCTCGAAAGCGAAGGTGAATGCGGAGAACAGTTTCCTTGTGCCCAGCCAGACAAAGCGGCACTTACGGGTATCGATGTCGGGCGCGAAGCTTTCCTGGTAACGGGCGCGGACACGGCTGTTCAAGCCGTCGCTGGCGATCACGAGGTCGGCGTCATACCGGGAGGCAATCTCCTGATCGTCGGTAACGTCGGTCTCGAACACCAGCCGCACGCCGAGATCCTCGCAGCGCTTCTGCAAGATGTTGAGCAGCCGCTTGCGTCCGATTCCGCAAAAACCATGGCCACCGGAGGTGATCGTTCTTCCTTTGAAATGGGTGTCGATGTCGTCCCAATGATTGAATGCCTGCAGAATGGTCCTGGCAGTCGGTTCATCGGCGGCGGCAAGATTGCCCAGCGTCTGGTCGGAAAACACCACGCCCCAGCCGAAAGTGTCGTACGGCCGATTGCGCTCGATGACGCTGATGACGTGCTCCGGGTTCTGCTTCTTCATCAGCAGGGCAAAATAAAGCCCCGCCGGACCGCCGCCGATACATACGATATTCATTTCATCTCCAGCATGCCGGCACTCGCGGAACTTTGTGCAAATTCCGGCGTGCGCAGCAGAAAACGTTGCAGCTTGCCGGTGCCGGTCCGGGGCAGCGACTCCCTGAATTCGATCGCACGGGGATATTTATAGGGTGCGATCGCCCGCTTGACGAAATCCTGAAGCTCCGCCACCAGCGACGTCGATGGCTGGAAGCCGGCATTCAGGACAATATAGGCCTTGACGATCTCGCCGCGGGTTTCGTCGGGGAAGCCTACGACGCCGCATTCCGCGACCGCCGGATGCTTCAGCAGCGCGTCCTCGACCTCCGGTCCGGCAATGTTGTACCCGGCGGAGATGATCATGTCATCAGTGCGCGCGTGGAAGCGGAAATATCCTTCGGCATCCATCTCGTAGGCGTCGCCCGTCACGTTCCAGCCATTGGCAACGTAATTGCGCTGACGATCGTCGGCGAGATAACGGCATCCGGTCGGGCCCTTGACCGCAAGACGGCCGATGACCCCCGGTCCGACAGGCGACCCTTCTTCGTCGAGCACGCAAGCCCGGTAGCCGGGAACCGGCTTGCCGGTCGCGCCGGGCCGGATCTCGTCTCCGCTGGCGGAAATGAAGATATGCAGCATTTCCGTGGAACCGATGCCGTCGATCATGTCGATTCCACTCGCCTGCCGCCATTGTTCCCGGGTCGCAACCGGTAGTGCTTCGCCGGCGGAAACGGTTTTCTTCAGCGAGGACATCCGATAACCGGGCACCAGAGGCGTCATCTTGCGGTAGAAGGTCGGCGCGGTAAAGCAAACGGTGGCGCCGAAATGCTGGATCGCTTCGAGAAGACTGGCGGGAGACAGTTTCTCAAGCAGGACGGTAGACGCACCCACCCTCATCGGAAACAGGAGCAATCCCCCGAGGCCGAAGGTGAAGGCGAGCGGCGGCGTGCCGATGAATATATCGTCTGCGGCGGCACCGAGGGTGTACTTTGGAAAACAGTCGCAGGCCGCCAGAATATCCCGATGAAAATGCATGGTTCCCTTCGGCGTGCCGGTGGTACCCGAGGTAAAGGCGATCAGGCACACGTCCTCGGCCGCCGTATCGACGGTGTCGAAGCCTGCCGGCTTCGCGCGCATCAGTGATTCGAGCGCGTCGGGCCCCTCATGATTGAAATAGACGACCGGACCCCGCAAGGCCGCATCGCCGAGTGCCGCCTCCATCTCCGTGCGCAGGTTTGCGGCACAGAGCGAGGCATTCACCCTTGCCTTGTTTATGATAACGGTGAGTTCTTTCGCCCGAAGCAGCGGCATGGTCGGCACCGCGATACAGCCGGCTTTCCATACTGCCAGGATACATGCAGCCATCATCGGGTTATTGTCGCCGCGCAGCAGAACCCGGTTGCCGGGAACCAACCGCAGATCTTCGCGCAGGACGCGGGCAATGCGGTTGACGCGATCCTGCAGCGCCGCGTACGTCCACGATTTCCGCAATCCATGGATCGCGGGCCGCTCCCCGTGGGTGGCAACCATCTTGTCCAGCAATTCGGCCACGCAGTTCAACCGCTCCCCATAATGTAATTCCGGAAGGTCGAAGATCATTTCCGGCCACTGCTCCCGGGGCGGCAGGTTATCGTGCGCAAAAGTATCCGCATAAGCTGAAGTGACCATATGTTCTCCAATCGATCCGGCGATATGAGACGAAAAGCGGGAATGGGAAGAAAGCGGATAGTGCATCGCGATGAGGCGCAATTTAGTTTAAGCCTAAAGTATTTAAGCTTCAAGCGGTTGATGTGCAGCAAATCCGCGGTGTTTTGGTTCCGGTTCGCCGATGGGAAGCAGAATTTTGCAGAAAGCAAGACTCTGGTCAAACTTGAATGCGTAATACCCAAGAACTAAACCATTACTTCAATTACTAAGTTCACATGGGCCGTTAATCTTTTGCCAAGCATCGAGCGGTCACGGATGCCTGTGCGCCGGATGCAGGTCTACAACAACCCATATTCAACAAATTCCCAGGAGCAAAGCTATGGCAGACGAGAACAAGGAAACCAAACCGATTTCAAACGGAATTCAGCCGGGGCCGGGCGAACATATCTTGGATAGCGCAGTCCAGCCGGCAACGACGCCGGGCAGCACAGGCAGCGGAATCGGATCGGCAACCAGCGCGGCGGGAAGCAGCGGC
>NZ_DASZBA010000035.1:0-17465 GCF_035944575.1 Noviherbaspirillum sp.
GGCCTCGGTGAAGCGCAGATCGCCGGCATGGATCCGCAGCACCGAACCCGGCTTGCCTTCGCCGAAATCAGCGACGCCATGCGGCCGGGACAGCAGCACCATATGAAAATTGGAGGGCGCATTGCGCAGCATGAAGCGCACCGCGTCTTTCACCGAAGGCTGGGTGATGAGATGGAAATCGTCCAGGAACAGGAACACTTCGCTGCCTTCTTCCGCGATGTGGTTAATGAGGTTCGAGATCAGCCGGTACCCCTGCAGCGCCTGCGTCGTGAAGCGCGCTGCGGGAAGCGTCTGCAGGGACTGGTCCTGGTATGCATAGCCAATGGAGAAGGCAAGGTATTGCAGGAAACGCGTCAGCTCATTGTCTTCCTGGTCCAGAGCGAGCCATCCCACGACGGCTCCTTTGGCTCGCAGCTCGCGGGCCCACACCGCGCCTATCGTCGTCTTGCCGAAACCGGAGGGGGCGCTGACCACGGTGAGCGACGTCTCTTCGATCGATGCCGCATGCCGCCCGAGCCGGGGTCGCGGCACCAGCTTTGCGCTTGACCTGGGCGGCCGCACTTTCGGCAGCAAAAGCGGCAGGTGGGTCGCGTCATGCATCACGGTACATTTCCTCGAAGTTGACATACGGGCTTCGCGCCTGATTGTAGTCGGTGGCCAAAAACCCGTTTTGATATGCCAAGCCGGCGCGCCGAAGCGGCTTCCGGCACCACGTCCCGTTCCTATGATTGAGCATTCTTGTCTCCGGTTAGTTCGCCATGGCTTTTCTGCAAGCATCGCACCGTACGTCACGTATCCCCCAAATGGGGGATACGGCTAACTTCCGGCATTGAAAGCAGGCGCTCCCCCTTCCGGGGGATGTTCTTTTTTTGTGGGGTCAACATAATCAAGCTTCACAATCGATGTTGCATAGACCTCCTCGCGTGGCACCGCATCATCGCCCCGCAGGGCCATGATTCCGGCATTCCGCTGTGCGCCGGTATAGCGATTTGCTGCGGATGCTGCGGCCGATGCCGGGCGTCCGATTCTTCAAGCATGTGCAGGATTTATTACTAATTTTTCATTAAAGGAGCAAACCCGACCAGATCGCAATACCGGGTGCAACGCACCAAAACCATCACTAGTTCATACCAATAATTCGGAGACAAGAATGATGATTCAAAAAACGGTTGGCACAAAGCCAACTGCGTTCCCACGCGCCGGCATTCGTGCCATGAAAGCCGGCCTGTTCGCCACCGCCCTGCTCTGCTCCTATGGCGCACAAGCACAGGTTGCGGTATTCCAGGAAAACTTTTCCGCCGGCCTCGGCAACTTTACCTCGACTGGTACCGTAAGCACCAGCACCGGCGCTGCGCGCCTGGAAGGTTGCTATGGCTGCACCGACGGCGCCATTACCTCCAACCCGATCAACACCCAAAACTTCACCGGCCTGAGCGTCAGCTTCGACCGGGTAACCTCCGGCCTTGATACAGGCGAAGCCGGTATCGCGGAATACTCCACTAACGGTACAACCTGGACCACGCTTGAATCAACCCGCGCCACCACCAACGGCCGTGTTACCTTCAACCTCCCGACAGCAGCAGAAGGCCAGACTGCATTGCGCCTTCGCTTCCGCGTCGATGGCAGCCTGAGCAGCGAAACTTACACCGTCGACAACATCCAGCTGACCGGAAACAGCGGCACAGGCACGCCGACCAACCCGTTTGCCAGAGGCCCGAACCCGACCAACACTTCTCTGGAAGCCAGCGTCGGCCCGTTCACCTATGCCACGACCACCGTGTCCTCGTACGCTGCCAACGGTTATAACGGCGGCACCATCTATCACCCGACCAACGTGGCCGGACCGTTCGCCGCGATCGCCATTTCCCCAGGCTACACCGGCACGCAGTCCACGATGAGCTGGTGGGGCCCGCGCCTGGCATCGCATGGTTTCGTGGTCATCACGATCGATACCAACTCGATCTATGACCAGCCATACCAGCGCGCTCCGCAGCTCATGGCAGCCTTGAACCAACTGGTGCAGTACAGCAATACCAGCTCGCATCCGATTTATCGCAAGGTGGATCCGAATCGCCTCGGCGTGATGGGCCACTCGATGGGTGGTGGCGGCTCGCTGATCGCCGCACGCGACAATCCGACGTTGAAGGCGGCAATCCCGCTGGCACCATGGAACAGTAGCGACAACTTCTCGACGATCCGTGTCCCCACCATGATCATCGCCTGCGAGAACGATTCGATCGCGCCTGTCTCCAGCCACGCATCGCCGTTCTATAACAGCATCCCGTCGACGGCCACGAAGAAAGCCTTCATGGAGATGAACAACGGCGATCACTTCTGCGTCATGAACGGCGCCAACGAGTACTACCCGAAGATGGGCAAGTACGCGGTGTCATGGATGAAGCGCTTCATGGACAACGACACGCGCTACAGCCCGTTCCTCTGCGGCACGCCGCATCAGGCCGATCTGTCGAGCTCGCTGATCTCCGAGTATCGCGAGAACTGCCCGTACTAAGCTGATCCGCCTCACCGGCATGTAAGCATCCATGCCCATGCCATAGTGGAGCCGGCGCGACTGCGCCGCGCTCCACTGTGCTTTTCCATCGCATGCGGAGACTCAGTCATGAAATTGCATATCGTGTTGCCGTTTCTTCTTGCACCGATTGCCGGCGTATTGATCGGGGTGCAGATTTTCGAAGGAACGGAGGATGCCGCCGGCATGCGCGGCAGTGAAAAAAATAGCAGCGTCCAGACGCAGCCCGCCGGACAACAGGCGAGCGGCCTTCCTCAGGCATCAACCGCATCCGGCAGCGGGCAGGCCCCGACCGGTTTCGCATTCGCCGACCTCATGTCCATCATGCGCAAGGGCGGACCAGGCGTCTCCGCGCCCGCGCTGCAGACATCCTTCGAAGCGACCCTGCAGCAACCGCCCGGCGAAAACAAAACCCGCGCCATGCAGAGCGCATTCAACGCGTGGGTAATCGAAGCACCGGCGGAAGCGCTGGCCCACATGGATAGCATTCCCGCCGAGGAGCGCCAGACGATCGTCGCCAATGCATTGGCGGCCCTGGCGCAGCAGCGCCCCGAGACATTCGCCAGCTACTCCAAGGCAATCGGACAGGAAACCGGCACGGTGATCGCCGCGACACTCGGCGCGATGTCGGAAAGCAATCCGGCCGAGGCGCTGGCCTGGATTGCCCAGTATCCAAACCTCGATGCGAAAGGCGAACTGACCGCCGTCGTTCTGCCGGGATTGATCCGCAGCAATGTCGCACTTGCCGCACAGACTGTGGCATCGATGACCGACCGCGCACCGGTCTCGCTGATCCAGCAGGTGGCGGTGTCCTATGCGCAGCATGACCCCGCGCAGGCTTATCAGTGGGTCAACCAGGTCATACAGGAACGCTCCGATGCTTCCCCGGCGCAACTGCTGAATCATGTCAGCAGCAGCCTTGCGGCCAGCAATCCTGCGGAAGCGGCCAAGTACCTGAACCGTACCGACGACCCCGCCGTCAGAAAGAGCCTGATGAGCGAAATCGCCATACGCCAGGGACAGGAAAGCCTGACGACGGCATGGAACTGGCTTAGCCAGTACAACAGCGATCCGCTCTATGCCGAGGCGGCGCAGGACTTGCTGTATCGCTGGTCGTACACCAAGCCGGAGGAAGTCGCCCGCATTCTTCCGACCCTGACCAACCAGGAATTGCAGGCGGCGGCGGGAACCCGGCTCTCGTTATTCTGGCAACAGCGTGACCAGGCGTCCTACCAGGCCTGGCTCGCATCGCTTCCGCCAGGCAGCCTGAAAGAGGCGGCAACCCTGGCGCAATAGTCGCGACGGCCGGCGCGCCGGGCGGGCCGCTTTTCCGGCGGCCGGTTGATCCAGCCAAATCCGTGCGGACGGATGTTTGCTATGCTTTTCGCAGGCGGCGCGTCGAAGCGCGGCATACGAAAGGACAGGCCATGGAGTTTGAAGTGATCACCGTCGCCGTCGATACGACGGCGCAGCCCTACCGCATCGGGGAAATCCGCAACGAGCGCATCGACACGACGAATCCCGATAGTCCGTTCACCGGCTGCACTACGATACAGGACATGGAATTTGCCTATGAACGGTACTGCAACTATCGGGAGGACCCGGATGTGGTGAGCGATCCGGCGAGGAAGGTGAAGGTGTTGTCGGTGAATCCGGTATTCGCGGCATAGCGCGGCATACCGGATTCACCGGTTCAAGAGACAGTCAGATCCAGGATTCCCGCACCAGCGGATCGTCCCGGTCGCTGCGCTCAAGGCGGAACAGCCCCTTGGGCAACTTGCTGCGCACGTCGATCAGCGTGTCGCCGATCACGACATCGCCGGTGGGCCGGTTCAGGTGCAGCCGCCGCGCGACGTACTTGTCCGGGTAGTCAGGCGGCGCCTCGTACACCACCCAGATGGAATCGTCGTCAATATCGTTTGAATCACTCATTGCTTCTCCGGTTGATGACCGCCGCGCGCATGCTGGCACAGGCGCGCGGACCGATCGGTTTGCATCGTTGATAACGCCCTTGCCTTCCTGGCAAGCGCAAGAATTCAGTCCTGCCGTATGGCTTCGTTGGCGACCGCTTCACCGCTCGCATTGTAGAGTATCCGCGTGTCCATCCGGCCGTCATGGTCGGTGTCGCGTTCCTCGGCATGCAGTTTGCCCAGCCTGAAATAGTCGATACGCCGCGGCAGGCCGCTCACCGGATGAAGATACTCGACCGACTGCAGCACGCCGTGCCGGTAGCTGGAACGCAGGTCATGAAAGCCGTCGCCGTCGGTATCGGTTTCGCGCCGGTGGAGCTGGCCGGCGCGGAAGGTTTGGCGCGATTCGAACCTGCCGTTGAAATCGTCGTCCGACACGGCCGACTCGAGGATGCCGTTGGTGCCGTATGCGGTGATGTAATCGACCTTGCCGTCAAGGTTGCGGTCCGCCTCGGTTTTCACCGGTCGGCCGGCGGGCGAGTAAGCACGGTGCTCATCGGGCACGCCGTCGAAATTGTGATCAATCCCGTCAATCGTGACCGGCGTCCGGTAATACCCGTAGGCACAGATCAGGCCGGCAATCACCCCTGCAGCGAACATGCCGAGCCGTCGGCCACCGCTGGCGGGCGCGGATTCATGAACTTGCGCCGGCTGGGCCGCGTCCCATTCATCGACGATCGCCTTGGCCGCTTCGTAGTCCTGCTCCGCCACCATCACCCTGACCAGCCCGGCCGCAGGCAATTCGCCGATACCGCCTTGCAGGTATTCGCCGTCGACCCGGCCTGACAGCCCTTTCTGCTCCAGCAGATGGAGAATCATGTACGCCTCGACGGCATTGGATGCCTGATAGAGTGGTGTCATCGAATGGGGATGGCGGTTGAGGTTAGATCCGATGGTAAATGAAATCGCATTGCAATAGTCGAGGTCCATCAAACATGAACGACGAATTCAATCTGCAGCGCTTCATCGATGCGCAGCAACCGGTGTATGACAGGGTAAGCGCCGAGCTGCGCGCCGGCAGGAAACAGAGCCACTGGATGTGGTTCATCTTCCCGCAGATAGAGGGGCTGGGCCACAGCTCGACGGCGCGCCTCTACGCAATCTCGTCGCTGGCCGAAGCGTCGGCCTACCTGCGCCATCCGCTGCTGGGCAAGCGGCTCAGGGAATGCGCCGCCCTAGTGGCAGCGGTGGAAGGCCGCACGGTCGCGGAAATCTTCGGGTACCCCGACGACATGAAATTCCACTCGTCGATGACGCTGTTCGCCCATGCGGCACCGGAGGAAGCGGTGTTTCAGGAATGCCTGGATAAGTATTTTGCAGGAAACCAGGATTCGTTGACGTTGGCGCGGTTGGGCGTGTGACCTCGTACGAAGTTCTGCACGGATCGAGGGTTACACCAAATTTTGTGTTCGCTTACGTCTGCAAGGTAAAGAATGATCAACTCCCTCCTCTTCAAGAGGAGGGTCAGGGTGGAGATGGTGTGGCCGTTTATCCCCTTTTAGCGACGCCAAAAGTGCCCCGGTCAAAACGGATAAAGAAGCGAAATCTGTCTGAGCCGCAGGCGAGTTTATTTCGCTTCCCGCTTCGGCATGCCTGCTTTTGGGTACCCGCGCAGCGGGCGTCGACTGGGGGTCGCCGTCTTTTGCTTACTTTTCTTGGCGAGACAAGGAAAGTGAGTGGCCCGCCGGGGCCAGTCCCGGCTAGTCTCTTCGGAGAACTCACGGCGTTGTATCATCGGAGACACTCCGCAACTCTGGATTCCCGCCTCCGCGGGAATGACAGGCTGATGGATTACCGGGGACACTCCGTAGTTCCAGATTTTCGTCTTTACGACAACGACAAAGCCCTCAAGTCTCATCCGCCCTCTGCACCGGGTGCGTCACCAACCGATACACATAAATCCCCGCAATCAAAATCAACACCCCCTTCGACACCGGATCAAGATACTCCGCGACACGCTCATACTGCGAATTCAGGATGAACCCCGCCGCAGTAAGCACGCCTGTCCACAACAGCGACCCGGCGATCGAAAAGGCGAGAAACGGCGCCATGCGCATGCGATTGATGCCTGCAGGAACGGAAATCAGGGTACGAATCGCCGGGATCAGGCGGCCGAAGAACACCACGGCACGGCCATGCCGTTCGAAGCGATGCATCGCCGTATCGACATCATCGGGTGAGACGGTCATCCAGCGGCCATGCCGGGATGCGAGCCGCTTGATCCGTTCCAGGCCGAACCGCTTGCCCGCGTAATACCAAGGCAGCGCGCCGATCACCGAGCCTAGCGTCCCGGCAAGCACCACGAGCACGACGTTCATGTCGCCGCGGGCAGCGGAAAATCCCGCAAGAGGCATGATCAATTCGGACGGGATGGGCGGAAAAAGATTTTCCAGCGCCATCAGCAGAAAGACGCCGGCATAACTTCCCTGCTGAACGATATTGACGATGAACTCAAACAACTTGCGGTTTCTCCTCTGCGCATGCCGGCAGGCGGCGTAACCCCACGCGGCTATGCGGTCGGGTAAGTGGTTGGAATGGGCAGGTCTTCGTCACCAGGTTCGGACTGCGGATTGTCCTGCGGCGGCTGGCCATCCTTTCCATTGCTGGCATTCTGATCGCGGCGCTCGGTTTCCTGCGGCGGCAAGCCGAGGCCGAAGTCGGCGGCGGCGCTGCCGCCATCGGTGTCCGGGGCACGCTTCGGACTGGGTGCGGATTGCAGATCGTTCGGCATGATCATCCTTCAATGCAATGGGAAAAGACATTTTTTCAATGTCTATGAAAGAGTGATCGGTTTAAGACAAGTTCCCATGCGATGCCCTGCTGCAATGAACGGCATTGCGACTGACTTTCATCTTCGCAATTAAGTCCTGCAGTTAAGATCGGTCAATTTGCACTGCATTACAAATCCGATAATGGAATACAAAACCGTGCATGGCATGGCTGCATGCCAGCGATCAACCTTCGGAGGGAAATACAGGCATGAAAAATCTGTCCAGATGCATTGTTTTGTTGCTGGCCGCGAGCGCCGTCTCCGCGCAGGCATGCAGTGCGCGTCAGCCGGAAGCCTTGCCGGCGTTCTTCGAGACCTTTATCAACGACAAGGATTTTGCGATCAGCCGCACCATTTACCCATCGGCGCGCGTTCGTTTCCAGTACGGGATGGAAAACGGCAAGCAGGAAATCATCGAAACGCGCCGCACCGCCTCCAGGCGTGACGATATGAAGTACCCTGCCCTGGGCGACTATATCCGCACGACCGGCATCGAATCGGAACTGCAACAGAAGACGCCGACCAGCGCGGTTGCGCGGCTGTCGCGGCCGGGCACGTCCACGCTGGTGACATACCATTTTCTGCTGGCGAACGGCTGCTGGTTTCTGCGTGAAATCCAGGACCACGCATTGTAGAAAACGGCATCAATTGCCGTTGCTTCGCGCCTCGTCCGTCGTGTTCCATGACGCGTCGTACAGATAATCATCCGGCAGCCCAAGCCGGCGGCATGACTGCACCGCCGGCCCGGACCGCAGCACGATCCGGTCGACAGTCGATCCGGCGCGCTCGATGATGGTCCGCTGCCATGGGCGCAGATCCCATGCATTGCCCAATTCAAGCCGGTCCCTCGCCCACAGTGGCACCAGTCCGACGGCGGCCTTGATGAGCCAGTCCTGAAGCATCGACATCGGCCCGGGCAGCAATGCGACCCGCTGCATGATGCGAAGGAATTCAAACACGATCGCGGAGCGCTCCAGCCTGCCTGCCGTCGCCTCGAACAACAGGTCGAGTTCCCTTTCCGAAGCCGGCGGCCCGAGCGCGCCGTACAACAATGACGTGGTCTTTCCCTCACGGTAATACGCATCGCGCGCGTCCTCGGAAAGCGGCCTCACGTAAGTGTGATACGCCTGCAGGAAACCGAAGCTGGCAGTGGCGTGAACCCAGTCGAGCAGTTCGGGATCGTCGGCGCTGTACGGTTGTCCGGCCGGCGTACTGCCGCGCACGCGTCCATGCAAGCGCACCACGCCGGCGATCATGGCCTCGGTGCGGCTACGCGGGCCGTACACCGTCATCATGGCCGCCAGTCCGGTGCGCTTCAGGCGCCGCAGCGGATCGTCGCGGAAACTGGTGTGCTCCCAAACGCCGGTACGCACACGCGGTTCGGCCAGTTCGAGGATGACCGCGGCGACGCCGCCGATAAACAAGGACAAGGGATTCTTGAACAGCCGCCACGATACCGAATCATGAGGCAGCAGCGCCGGCTCCCCCGGCGGCGCGGCGAAGTCGATGCCGGCGCCGGCGCCCGGATCGAGAAAGTCGCTGGCGGCGGCCTCCAGCCGGCGCTGCAGCGGTGACGGAAGCAGGATGGCGGAAGAGGATGGCATCGCGCCGGGGAGGGTTAAAACGACGAACCGGGCTGGGCAAGGAAAGCTGCCTCTTCCGGGGTGGAGGTCCGGTCGAGCAGGCGGTTGCGGTGCGGGAAGCGGCCGAACCGGTCGATGATGATCTTGTGGCGCCGCGCGAAATCGAGAAAGCCGTCGAAGGTTGCCTTCGCATCCGGCGCCGACTGCGCGACAAGCGACTGGAAGAGTTCGACCGCCTGCGCCTGGTCGGCGACGGATTCGGAATGTTCCAGGGGAAGATAGAAGAAGACCCGTTCGATCGGCCGCAACATCGCATCCTCGCCCAGCGCGAGTCCTTCCCTGCACCATGCGCGGGCGAGCGCGTCGAAGGCGAATGCCTTGCCGCTGTCGCGGTAGATGTTTCTCGGAAACTGATCGGTCAGAAGGATGAGGGCCAGACGTCCTTCCGGTGTCGCTGCCCATCCGTCCAGTTCGCGCTGTCCGGCCTGGACGACCATGGCTTCGAAGCGTTCACGGATGAGCGCATCCGTCTCCGGATTCTTCGACCACCACAGTGACGACTTGTCGGCCGCGACCGCGGCATCGCTGTTGTTATCGCCGAACCAGAAGCGGCGGATGCTATCGGGTGTTTCCATCAATTCTGCAAGGATAGTGGTTAAGTTTGATCCGCCCGGGACTTGGCCGCCGGATGCCGCTCATCGCGATGCATTTCGGCCGAAAGGCGGTGTGTGTGCGCATTCTTGCACAAACACACCGCCTACCTTGGACCGGACCATCGTTACCTGCCGGCGCAAGGAAAGCTCATTACTTCTCGGGCAGCACCACGGTATCCACAATATGAATCACACCGTTGTCCGCCACGATATCGCTCTGGATGACCGACGCGCCTTCGACTTTCACCAGGCCGTTATCCGATTGCAGGCTGATGGTTCTGCCTTCGATGGTTTGCGTCTTGCCCGGCTTGATTTCCGTCACCACAATTTTTCCCGGGACGATATGGTCCGATACGAACTTTGTCGCGGTTTCCTTGTTGGACAGGAGCGTCTTTTTCACATCCGGAGACAAGCGGGCCATTGCCGACTCGGATGGCGCAAAGATGGTGAACGGGCCCTTGTTCCTGAATGTTTCGTTCAGGCCTGCCAGATTGATTGCATCGACGAAGGTACGTATTTCGGGCGAGCGTTCCGCGGTCTTCACCAGGTCGTCGGCAATTGCCGAACCTGACGTGGTCAGCGCTAGTGCAACAAGCAAATGTTTTGTCTTCATGATGACTCCTTTAAGGAAGACAACCTCCTGAGTGTTCACCGGAAGCGTCCTGACAGTGCCGTTGTATTAAGGCACTCGATTTCCCGGCTGCCTGTGATGGGGCCGAATCATGTGAGAAAAGTTCAACCAATTTCCGGAAGGACATCTTCACGCCCGTTGCAATACGCCATCCGCATGCGTAATACCACCACGGTTTGATCCAGTCGACATATCGGCTAGCCGGCGCCGAACGCTGCACGCGCCTTATGGTCATACTGACATGAAACGAACTCTCAAAGTGGCGTTGGGATTGCTGCTCGGCCTGGTAGCCCTGCTGCTGCTCATCATCGCCTTGCTTGGTTCAATGAACTGGAACCAGGCCAAACCATGGATTTCCGAGAAGGTCAGTCAGGCGACCGGGCGCTCATTCTCCATTGACGGCGACCTGTCGCTGCAATGGGAAAAACCCGGACAGCAACAGGAAGGCTGGCGCCGCTTCATATCGTGGCCGCATCTGCGCGTGCAGGGCGTGACGGTCGGCAATCCCGAATGGGCCAGCACCGGCCCCACCATGGCACGCATCGAGCAGATCGACGTCACGCTCAATCCCCTTGCGCTGCTGCAAAAGCGCATCCACATCTCGTCGCTGAAAGTGAGCGCCCCGGAATTGGTGCTGGAACGCGACAAGGACGGCCGCAATAACTGGACGTTCACCAAAAAAGATGAAGAGCCCTCCAACTGGAAACTCGAACTGGACAACCTGATGCTCGACCGCGCCAAGGTCAGGCTGGTCGATGCCACCAAGCATGCGGACGTCACCGCCACGGTCGACAGCCGGACCGACGGCGAAGAAGGGATCAACTGGAAGCTGGCCGGGGAATTCGACGGTGAAAAGGTAAGCGGCGGCGGCAAGGCCGGCGCACTCCTGTCGCTGCGCGAGCGCGGCGTGGAATTTCCGATCGATGCGGAAGTGGTCGTCGGCGATACCGAGATCAACGCCAAGGGCACCCTCACGGAACCGGCGCATCTGAGTGCGCTGGACCTCCAGCTCAACATCAAGGGCGCCAGCATGGCCCTGCTCTATCCATTGACCGGCATCCTGCTGCCGGAAACGCCGAAATTTTCCACCTCCGGCCGGGTAGTCGGCACATTGGGCGCGGACAATACCAAGCTGCGCTATGAGAAATTTGTCGGCCGGGTCGGCTCCAGCGACATCGGAGGCACGCTCGAATACATACACCGCGAACCGCGTCCCCTGCTGAGCGGTGATGTGACGTCGAAGAATCTGAAGATCGACGAATTGACCGCCCTGTTCGGTCCCAAGAACGAAGAACGCGAGAAACGCGGCATCAAGGTCAAGCAGCCGCCCGACAAGGTATTGCCGGTCACGCCGTTCCAGACCGACCGCTGGAACAAGGTGGACGCCCAGGTCCGCTTCACCGGACAGAAAATCATCCGCGCCGAAAGCCTGCCGCTGGACAACGTCTCGGCCACCGTCGAGATGAAGAACGGAATTTTGACCCTGGCGCCGCTGAAGTTCGGCGTCGCCGGCGGCCAGATCACGTCGCAGCTGCAGATCGACAGTACCAGCAAGCCTGTCAAGGCGCAGATGACGATGACCGCGCGCCGGCTGAAACTCAAGCAGATGTTCCCGAAAGTGCAGTCGATGCGGGCCAGCTTCGGTGAAGTCAATGCCGATGCCAAGCTGACCGGCGCCGGCAATTCATTTGCCGCCCTTCTTGGGTCGTCGAACGGCGAAGTGAAGTCGGTGGTTACGGAAGGCAGCATCAGCAAGGTGATCCTGGAAGCGATGGGACTGAATCTCGGCAGCGTGGTTGTCGCGCAGTTGTTCGGCGACCGTCAGGTGCAGCTCAATTGCATGGCTGCCGATTTCGCCGTTACCGACGGGCTGATGCAGACGAAGACCTTTGTGGTCGACACCCAGGATGCGACCATCAATGTCGACGGCAAGGTCAACTTCGCCAAGGAAGCGCTGGACCTGAACATCAAGCCCGAAAGCAAGGGCGTGCGCATCATTTCGCTGCGCTCTCCGCTGTATGTGAGCGGCACGTTCAAGGACCCGGATGTCGGCGTGGATAAGGGCGCGGTGGCGATGAAAGCCGGCGCGGCGGTGGTACTGGGTACCGCGGTTGCGCCGCTGGCCGCGTTGCTGGCGCTGATCAACCCGGGGCCGGGCGAGGAAGCGCCGTGTCCGGCCCTGCTGGCGCAGGCGCAGAAAAAACCGGAGGCGCCGCCGCCCGGGAAATCGGCGCGCAGCAATAATTAGGAAAGTGCTCTAGACGCTTTGCAGCGCCTGCTGCAATTGGATGAGGGTGTACGGCTTCGCCAGGGTTACCGATGAAAGATTGTGCGGTGTCTGGACGGTTTCGCCGTGACCCGAGGCGAAGATGATTTTCATCGAGGCGTCCGCCGCCGCGGCAGCTTCGGCCAGCTCGACGCCGCTCATGCCGGGCAGGCCGATATCCGTCAATAATACGTCGATGCCACCGTGCGACAGCCGCTGCAGCGCATCCTCCGCATTCGCCGCCGGATGGGGATGATGGCCGAGAATGCCGAGCATTTCGCACAGCAACATGCGCATATCGTTATTGTCCTCGACCACCAGTATCTCCCGTCTCCGTGTCGCCGGCAGAAGCGGGTCGCCGGCGGCGTCCTCTTCAACCGGAGGCGTCAGCGCGGAAATGGGAATCGGCCTTGCGGTCGGCGTCTCCATGGGGCGCTGGCCCTGCCTGTGGAACAGCATGCTGCGGATGCGGATCGCCAGTTGTTCGCGACGGTACGGTTTGCTGAGCAGCTGCAGGTCGGCGTCGAGACGACCATCCTGCGTGATGACGTCGCGGGTGTAGCCGGAAGTGAACAATACGGCGATGCCGGGAACCATCTGTTTCGCGCGGGCGGCCAGTTCGGGGCTTTGCACCGGCCCCGGCATCACCACATCGGTGAACAGCAGGTCGATGGATTCGCCGCTTGCCAGTGCATCGAGCGCCTCCCTGCCGTCCTGCGCCTGCAATACCCGGTAACCGAGTTCGGTCAGCATGCCGACCACGACGCCGCGCACGCCGGCATCGTCTTCGACGACCAAGATGGTTTCCGAGCCGCCGATGACGGTCTGGCTGGTAACGACCGACATATCGGTCTCCGGGTCGTCCGACGCCGGAAGATAAATTTTCACCATCGTGCCGTGACCGACTTCGCTGAAGATGCGAATATGCCCGCCGCTCTGCTTGACGAAGCCGTAGGCCATGCTGAGGCCGAGGCCGGTTCCCTGCCCTTCCGGCTTGGTGGTGAAGAAAGGTTCGAATGCATGTTCCAGCACTTCGGGCGTCATGCCGGAACCGGTATCGGAAATGGCGAGTGTCACATACCGGCCGGGCGGCAGTTCCGGACCGGGCACGGTGTCGGTGTCGCTGTCAGTGCCGGCATCAAGATATTCGCTGCCTGCCTCGATGGTGAGGCTGCCTTGTCCCTGCATCGCATCGCGGGAATTGAGCGCGAGATTGAGAATGACGTTTTCAAGCTGGTACGGGTCGACCAGGGTATTGAGCATCACCGGGGCAATGATGGTGTGGATCTCGATGGATTCTCCCAGTGCCCGCCGCATCAGTTCATCCATGCTGCGCGTCATGCGGCCGAGGTTGACCACTCTCGGCTGCAGCGGTTGGCGGCGCGCGAATGCCAGCAGCTGCGACGATAGTTTGGCGCCGCGGTCCACCGCCTTCATGGCGCCGTGGATCAGCGCGGCAGCCTGCTCGTTGCCACCGGTGCGCAGCTCCAGCAACTGGAGGTTGCCGCCGATGATCTGCAGCGCATTGTTGAAGTCGTGCGCAACGCCCCCGGTCAGCTTGCCCACCGCCTCCAGTTTCTGTGCATGATGCAGCGCGGTGCGTGCCTCTTCCAGTTGCTGCAGCCGTTCGGCCTCGCGCTCCTCGGCCTGCTTGCGGGCGGTGATGTCGGAGTGGGTGCCGATCATGCGCAGGGCATTGCCATCCCGGTCACGGCTGACGACCATGCCGCGCGACAGAACCCATTTCCAGCTGCCGTCCTTGCACAGCAACCGGTGTTCGCTGGCATACGACGGACTCCTGCCTTCCAGGTGGGCGGCAAGGATGGAGGTGACCCGCTGCTTGTCAGCAGGATGGGTGAGCCGGTCCCATTCGGAGGCTTCTGGTGCGATGTCGTCATCCGCATAGCCGAGCATTTTTTTCCATTGCCTCGTGTAAAGCACTTGGCCGGTGCGGATGTTCCAGTCCCAGACGCCGTCCCCTGCTCCTTCCAGCGCGTATTTCCAGCGTGATTCACTGGCCCTGAGTTCGTTCGTCATTGCGGTGGCCAGCGCAAGTGCGCGCCGCCTTCCGGTGGCAAGCACCCAGACCAGGGTTCCGAGCAACAGGCTGATCCCGGCACCGGTGAGTGCGATGAAACGCGGCTTTTCGGTATCGATACGCGCTTCGAAAGCGGGAGTGGATTCGATCGACAGCACCCACGGGCGTCCGGCAATGAGGAGCCGCCTGGTCTGGCTGAACAGCGGATCGGCCGACCGGCTGCCGGACTCGAACAGCTTTGCCGCCTCGGTCATTGCATTGCCGTCGTAGATCTGCAGGCGCAGATCGGCCAGCCGTTGTCCGCCGAGGTTGGCCATCAGGTCGTCCATCCGGAAAGGGCCGCCGACCCAGCCGATGATGTTCGCGCGGCGTTGCTCGATTGTGTCCGCAGGCATGCCGGCCCGGTACAACGGAACATACATCACGAATCCGGCCTGCGAACGCTCCGCCCGTTCCTGGATCAGCTTGAGCTTGCCGGACAGGGCGGCGTTGCCGGTATCGCGGGCGCGCGCCATCGCGGCCTGGCGGATCGGTTCGGAAAACATGTCGAATCCCAGCGCGCTGGGATTCAGTCCCGTCAGCGGCTCGATATGGCTGATCGATGAATAGATCTCGCGCTCGCCGGCCGGCCGGATCGCGTAGTCGGAAAAGCCCAGCTCACGGATGGCAGCCACATGCCGGTCCTTGTCGGCGGGCAGGACGATCTGCGACAGGGCAATGCCCTGGATGCCCGGATAATGCCTTTCCAGCCGCAGCGTTTCGACATAGGCGCGGAAGCGCTCATGGCTCACATCCGTCGATCCTCCCAGGAAACCCTTGGTGCCCCGCAGCACCTGTTCATAGGTGCCCATGCGCTGCTCGATCCGTTCAGCGGTCTCGAGAACGCGAAAATCGAAATCCGCCCGCAGCTCTTTCATCGCTTCCACATGGGCGCTTCGCCACAGGCCGTAGGTGGTAGCGAACGACAGAAGAAAGATCAGCAGCGCAAGCAATTGCGGCAGAAGGCCTTCCCTGCCCTTGGCCGGGCGGGATGCGGAACGGTGGTCGTTTGCTGGCGTAGCGGCAGGAGAATTACGGGGCATTGTTCTCCGGCAAAAATCTGCCTGGTGAAATTGATGTAAGCGGGGGTGCGCGGAGTGCAGTTTAACAGCCCGGCAGGAGGCATGTACCGCCTGGAATCACGCTTCCGAATTCGTCCTCAGGTCCGTTCTGACAGCGGCAGGCTGGTTTGCGTTCGGTTCAGGATCGGGAAATGCCGCCATCACGCAGTTGCGCCCTCCTTCCTTACCCCGGTACAGCGCCTCGTCGGCGGCGCTGAAGAGCCTTTCCGCCTCTCGCGCATCGCCCGGGAAGCTGGCGACGCCAAATGTAGCGGTGACCTGGCATGGCAGCTGCCTGTCATGCATGATGTGCAGGCGGCTGAATTCTTCGCGGAGCCGGTCCGCCTTCGCGAAAGCGGCCTCCTTTCCGCAGTCGGGAAGGATCAGGACGAATTCCTCGCCGCCGTAGCGGCACGGCACATCGCTTTCGCGAACGCTGCGCCTGACATGCTGGGAGCATGCTTTCAGCACTGCGTCGCCGGCCTCGTGGCCGTGGGTGTCATTCACTCTCTTGAAATGGTCGAGGTCGTACACGATCAGGGACAGCGGCACGCCCGTGCGGGTCGCGCGCGCCAGTTCCCGTTGCAACGTCTCTTCCATATAGCGGCGATTGAACAAGCCGGTCAGCGCATCCATGATGGATTGTTCGCGCAGGATCTGCCGCAGTTGCGCATTCGACAAGGCCAGTGCGACCTGTTCCGAGATCGGCAAGGCCAGGTCTTCCAGCTTGCGGTCGATGACCGAGGATTCGCTTCTCACCTGCGTCGGCGCTTCGATATAGATAAGGCCCAGCACCTGCCCCTGCGCCGTGAGCGGCAGGCAGAGCCGCCTGAGCTGTTCATCACCGGCTTCGCCGGCGTAATGCGGGCAGCAGAGATCGTCCGGTTGCGATGTCGCGTGCGGCTGGCCGCGCCGCAATGCCCAGCAGGTTTCAGGCTCGATATGGTTGCCGGCATGCCTGGGCTTGCCCCAGCTCCCGACATTTTCCATCAGGTTGCCGGAATGCCGCAGCATGTAAAGCGCGCCCGAGGTTCCGGAAAGCAGCTTGGGCAGGTACGTGACGATGACGTGAAACGCTTCGGGCAGCGTGATCTGCGATTCCAGGGCGCGCGCCATTTGGCCGAGCAGCATGACTTCCCTGTTGCGCCGTTCGAGTTCTTCCATGCCGGCGCCGAGTTTCTGGTTCAGGTTCTGATAGGACTGTGCGGCATGGCGCCCGGCCATGAGCGCGCGGAACAGGAAGTGCAGTGCGATGGAGAGCAGGAAAAGATTCGCGATGCCGGCCACCAGGCTGAGATTGGCGAGGGTTTCCACATGCTTTTCACGCTCGATGTCGAGGCGGTCGCGCTCGGCGGATTCTTCCTGCGCTACCGCGCTGACCGCCGTGCGGATACGATCCATGAAGTATTTGCCGTTGGCGCTGCTGATCACCGGCTCCACCGCCGCAAAGCCGCTCTTGCGGCGCACTTCGATCGTTTCCGCCATGGACTGCATCTTCAGTGCGGTGAAACTGATGACTTCCCTGCCGTAGACTTCCCAGCGCGGCTCGTCGGCGATGATCCGTTCCAGTTGCGGGATGTCCTTGCCGAGCTGGTTTACCGCGAGTTGATAAGGAAGCAGGAATTCCTCCTTGCCGGTAATGATGAACCCGCGCTGGCCGGTTTCGGCATCCTTGATCGTGGAAAGGAATTCATGGATGAATTCAATTCTTTTTCTGGAGGCTTCATGCCGTTCCTGCGCCGCGCCGGCCCAGGAAATCGATAGCCAGGGAATTGCCGCATTCACGGCCACCAACAGGAAAGCAAACAGGAAAGCCGCCTTGAATTTCCAATCAATACGCATAATTGATGCGGAACCGGCGTAGCGCCAGGCCGACTTTACAAAAGCAGACCTGCCAGTTTATCGCAATTGCAGGGAGGCAAAT
>NZ_DASZBA010000036.1:0-10096 GCF_035944575.1 Noviherbaspirillum sp.
CGTGCAGGAAGGTGGCGGATTGATAGTGCCGCATGGCCTCATCCTGTTGCCCCAGCGCCTCTCGGGCACGGCCCATCAATTGCTGCGTGTTGGCCATGGCTTCGAGGTTGCCCGTCTTTTCCCGGATCCGCGCCGCCCTCGCCAAATGCCAGCATGCCAGCGCGTGCTGCCCGAATCCCGACAGCAGCATGCCGATGGCTTCATCGGTACAGGCCAGGCCGGTCTCGTCTCCCGTCTCTTCCTCGATCTTTCTCGCTCTGAAAAGCTGGTTCAGCGCCTCGTGGTGCTGGTGCAGTGTCGCGTTCAACTTCGCATAGCGGTACAGCACTTTCGCCTCGCCGCTGCGCAACTGTGCCTCGATGACGATGTCGAGCGCCTTCTGAAGCAGATGCCGGGCATGGGAATGATCGTTCATGGCCAGGGCCGTTCCCGCCAGATGGTGAAGCGCCGCCGCCTCGTCCTCGACGCTGCGGACAGAGGGATGTCTTGCCGCGGAGAGTGCTTTCCCGTAATACGTCGCTGCCTCCTCGGGCGCGCCCTGTTCTTCGAGCAGCCTGTCGATGGAAAGCTGGATGCGCCCTTCGCCGCACAGGTCCGCCTTGGCGGCATGGACGGCGCAGGCTTCCTCGAGCAGCGGGCGCGCTTCGGCATACATGCGGTTGTCCATGAACAGGGCGGCGAGATTGTGCAGCGTATGGGCCAGGCCAATCGTATCGCCCGCCTCGCGCTGGGTTGCGATTGCTTCCTCATAGTATGTGCGCGCCTGTTCACGCCGATTCAATTCCCGGTAGGACACGCCGATGTTGTTGAGAAGGGTGCCGAGGTTCTTGCGGCTATCGGACGTTCGGCAGCGTGCCATCGCACACTCGAGCAAGGCGACCGCTTCACCATGCCGGCCGAGCGATTGATAGATTTCCGCCATTGCGTTCAGGCTCATCATCTCGCCATGCGCATTGCACAAGGTAACGTGTACGCCATGCGCCTCCTTGTGGGAAACGATCGCCTGCTCATGCTGCCTGAGCCTGACATGCAAGCGGCCGATGCGCGACGCGCATTCCGCCTGGATTTTCCTGTTGCCGCAATAGTTGCAGTGCCTGCTGCCACGTCTCAAGAGCATGGACGAGGTCCGCGGACTCCTCGCAACGTGTTGCTTCCTCTTCAAGCATGGCCGCCAGGGTGGCGGGCTTGGTGTCCTGTTTCTGCTCGTCGGCTTCCACTCTTTTTCCTTTCCTTGGTCGGAACCGGCTGTTTCGAACGTCGGACGCTGCACGCCGGGCATGCAAAGGCACGCTCGGATCCTGTGGCGTCAATGGTGCATTCGTGTGTGGTATTCGACCCCGGATCGTTCCTCAGGGGCGTGGCGGGCGACGCGGAAGCGGCGGAAAAGAGAGGGCCGGCAAAGAAGGCCGGCGGCAGCCGGCCCGCGCGGGACAAGTTTGGAGAGTACCGTCGTGCCGGCGGCCGGACCGTTATGAACGGGATTCCGGCTTCGGCAGGCTGCGGGCGTGGAACGCGCAGTACAGCTTGTCCGGTCCGTGACCGCGGCCTTTCTCGCACTGGTATTTGCGCAGCAGGCGCCGGCTGCTGTCGATCATTTCGACGATGCAGCGGCGCGGATCTTCCGGAATACCCTGCGGATTGGTTTCACTCATGCCGAACACCCGCAGCTTCAATAAGTCGCTCATCGAACCTCCCTTAAAAGTCATGACGATCTGCAATATTGACGAATATAAATTACTGCCATGAAAGTGGTAAAGGGTTTTGCGGAGGTCGGATGCGATCTCTCAGACCGGGCAACGCCGGGATTGCAACCAAAAAGGGGCGCAAATAGTCGTACGAGGTGGCGTTATTAATAAAGCAAGGGAGGAGCAACGGCATGCCTGCACAGCATGGCAAAGCCGGAGCATGCAGCGCGGTTCGGCCGCGGCGCCGCAGTCAGGAAGGATGAAGGCAACCCATTCGATCACTACTTCGCTGCCCAACACCAAAGGAGACAAACGATGACACCAACCCCCGACCGCAAGAAAGGCTGCCTGGCCGCACTGGCGCTGATTGCATCTTTCGTTGCCGCGCCCGCACATGCCGATTGCTTTCCGTCGAAATTCGGCCCGGACGACCAGATCGGCAATCTGAATTACATTACGCCCGAAAAAACCAGGGAGGCGAGCAAGCTGATCAAGACCGGAAAGTCGTATCGGCTCGGCATCGAGACGAACAAGAACACGCCAGCCTATGCGCCGCGCAGCTTCGAATTGACCGTCGTCCAGCCGGGGCAGGAAAACGGTCCGATCGGGCCGACCAGAACTTCCTACAACGACGACATCATTAATGGCTGGGTGGGTATCGGTTCGCAGCTCGATGGCCTCGGACATCTCGGCATCAACAATGTCTACTACAACTGCAACTACGCGCCGAACTTCGTGCAAAAAGACGGCTTGCGGCGGCTGGGCATCGAAACCGTCCCGGCAATCGCCACCCGCGCGGTAGTGCTCGACATGACCGCGTACTTCGGCATGAACCCGGTGAAGGAGGGTACGGCATTCAATCGCGAGCAGATCGAAGGCGCGATGAAAAAACAGGGCATCAAGTCGATCGACAAGGGCGATGTCGTGCTGTTCTACACCGGCTGGTCGAAGCTGATCGGCAAGGACGATGCGCGCTACAGCGCCGGCGAACCCGGCCTGGGAATCGACGGCGCGCATTACCTCGCATCGCTCGGCGTCGCCATGGTGGGGTCAGACAGCTGGGCGGTGGAGGTGCTGCCGGCCGAGCCGAATGCCGGCGCATTCGAGGTGCACCAGATATTGCTGGCCATGAACGGCATCTTCATCCTGGAAAACATGAACACCGAGGAAATGGTGAAGGACAAGGCATGGGAAGCCTTCTTCACCCTTGGGCCATCCAGGATCACCGGCGCGGTGCAGGCGATCATCAATCCGATCGCCATCCGGTAAGGTAGCGAAAAGAGCGGCGGGCCGGCGATGCGCCGGTCCGCCCGTCAAAGGAACATCATGTCGCACCGGGCTTGCATAAAGAGGCATTCGTGAACAAACCGGAAACCGCGATCCAGGACTTTCTTGCTGGCGGCAGCGAGATGGCGCGGCTGATGCGCACACACGACTGGTCTGGCTCGAAGCTTGGTCCGCCCGCGACATGGCCGTGGTCGTTGCGGCGGATCGTACGCCTGATGCTCGGCACGAAGTTTCCGATGTTCGTCCTCTGGGGACAAAACCTGAGCTGTGTTTACAACGACAGCTATATCCCGGTCCTGGAACATCGCCATCCCGGCGCGCTGGGACAGCCTCATCCGGAAATCTGGCCCGAACTGTGGCCGGAACTCGAACCGTACATTCAACGGGCGCTGGCCGGCGAATCGACCTTCTTCAAGAATCATCCGCTGCCGATGCTGCGCGACGGCGGTGCGCAGGCGCGCTGGTTCACCTTCTCGTTCTCTCCGGCCTTCGACGACGAAGATCATATCTGCGGCGTACTCTGCGCGGGCAGCGAAACGACCGACAGCGTTGTCATGCAGCAGCAATTGAGGGACGCCGAATCCAGCCTGCGCCAGCTCAACGCCACGCTGGAGCAGCAGGTCGAGCAGCGCACCCGCGAGCGCGACCGCATCTGGCGCAATTCACAGGACCTGCTGCTGATCATCGACGGCAAGGGCATCCTGCGGTCCGTCAATCCGGCGTGGACCAGCATCCTCGGTTATCCGCCGGCGGAATTGACCGACCAGCCGTTCGAGCCTATCGTCCATCCGGACGATATACAGCCGACCTACGAGGCGGTCGGGCGCGCCCTGCGGGCGCCGGTGGTGCATTTTGAAGTCCGCATCCGCCACAGGGAGGGTGGATTCCGGTGGTTCTCCTGGACCGCCGCAGCAGAAGAGAACCTCATCTATGCGAACGGACGCGACATCACGGTGCTGAAGGAGCAGGCCGAGGCGTTGCAGCAAACTGAGGAAGCATTGCGGCAGGCGCAGAAGATGGAAGCCGTCGGCCAGCTTACCGGCGGCATTGCGCATGATTTCAACAACCTGCTCGCGGCGATGATGGGCAACCTGGAACTGATGGAATTCCGGCTTGCGCAAGGCCGCACGGCGGACCTGCTGCCGTATCTCAAGTCAGCCATGTCGGTGGTCGACCGGGCTGCCGCGCTTACGCATCGCCTGCTGGCCTTTTCCCGCCGCCAGACGCTAACGCCGAAGCCGACCGATGTGAATGCGCTGGTGACGTCGATGGAAGAATTGATCCAGCGCACCGCCGGTCCCGCGATTCGTGTCGGGACGGTGCTTTCTCCCGACCTCTGGCGCACGTTGTGCGATCCGCACCAGCTCGAAAGCGCCTTGCTGAATCTTGCGATCAATGCACGGGACGCCATGCCCGACGGCGGCAACCTGACGATCGAGACGGCCAACGTGCGCCTGGACGAACGCTATGTGGCAGGTCATGAAGGCGCCGCGCCGGGGGGCTACATACGCATCAGCGTGACCGATTCCGGTACCGGCATGGCGCCCGAAGTGCGTGAGCGCGCATTCGATCCGTTCTTTACCACCAAGCCGATGGGGCAGGGGACCGGCCTCGGGCTGTCGATGGTCTACGGTTTCGTCAAGCAGTCCGGCGGCACCATCCGCCTGTACTCCGAGCCCGGCCTCGGCGTGACCGTCAAGATCTATCTTCCCGGCTACGAGAACGAGGAGCAGGACGATATCCTGCCGCCGTCTCCCGCCGCCGGCAAGAAGCACGGGGCAGCGGCGAGGATACTGGTGGTCGAGGATGAAGAGGCGGTGCGTACATTGATCGTCGAAATGCTGCGCACAATCGGGCACAGCGTCCGCGAAGCAGGCGACGGCCACGAGGCGCTGCAGGCGCTGGAAGCTTCCCAGCCGGTGGATCTTCTCATTACCGATGTGGGTCTGCCGGGTGGCATGAACGGCCGCCAGCTTTCGGATGCGGTGCGGGCTATGTATCCGGAGCAGAAAGTGCTGTTCATCACCGGCTATGCGGAAAACGCGGCCATCCGCAACGGCCTGCTGGAGCCGGGCATGGAAGTGATGACCAAGCCTTTTGCGATGGAGCTGCTGGCCGGCAAGGTGGCAGACATGCTGAAGCTGCTGCAACGGTGAGGCGGGGATGACCGATGCTGCTTTCGCGGGAAGCTGCCGGACCGCCCGTCAGCGCGATGAATCTGCCGAAGCAAGGGAAGCGCGGTCCTGCGAACCATGAATGCCGCATCGCCTGCGCTTGCGCCGGCGTGCCTTTGCATTGCGCACGCCGGTATGCAATACATCCCTAGTCCACCTTCGCGCCGGAGTCTTTCACCACCTTCGCCCATTTCTTGGTCTCGGCATCTATGTGAGCGGCGAACTGTTCCGGCGTATTGCCGACCGGGTCGGCACCCTGGGCCACCAGCTTTTCCTTCACCGCAGGACTCGACAGCGCCTTGGCGATTTCCTGCTGCAACTGGCTGACGATCGGCTTCGGCGTGCCGGCAGGTGCGAGGATGCCGAACCATGAACTCGCTTCGTAGTTCGCCAGTTCGCCGCCCGTCTGGGAAATCGGCGCGGCCTGCGGCAATGCCGGCGATGGTTTGCTGCTGGTGACGCCGAGCGCCTTCAGTTGGCCGCCCTTGATGAAGGGCATGGCGGATGGCAGGTTATCGAACATCACCTGCACCTGGCCGCCGACCAGGTCGGTAATGGCAGGCGAAGAACCGCGATACGGGATATGGACCATGAAGGTCTTGGTTTGCGTCTTGAACAGCTCGCCGGCGAGGTGAATCGAGGTGCCGTTGCCGGAGGAGGCCATGTTGACCTTGCCGGGATTCTGCTTCAGGTAGGAGATCAGGCTCTTGACGTCGCTGATCTTGTTCTTGTCGGCGAACTCCGCGTTCAGCACCAGCACGTTCGGCACCGCCGCGACCACGGTGACCGGCGCGAAATCCTTGACCGGATCATAGGGAAGCTTCGAATACAGCGACTGATTGATGCCATGCGTGCCCACCGTACCCATCAACAGCGTATAACCGTCCGGGGCTGCCCGTGAAACGATCTGCGCGCCGATATTGCCGCCCGCACCGGGACGATTGTCGATGATGAATTGCTGGCCCATCGACTTGCTGAGTTCGGCGCCGACCGCACGCGCCAGGATATCGGTGGTGCCGCCGGCAGCGAACGGCACGACGATGGTGACCGGCTTGGCCGGATAATTCTGCGCATGGCCGCTCGTCGCGCCGATGACGCAAGCGACGGCGACGGAAGCCGACAGCAGGTGGCGGAAACTCATCTTGATTCTGTTCATTCTGTTTATCTCCTGGATGTTTTTCTGAAAGACGGCATGGCGGCATCACTTGATTCCGCAGGGTGGAACTTTGTTTTGCGTTGCAAGCGATATAGTAACGCAAGGGCTTCGATTCGCGAATGACCACGGTTTCATCCCGGTTCATCCTCGCATATATCTTCCGCGCCGACATTGCGGTTGTTGGACCATGATTCGGCGGTTATGTCGCAGGTTTGCGGGCCTTGGCTTCAGACTTCAATAAAGATCTGTTCCGTTTTTTTCCACACGTTTGCACGCCGTTGTAATAAAGAGGTACTAATTTCCCGATAAGGCGAGACGGCTGTGCCGGGTCCGGGAGAACAATCCAAGCGTTGCCCAGTGCGTTAATGCCCGCACGGTGGTGACGTACGTCAACTGTTCGCGTGGAAAGCCAAACTTGTGCTTCATCCTGCGGTCACTATGACTTTGGGATCAGGACTGATTAGTGGAACCTGAGGATTTCGTCGCCAACATCATTTTCTGCATCATCGCGGTGTTGGTCGTACTCTATTTTTTTGCGCTGTGATACAGCACTTGCAGGATGCCTATCCTTCCGGCATGGAACTTGCAAAGCCTTCGGGGTCCTCAATCTGCCGGAAAAAAACATGCGTCCTTCAGACCAAATGATCGAATCGCTGATTGCTTCGCTAAGCGATGAGGCCAGTGAAAAGGACCGACACCTTTTCAAACTCGCCTTGCGGCAGTTGGTAAAAATTGCAAAAGCGGAACAGGTACAAGCGATCGAGGAAGATTTCGACGCGGTATATAAAGTGCTCAGTCTCCGTTAGAGCGGTTTTCACCAACACCCTCCGTCGATGACGGGAAGCCGTCAGCGCCGGTTCGCTGCAGCATGCGGCCGGATTCACCGGCGGCGTCCCTCGACCGCGCATCGTCACTTCGTAATACGCAGCACTTCCGCCGCGAGGGTCGCGAAGCAGGGTTCCAGATCGGCGGCAGTCGCCGCATGGCAATAGACGCCCACGGGATGGCCGGCGCTGGCCCGCTTGCACCGCTGCGGCGCATCCTCCGAATTCGCCATGCATTTGAGCAGATTCTCGCCGGTATCGTCCGGCATGGAATCGGGCGCGTTGACGATCTTCAGCAAGGGGCCGAGACCTATCGTAAAGACATGAATGCCTTCCGCGCGCGCCTTCGCGGCCATCGCTTCCACCAGGTTCTTCGACGCGCGGTTCACATTCATCCATGTGGCTTGCGGTGTGCTGGTGTCATTGGTGACAGGGCGGGGACCGCTGGCCACGATCGGAAATTCACGGTCCGCCGGGTCATGGGCGTTGTACCAGGCGGGCATGCCTCGCGGGGACAACGCCGCCGATATGCCGCCGCCCTTGTTGCAGGCGCCTGCCGCCGGGGTGTTTTGACTCGTGTGGTTCCCCAGGCCCGTCGGCCGGCCTGCGGCCATGCCGTCGCCGGTGCCGATCACGCCCGGCCGGTCGCATTCCGCCGGATTGCGGAAGGCGAAGCGGGAAGCAAAGGAATTGGGCGTGCCGTCCGAGAAAAAGACGATGACCCGCATGCTGGACCGGTCCCGCGGTCCGACCCGGTTGAGCTGGTCGCGGCCATGCCAGAAACCCTCGGCCGAATTGGTCAGGCCGGAAAACTGGTATGCGCCGACTTCGCGCGCCATCTGCCGCTTGTCGAATCCCCTGAGCGGACCGGTGCGGATCGGCACATCGACTTCCGCGCCAAATGAGAAGTGAATCAGCGACAGGCGATCGGTGGATGCGCTGAAGCGGTCGATAAAGGCGGCCGAATGCTGCCTGACATGAGCTGCCACCGGATTGACCGATCCGGAAGTGTCGACCACGAAGGCCAGGTCCACATCCTTGCGGATGGATTCGGCGGAGGCGGCGATATCCAGCACGTCGAATCCCATCACGCCCATGAGCGTCACCGGCACCCTGGCCCGGGCGCTAACGTTGACGGTGATGACGCCGGGCCGCGGGCTGTCGAAAGCCACGTCCGGCGCATCGAGCGTGGCCACCGAGCCGAGATAACCGGCCGGGTAGTTCGCCGCAAAAAAATGCCTGGCGGCGCGTACACCGTTGGCCTGCTGTTCGGCCCGGGTGTCGCCCTGCGCCGCGGCGCGCGCACCGGCGACTGCCGCGGCATCGACCGCGGCATTCAGTTTTCCCCGGATGAGATAACCCAGGCCGGAATCAATCGCCAGTCCGGCCGCACCGGCCAGCAGCACCATCGATACCGCAAGCACGACGAAGACCTGGCCACGCTGCTTGTTCAAGTTGAATGTTCTCATCGCATGCTTCGTGGTTTCAGGCCGCGTCAAAACACGGTCATTGCATACAGCTCCGGATCGATATCCGGCGTCACGATGTCCGCGCTCAGCCGCATCGCGCCGAACAGCAGGGGGAATTTGTAGAAGGTTTCGACCAGGTACACCATGTCGCCTTCATCCAGTTTTGGGGCAGCATTTCCCAGGGAATGCCTGACTGCAGCACAAACAGGATGCCGGTCAGCGCACGCCGGTCGTCCAGCCGCTTGCGGCCCGGGTGGATCTTGCGACGCCGCTTCACCGGCAGCATCGGCTCGATCTGCTCCCACAGCTTGTCGTTGACCAGTTCGCGCGCCATGGTTCACATGCCCCAATATCCGTTCGCGGGATCGATACCCATCGATGTCAGCATCACGCATGCAAACGTTCCGGCAGCGATGGCCACGCCATAGGGCAGCTTCCCCGCGGACGACGAAGCCGCGTCGATTGTCGGCATCTCGTTGAGCATCATCTTGAAGAAGCCGGGCAGCAGCATGGTGCGCAGGTTGTTCAACAGCAGGGCGAGCATGCGGTTGCGGAGCACGACCGCAATGCAAAGCAGGCCGCCGATCACGAAGGTGGCCAGCACGACGTTCAGGATTGCATGTGCGCCGAGGAAGGCGCCGACCATCGCCATCAGCTTCACGTCGCCGGCGCCCATGGCGCGCAGCAGGTAAAGCGGCAACATCAGGCCGAGTCCGGCTCCCAGGCCGCACAGCGATCCCCAGAATCCAAGCGCGCCCGGCAGCACGCTGACGAAGCCATAGCCTTCCGGCAGCGTGGTGTTGAATACGATTCCGGCGCAGGCGCCGATAAGGACCAGCCGGTTTGAAATGCGGTGCGCCTTGATGTCGGTGATGACGGCGCACAGAAGCAGCGAGCATAGAATCGCCACGACCGCTGCGGCTATCAGTGATGGTGTGATGATGTTCATGGCGCAGGCTGCTGTTCGTAGTTGTCGGTTTGCTTTATTAAGGTCCCGTTCCTCGGCGGCGTGTTTCCGGTCTGGTGTTCGTCAGATAACCAGGCCGGAAACAACGCGGCGCGAGTATCAGGTCGCTGCTGCGGTGCATGCAGCGGCGGAGCCGCCAAGTTTTGTGACGATGGTGCGGAAGGTTTCGCAGACGCGATTGCCGACGGTCGACACGGCGACCACGATCACCACGGCGATCAATGCGGCCAACAGTCCGTACTCGACGGCGGCTGCGCCTTCTTCGTCACGGATGAAGTGTTTGACGTGATCCAGTAATTTCGATTTTATGATTCCTCCTGAAGATGTGAGTGGGCTTCCGATGCGGAAGAGGCATAACGCAGAATGGAGAAGTCGATGACTGCTGAACCGCTCATATCGAGATGCCATCCCTTGATGCCGCCTCTTTCTCATCGTGCAGAGCACCTAACGAAATGCATGTCTGCGTTTGCATTGCCATCCGTGTTCAACTGAAGCCGAACATTTTGTTAGTGCATTTTGTTAGGTGCTCTGGAA
>NZ_DASZBA010000037.1:0-8560 GCF_035944575.1 Noviherbaspirillum sp.
GGCGGCGGCATGACGGACGAGTTCCTTACGCATGCATACGCCGGCGCACGGTCGCTGCGGATCGCCGACGGTCCGGATGAGGTGCACCGTAACCAGATCGGCAAGCTGGAATTGTCAAAGTACAAGGCACCGAAGCGATAGACCGGCGAGATAGCCGGAAAGCCGGCTTGCCCAAGTAAAGGAATCCCGTGCATGCGCGATGCGTGATGCAGCGGATTCCCTGTTGCGTTCGATATTTCAAGAAGGGATGGCATGGCTGAACAGTTATTTGCAGGCAAGGTAGTGCTGGTCACCGGTGGTGCGGGCGGCATCGGTCGTGCGACCGCGCTGGCCTTCGGTGCGGCCGGTGGCCGCGTGGTGGTTTCCGATATTTCGTCCGCCGGCGAAGAGACCGTCTCGCTGATCACCCAGGCGGGCGGCGAGGCGATGTTCGTCCAGGCCGATGTATCGAAGGAGTCGCAGGTGGAAGCGCTGATCGGGAAAGCGGTCGCGGCTTACGGACGGCTCGATTGCGCGTTCAACAATGCCGGCATCGAGGAGGAAAGCAAGCCATTGGCCGACGCCGACGAAGCGCTGTTCGACCGCATCATCGGCGTCAATGTGAAAGGCGCGTGGTTATGCATGAAGCATGAGATACGTCAGATGCTGAAGCAGGGCGGCGGTGCTATCGTCAATACCGCCTCCGTCGCCGGCCTGGTCGGTGCGCCGCTGCAGCCGATCTATGCGGCGAGCAAGCATGCGGTGGTCGGCATGACCAAAACCGCCGCGGCGGAATACGGCAAGGCCGGCATCCGCATCAACAGCGTCTGCCCGGGAGTCATCCGCACGCCGATGATGGAACGCGCGCTGGAACGCGAGCCGCGACGCGAAAAAGGCATTGCCAAGATTCATCCCATAGGGCGCATCGGTGAAGCGGGCGAAATTGCCGGCGCGGTGTTATGGTTGTGTTCCGACGCGGCGTCGTTTGTCACCGGGCACCAGATGGCGGTGGATGGTGGAATGACGTGTGTTTGACGTCATAGAGAGTGTTTTAAAACAATAAAAGTACGGTGCAAGTTAAGCGGGACGGCTCCTTCCCCTCTCAGGGGGAAGGCTGGGATGGGGTAGTGGGGTCGAGCCATCGTATGCAGCAGCTCAACCTCACTACCCCTCCTTGCAGGACGCATCACCGCTCGTAAGCGGTGATCGTTCCGCAGGCGTGCAGCATGCTGCACGAAACCCCTGCTACACCCCTAACCCTCCCCCTGGAAAGAGGGAGGGGACTTGTCCTTTATCCGCACCGGCATCCAACAGGAGACAAGCATGTCCGAAGTACAAGTCCAACATCCGTGGTTGAAATCCTATCCCGCCGGCGTGCGCTGGGATGCGCCGCTGCCCACCTGTCCGGTGCCGCAATTGCTCGATGACGCAGCCGCCCGCTGGCCCGACAATACCGCGCTTGACTTCATGGGCAAGAAAACCAGCTATCGTGAATTACTGCAACTGGTTGATCGTGCCGCAAGGGGCTTTCAGCAGCTCGGCGTCAAGCCAGGCGTGCATGTTGGCCTGTATCTGCCGAATACGCCGCATTACGTGATCAGCTTTTTCGGCGTGCTGAAGGCTGGCGGCACGGTGGTGAATTACTCGCCGCTCGATGCAGAAAAAGTCCTTGCGCACAAGGTCGAGGATAGCGAGACCGATATCATGGTCACGCTCGACCTGGCGCTGCTGTACCCGCAGATGGCCGATCTTCTCGGCCGCAGCCGCCTGAAGAAGCTGGTGGTCGGCGACCTCGCCGAAATGACGGCGCATCCCGATGCAGTCCGTGCGCAGATGCAGAAAGGCGGCCTGCTTGCCGAGGTGCGGCAGGACGACCATCACATGCGGTTTGCCGCATTGCTCGACAACGATGGCGCCTACCAGCCTTATCCTGTCACCGATCCCGGCGCCACCATCGCGGTCCTCCAGTACACCGGCGGCACCACCGGTTTACCGAAAGGCGCGATGCTCACCCATGCCAATCTTACGACCGCCTGCAGCCAGATCCATGCCGTCACCAGCGGCGATCCGAAAGTGCTGGAAGAAGGCAAGGAGCGGGTGCTGGCGGTGCTGCCGCTGTTCCACATTTATGCGCTGACGGTGAACATGCTGTTCGGGTTGCGCATGGGCGCGGAACTCGTGCTGCATACGCGCTTTGATCTCGATGCGGTCATCAAGGATCTGTCGGAGAAAAAAATCACCGTGTTCCCCGGTGTGCCGACGATGTACACCGCCATCATCAACCACCCGGAGATCAGCAGGTTCGATCTCAGTTCGCTGAAGTTCTGCGGGTCCGGCGGCGCGCCGCTGCCGGTCGAGGTGAACCAGCAGTTCCAGCGTCTCACCGGCTGCTCGCTGGCGGAAGGCTGGGGCATGACGGAAACGTCGCCGACCGGCACCTTCACGCCGGTCTACGGCAAGCAGAAGGTCGGCTCCTGCGGATTGCCGACGGTCGGCGTGACGCTCAAGTTCGTCAGCGTGGACGACCCGTCGGTGGAGGTGCCGCTTGGCGAGCGCGGCGAGATGTGCATCAAGGGACCGAACGTGATGAAGGGCTACTGGAAGAAGCCCGAGGCGACCGCCGCGTCAATGACGCCGGACGGATTTTTCCGTACCGGCGATGTCGCCTACATGGATGAGGAAGGCTTCGTCACCATCGTCGATCGCACCAAGGACATGATCCTGTGCGGCGGCTTCAACGTCTATCCACGCAATGTCGAGGAAGCGATCTACGAGCATCCATCGGTGGCGGAAGTGAGTGTAATCGGCGTCGAGGACAGCTATCGCGGCCAATCGCCGAAGGCGTTCATCACACTCAAGCAGGGAGCGCCGTCATTCACGCTGGAGGAATTGAAGACCTTCCTCAAGCGGCGACTGGGCAAGCATGAGATGGTGCAGGCAATGGAGATACGCGAGCAGTTGCCGAAGACGCCGGTGGGCAAGCTGTCGAAGAAGGAGTTGTACGAGGAAGAGGCAAGGCGCAGTGCGGAGAAACAGGCGGCGAACAATGCCTGATCCGAAGGCGCGAGGAACGATGCAACGGCGCTGAATGAATGAAGGGGCCGTAACACGAACGTCTTGGTATGAAACGTTTTGCGTTACGGCCCCTTGCCGGGAAGCCGGGTGAACCGAAAATCTAACTACGTATTACCGAGGTGTGCCTCGACGCAGCAGATTCACGATGGCCAACAGGATCACGGCGCCCAGGAACGACACGAGCAGCGAAGAGATACTAAAGTCGTTCTGGTTGATTGTGCCGGTACCGAACAGTGGAGCCAGCAGCCAGCCACCGAGCAGCGCACCTACGATACCGACGATCACGTTCAGGAACATGCCCTGGCTTGCATCCGTCCTCATGACAAGGCTGGCGAGCCAACCGAGAACACCACCCACTACGATCCAGATAATAAAGTTCATGCTAACCTCCATGTGATGTTAATAAAATTGCTATTTAATAGACTGGCTACACATTAAATGGTTCATAGCCCGCTTCACACTTCTGCTGCAAGTCACGGCTAACGGGAACTGCTGCCCATGTTCTTCCGCTGATTCCGTGCTTTCTTTCAGCCTCAAATTCCTCCTCGAATTTTCAGCGTCAAGGTTCCTGCTCCGTTGCGATGTACCGTACAGACGGATACTGCAAACCGCTTATTGCAAATACGATGCCTGCATGTCGGCCATGTCCTGCCGGCTCAACCGGCGATGCTCGACGTGCGTGCATCAGGACCGGTCTCTGCGTCGATCACGGTCGACAGCGGCAAAAAGGTTTCGCCGTCTTCCACCAGTACGGTCGATCCTTCCTTTGTCCTGCTCAATTCAGTCGCATATGCATAGGCATCCTCCTTCTCGTCAAATGACGCCAGCGGTTCCTCGAATCCCTTTTCGGATACATCCCATCTGTCATTGATGCCCGGTGATATGCAGATCACCATGGCCTCTTGCTGATCGAAACTCATTCTCTGTCTCCTTGCGTCTCCGCGGTCGGCTGTTCAGGCCGGTGTGCTATGTGAATGGTCGCGTTCCTCAAGTGCCGCGTTCCCCGCTGCAGGACGAAGGAAGACTACGGGTGGGTCACGCTGCTTGAGTCGCCTTCGCTTGTTGCGGCATGTGCATACGCTTGTATACGCTTATGCGCGTCATTGCTGCACACATGGCGTGTTCCAGGCTGCTGTCGGTGACCGTGGAGCGCGAAGCGCGGGCCGTGATTTACCAGTGCCGCGCCGGACATGCATCGTCCGGTTGCGGAATTGGTTCCAGGCGCATTCGCGATGCATCGCAAGATGCTGCTTCAGTGTGAATGCCGCCGGCGAATCCGGTGATGCGCGGCATCCGCTGCGCTTGCCGATGCTGCCCCAAGGTTCTTGCAACCACATCCTTGTTCATGACAACCTCCTTGTCATTGCCCGGACTTCCAAGCGCATCATCAAGACGTTCTTTGAGTTGCGGGTTGCTTAGGCAGTGCAATTCCTGTGCCTGTATGACGCATCGTTGGAGCGGCGGCTTACTGTGCTTCGGCAATTTTCTCTTGTAAATGTTCCATTCCCAATTGAAAACAATACAGCGCAATGCATGCGGCTTGATGACGAATAAGGATGTTGCCTGGCGGCGAGCAAATGCCTAGTGGTATCCCTCTCCCGCCTTTACCTTGCCCCGGAAAACCCAGAATACGAAGACGGTATAGAGCAGGATCATCGGTAGAAGAATGGCGGCGCCTACCAGGAAAAATTTCTGCGACGGTACCGTCGTTGCGGCATCCCAGATGGTCAGGGAAGGCGGAACCATGTAAGGCATGTTGGAGATGATCAGGCCGGCGAATGCAAGGAGGAACAGTCCGATCGCCGATGCGAAGGGCAGCACGGTGTTGCCGCGCCGTATTCCTCGCCAGCACAGCCAGGCAAGCAGCAACGTGGCGAGCGGCACCTGGGACAGGAAGTAGAAATTCGGCGTGCTGAACCAGCGTTCGGCGATGCGCTCGATCTCCAGCGGCGTCCACACGCTGACGATGCCGATGAACAACAACAGCGCGAACAGCAGCGGCACACCGATGCGGCGGGCACGCTCTTCAATCTCGCCTTCGGTTTTCATCATCAGCCAGGTAGCGCCGAGAAGTGCATAGCCGGCCACCAGCGCGAAGCCGCACATCAGGCTGAATGGTGTGAGCCAGTCCCATGCGTTGCCTGCGTATTGCCCATCCTTGATCGGGATTTCCTGCAGGACCGCGCCCAGCACCAGTCCCTGAGCGAATGCGGCCAGCGTTGATCCGGCGGCGAATGAAATATCCCATTTCCGTTGACGCGGCTTCGCCACCCACCGGAATTCAAAAGCCACGCCGCGAAAGATGAGCGCCAGCAACAACACCAGTACCGGCAGGTACACCGCCGGCAGGATGATCGCAAACGCGATCGGAAAGCCCACCCAAAGCGTGATCCCGCCCATGACCAGCCACGTCTCGTTGCCGTCCCAGAACGGCGCCACCGAATTCATGATCACGTCTCGGTCTTCTTCTTTCGGGTAATAGGGAAAGAGGATGCCGATACCGAGATCGAATCCGTCCAGCACGACATACAGCGCCACGGCGGCGCCGAGGACCAGCGTCAGCACGATGGGAAGGTAATAGGCCTGATCGTTCAAGATTGCATTCATGCGGGGTCTCCTGCCGACAGGGGACGGTTGGGCAGCGCATTCGGGTCTTCCACCGGTTTCGGCCCGCGCCGCAGCATGCGGTAGATATAGAAAATGCCGATGGAGAACACCACGAAATACACGAGTACGAACAACGCCAGCGAAATCGCCACCGTCGATGCGGCGACGGGCGATGTGGCATCGGCGGTGCGCAGGATGCCATAGGCGATCCACGGCTGCCGCCCGACCTCGGTCACGATCCAGCCGGCAATGATGGCGATGAAGCCCAACGGCCATGCATAACCAAGCGGTTTGAGGAACCAGGTTGCGGAAAACAGCCGTTTGCGCCACCACAGATAGACCCCGGTGAAACCGATCGCCAGCAGCAGCAAGCCAATGCCCACCATCACCCGGAACATAAAGAAAACCGGCTTGACGGGCGGACGGTCTTCCGGCGCGAAATCAAGCAGACCAGGGAACTTGCCATTCGGGTCATGCGTAATGATCAGGCTGCCGAGTTTTGGAATGGAGATTTCCGCTATGTTGCGTTCGGCCTTTTCGTCAGGCCACGCGAACAGCACCAGCGGCGCCGGATGAGAACTGTCCCAATGCGCCTCCATCGCCGCCACCTTCGCCGGCTGATGCTTGCTCGTGTTCAGGCCGTGCAGGTCGCCGACCAGAATCTGAAGCGGTGCCAGCACGGCCAGCATGCCCAGGCCCATATGCACCATGGTACGCGCTTCGCGTTCGAACTTACCCGCCAGTACGTAGCGCGCGCCGGTCGCCAGCACCACCAGCGATGTGGTGAGATAGGTGGCGATCATCATGTGGGTGAAGCGGTAAGGGAAACTGGGGTTGAAGATGATCGCCCACCAGTCCAGCGGATAGGCGATGCCGTTGCGCATCTCGAACCCGGCCGGCGTGTGCATCCAGCTATTCGCCGCAAGGATCCAGAACCCCGACAGCGCGGTGCCGACCGCCACCATGATCGAAGCCAGGGTATGCAGCCAGGGCGGCACCCGGTTCCAGCCGAACAGCATGATGCCCAGAAAGCTCGCTTCCAGGAAAAACGCGGTCAGTACTTCATAGCCGAACAGCGGGCCGATCGCGGGACCGATGATTTCGGAGAAGCGGCTCCAGTTGGTGCCGAGCTGATATTCCATCACGATGCCCGACACCACGCCCATGGCGAACGACACCGCGAAGATCTTGGTCCAGAAGCGCGCCAGCGTGTGCAGGTATTGTTCGCCGCTGCGCAGCCAGCGAACCTCAAGTGTGGCGATGAAGGCCGAAAGACCGATGGAGAAAGCCGGGAAGATGATATGGAAGCTGACGGTGAAGGCAAACTGGATACGCGCAAACAGGGTGGCGTCCACACCGGCGAATGTTTCCATCAGGATCTCCGAAAAGGTTTAGAGCATTGCCGCACGCCTTTCGACAGGTAATTGATGATAAATGTTCATCAACAGTATCCGGCCACCCGGTGAAACGTCCTAGGCACGAATGCTGCATCTCGCCGTAAAAAATGGAGAGAACCGATGGATACAACATCCCGAACACTGAAACTGCAGATTTACCGTTACGACCCCGATTCCGGCAAGGCCCCCTATAACCAGGAACTCGAAGTCCCCATCGGCCACAACGACCGAATGCTGCTGGACGTACTCGTCAAGATAAAGAACGAGATCGACGACACGCTTTCCTTCAGGCGCTCATGCCGCGAAGGCATCTGCGGGTCGGACTCGATGAACATCAACGGCAAGAACGGCCTTGCCTGCCTGACCAACATCCGCGAGCTGAAGCAGCCGGTGGTATTGCGGCCCTTGCCCGGCTTTCCGGTGATACGCGATTTATTCGTCGACCTCACGCAGTTCTGGAAGCAGTTCCACTCGATCAAACCCTGGCTGATTAACGAAACCCTGCCGCCCGAACGCGAACGCCTGCAGACGCCGGAAGAGCGTGACCAATTGAACGGCCTCTATGAATGCATCCTGTGCGCCTGCTGTTCTTCGTCATGCCCGAGTTACTGGTGGAACCCGGACAAGTTCGTCGGCCCCGCCGGCCTGCTGCAAGCGCATCGCTTTATCGTCGATAGCCGCGACCAGGCCACCAGCGAACGCCTGGACAACCTGGAAGACCCGTATCGCCTGTTCCGCTGCCGCACGATCCTTAATTGCGCCGATGTGTGCCCGAAGGGCCTGAATCCGGGCGCGGCGATCGGGCAGATACGCGACATGCTGGTGATGCGCTCGGTTTGACGCATTATTGCAGGATGTGTAAAAACTACCCGTGCGCGAATAATGTTCAGCGCCATCGCATGTAACACATGACAATTTCCGGACCGACGACGCTTTGCCGGTTGCATGATTGTTGCGGAAAGGCATAAGGCATCGCTCCATCAGTGCGATGCCGGCCCGGAACTGTCTTGTCCGCGTACCTTTTGCTCTCGAATCGATGCATCGTGGCCAGTGCCGAGTTCCGTTTCTATGCCGAGCTGAATCAATTTCTGGCGCCTGCGTGCCGGCAGCGCTCCTGCATCCGTACATTTCCGCAGGGTGCCACCGTCAAGCATATGATCGAGGCGCTCGGCGTCCCGCATACCGAGGTCGAACTCATTCTGGTGAACGGCGATCCGGTCGATTTCTCGTATCGCCTGGCGGACCGCGACCGTGTCAGTGTCTATCCCTGTTTCAGCAATGTCGACGTCGCCCCGTTGGCAAGACTGCGCGCGCCGAATGAAGAGGCGCCGCGCTTTATTGCCGACGCGCATCTTGGCCAGCTAGCGAAAAGCCTGCGCATGCTCGGCTTCGATGTGCTGTACCGCAATGACTTTGGCGATTTGGAGGTGGCGGCGATCGCGGCTGAAGAGAACCGCATCGTCCTCACCCGCGACCGCGATCTGCTGATCCGCAAGGACATC
>NZ_DASZBA010000038.1:0-6975 GCF_035944575.1 Noviherbaspirillum sp.
TCGCGATTCTATGCGCGCTGGCTGGCGGCCGATCCGGCCCGTGCAGACATGGTTGCCGGCCTCGCCGGATTATCTATGAGCACAACGGATTTTGCTCGGCTTTTACAAACAGAAACAGCAGCCGGCATGCCATTGCCGCGCGCGATGCGGCGTTTGCGTAACCTCGTTATCACAACACTGATCGAACGAGAGCTCGGCGGACGGGCCGAGCTTGCGGAAGTCCTCGACACGATCAGCAGCTTTGCCGAATTCGCGGTGCAAAGCCATGTCGCGGCGCTGACCGCCGAAATGATCGAAGCCCACGGCACGCCGATTGGCCGCGAATCCGGCGAACCTCAGGAACTGATGGTTCTGGGCATGGGCAAGCTCGGCGGCGGCGAACTGAATGTCTCGTCGGACATCGACCTGATCTTCGTCTACGGGGAAGACGGCGATACCCGGCTTGATTCTTCCGGGCAAAGGCAGCTTTCCAATCATGAGTTCTTTATCCGTCTCGGCAAGAAGCTGATCGGCGCACTGTCCGAAATCACCGAGGACGGCTTTACCTTCCGGGTCGACATGGCGCTGCGTCCCAACGGCGCCTCCGGACCGCTTGCGGCCAGCCTCGGCATGGTAGAGGAATATCTGATCGTCCAGGGACGCGAATGGGAACGCTATGCGTGGGTGAAGGCTCGCGCCATCACCGGCAAGCCGTCCGATATCGCCGCGCTGGAACAGATCGTGCGCCCCTTTGTATACCGGCGTTACCTGGATTTCGGCGCAATCGACGCGATGCGCAACATGCACGCGCAGATCCGTGCCGAGGTGATCCGCCAGGAAACGCGACATCCGGAGCGCAGCCACAATGTGAAGCTGGGCCGTGGCGGCATCCGCGAAATTGAATTCCTGGCCCAGGTTTTCCAACTGATCCGCGGCGGCCGGGACCCCGATCTGCGCGACCGCTCCACCCGAGTCACGCTGCGCACGCTGGCGGAAAAGAACCTGCTCACCACGGCGGAAGTCGACCAGTTGCTGCAAGCCTATACCTTTCTGCGCAATCTTGAGCATCGGCTGCAATACCTGGACGATGCCCAGACGCATACCCTGCCGGCCAATCCGGAAGACCGCCTGACGATCGCGAAAATGATGGGGTTTTCCGATACCGATTCGCTGCTGCAGGAACTCGGCCGCCAGCGCGGCATCGTGGCCGCGCAGTTCGATGCAATGTTCAGCGACAAGAGCAGCGGCGAGCCGGAGCCGGCCGGACCGGGTCCGGCCCAGACCGTTCTCACGGAAAACGACAGCATCGAGACCGTTGAAGCGCGCCTTGCCATGCTTGGTTTCAGCGATGTGCCGGCGGCGGCAAAGCGCCTGATGCTGACCTGGCAATCGCCACGGCTTCAGTCCCTGCCGGAAAGCAGCCGTACCCGGCTGACGGCGCTGATCAACTCCGCCTTGCCGATCATCACGAGCGTCACCGAAACGCATTTGGCAACCCTCGGCCGCCTGCTGGATTTTTTCGAAGCCATTGCCCGCCGCGCCGCCTATCTTGCGCTGATCACCGAATACCCGCATACCCTGGAACGCGTGATCCGCATGATGGATGCCAGCGACTGGGCGGCAAAATACCTGACGCGCCATCCGATTCTCCTCGACGAACTACTGGAGGATCGTACTCTGCGAGCGGCGCCGGACTGGCCGGCGTTCGCGATTGAATGCCGACGGCAGATCGAAGCGAACGAAGCCGATACCGAGCAGCAGATGAACGTGCTGCGCGACCTGCACCATGCCCAGCTCTTCCGCCTGCTGGCGCAGGACCTGGAAGGCGATTTAACGGTGGAACGGCTGGCGGACCATCTGTCGGCGCTGGCGGATGTGCTGGTGGACGTCACCGTGGAGGCGGTATGGCGCACGGTGGCCAGCCGCCACAGGGAAGTGCCGCTGTTCGCAGTGATTGCCTACGGCAAGCTTGGCGGCAAGGAACTCGGTTATGCATCCGACCTCGATGTCATCTTCCTCTATGACGATGATCATCCCGACGCGCCCGGCAATTATGCGCGGCTGGCCCAGCGTTTCATTACCTGGATGACCACCCATACCTCGTCCGGGATCCTGTTCGATATCGATGTCGCCCTGCGGCCCGACGGCGCCAGCGGCTTGCTGGTGTCGCGCCTGCAGGCTTTTGAAAAATACCAGTCGACGTCGGCCTGGGTATGGGAGCATCAGGCGCTGACGCGCGCCCGTTTCTGCGCCGGCGATGTGACGATCGGCAGCCGCTTCGAGGAAGTCCGGGAAAAGGTGCTGCAGCAAGCGCGCGACGAGAAGAAGTTGCGCGACGAAGTGCTGGCGATGCGCAGGAAACTGCATACCGCGCATCCGAACCGCTCCGGCCGCTTCGATCTCAAGCATGATGCCGGCGGCATGATCGACATCGAATTCATGGTGCAGTACCTGGTGTTGCGCCATGCCTCCGAACATCCCCGACTGACCGCCGATATCGGCAACATCGCCTTGTTGAAACTCTGCGGCGAACTCGGATTGATCGACGCCACGCTGGCGGGCAGCGTGGCGGATGCCTACCGCAAGTACCGCAAGATGCAGCACCAGATCCGCCTGCAGGGTGAGGATCGCGCCAGGGTGGATGGCGCACGGGTTGCAAAGGAGTCGGCGGATGTTATCGCGCTGTGGAAATCGATTTTCGGATAAGCGTCAATCAAGAGAAGCGCCAAACCGCTCCACCCTGGGCTTATAGAATTTTTCCGTATCCAGTGAAAAGGCTACACGTGTGACCTGTCCGGTCAGCAGCTCCCGCTTGATGAATCCGATATAGCGGGAATCCTTGCTGTTGTCCCGGTTGTCGCCCAGCATCACATAAGAATCGTCGGGAACGACAACCGGGCCATACGTGCGTATTCCTTGCCGCTCCGGCGTGAGAATGATGGGCCATTGGCCGCCAAGAATCTGCTCCTGCAGCACCAGTTGCCTGCCGTCGTAATCCGGCATCAAATGCATCGCCACTTCCGCCTCGGCCGGACCATACTCAGCCCGAACCCCATTGATGATCAATGCTTCGCCCTTCAACTCCACCACATCCCCCGGCACCCCGACAATACGCTTCACCAGCCGTATGCCATCTTCCGGCGAGGTGAAAGTCACGATGTCGCCCCGCTTAGGATCGGCAATGCGTTTGACGATGACATCGGTGAACGGCAACTTGACGTCATAAGCGAGCCGGTCAGCGACGATACGGTCGCCGATCAGCAGGGTCGGATACATGGATGCGGTCGGTACGCCGTACCAGTCTGCAACCGAGCTGCGCACCACCAGCATGAGGAGGAGGAAGAACAGAAAACCCCTGCTATCGGCAATCAGTTTTCTTAGTTTCGGGTTCATTGCTTCGGCTGTTGGCGGGCTAACGAAAATGTCGCAGCGATTTACCGTCGAGCGGCGGTGCGCACGCGCGTACCTACGCACTGCATACTAAATAAAAACATGATCCCTCGCACCGGCTTTTCAATCATTTACGGGCGAAGGCAGCAAAACGCCCCAGCAAGTGGGGCGTTTTGCACTGCATACTGAGTTGTCAGGATAGACCAACTCGGCGCCGGATCACTTGGCCGACATCAATGCGACGGTCGTGTCGAGCATGCGGTTGGAGAAGCCCCACTCGTTGTCATACCAGGACGACACTTTCACCAGGCGGCCGGACACTTTGGTCAGCGTCGCGTCGAAATTGCTCGATGCCGGGTTGTGGTTGAAATCCACCGAGACCAGCGGGTCGGTGTTGTACGTCAGGATGCCCTTCAGTGCACCGGCCGACGCCTCTTTCATGATCGCGTTGACTTCGTCCACGGTGGTGTCGCGCGCGGCAACGAAGGACAGGTCGACGATGGACACGTTGATGGTCGGCACGCGGATCGCGAAGCCGTCCAGCTTGCCGTTCAATTCCGGCAGCACGAGACCGACCGCGGCAGCGGCGCCGGTCTTGGTCGGGATCATGGACTGGGTTGCAGAACGGGCGCGGCGCAGGTCTTCGTGCATCACGTCGGTCAGTACCTGGTCGTTGGTGTAGGCATGCACGGTGGTCATCAGGCCATTGACCACGCCGATCTTGTCGTGCAGCGGCTTGACCAGCGGCGCCAGGCAGTTGGTGGTGCAGGAAGCGTTGGAGATGACGGTATCGCTTGCCTTCAACACGTCCTGGTTCACGCCGAACACCACGGTTGCATCCACATCCTTGCCGCCCGGTGCCGAGATGATGACTTTCTTGGCGCCACCCTTCAGGTGGGCCGATGCCTTTTCCTTGGTGGTGAAGAAGCCGGTGCATTCCATCACGACATCGACATTCAGCTCGCCCCATGGAATTTCGGCAGGATTGCGCTGCGCGAATACCTTGATCTTGTCGCCATTGACGATCATGAACTCGCCGTCGACTTCAACCGTGCCGGGAAACTTGCCGTGGGCGGTGTCGTAGCGGGTCAGGTGGGCATTCGACTTTGCATCGCCGAGATCGTTGATCGCAACGATCTGGATGTCGTTTTTCTTGCCGCCTTCATAGTGAGCGCGAAGGATGTTGCGGCCGATACGGCCGTAACCGTTGATTGCGACACGAATGGTCATGGTTTTCTCCTGAAGTTAAGCTGAATTTTTAAGCAATAACCGATTTCACAGCAGCCACGACGTTGTCCGTCGTAAAGCCGAAATGTTTGAACAGAACACCCGCCGGCGCCGACTCGCCGAAGGTGTCGATGCCGATCACCTTGCCTTCGAGACCGACGTACTTGTACCAGAAGTCCGTGACGCCGGCCTCCACGGCCACGCGCGGCAGGCCCTTCGGCAGCACGCTTGCCTTGTAAGCCGCATCCTGGCGGTCGAATACATCCGTGCAAGGCATCGACACCACTCGTACCGGCACGCCCTGCTTGCCGAGTTCGTCGGCCGCTTTCATCGCCAGCTCGATCTCCGAACCGGTCGCGATCAGCACGGCCCTCGCATCCGCCGCGTCCTTCAATACATAACCGCCCTTGGCGATCGTGGCGATCTGCTCCGCGCTGCGCTCCATGAACGGCAGATTCTGGCGCGAAAAAATCAGTGTCGATGGGCCATTCCTGCGCTCGACCGCATGACGCCACGCGACGGCGGATTCCACCGTGTCGCACGGACGCCAGTTGTCCAGGCGCGGAATCAGCCTCAGGCTGGAGATATGCTCCACCGCCTGGTGGGTCGGTCCGTCTTCGCCGAGGCCGATCGAATCGTGGGTGAACACGAAAATCGAACGGATCTTCATCAGCGCCGCCATCCGGATCGCGTTGCGGCTGTAATCCGAGAAGGTCAGGAAAGTAGCGCCGAACGGGATGTAGCCGCCATGCAGCGCGATGCCGTTCATGATCGCCGCCATGCCGAACTCGCGCACACCATAGTTGATATGGTTGCCCGGCTGATTCGAGCGTACCGCGACGCATTCCTTCCAGTTGGTCAGGTTGGAACCGGTCAGGTCGGCCGATCCGCCGACGAATTCCGGTAGCACCGGCGCCATCGCCTGGATCGCATTCTGGCTCGCCTTGCGGGTTGCAATCGTTTCCTTCTTTTCGGCGCAAGCGGCGATGTAGGCATCGACCGCGCCAGCGAAATTGCCCGGCAATTCGCCCTTCATCCTGCGCAGCAGTTCTCCAGCCAATTCCGGATAACGCTCGTCATATGCCTTGAACAAGGTATTCCATTCCCCTTCCAGCGCCTGCCCGGCCGCTTTCGCGTCCCATGCCTCATACACGTCGGCCGGGATCTCGAACGGCGCGTGCGACCAACCGATCGCGTCGCGCGTCGCGGCAATTTCCTTGTCGCCGAGCGCCGCGCCATGCACCTTGTCCGACCCCTGCATATTAGGCGCGCCTTTTCCGATTACCGTCTTGCAGCAGATCAAGGTCGGTCGGTCGGAGGTTTTCGCCTGCGCAATCGCCGCATCGACAGCGTTCACGTCATGGCCGTCGACGTTGCGGATGACGTTCCAGCCGTAGGCTTCGAAGCGCTGCGGCGTGTCATCGGTGAACCAGCCATCGACCTTGCCGTCGATGGAAATGCCGTTGTCGTCGTACAGCGCGATCAGCTTGGACAGGCGCAGCGTGCCGGCGAGCGAACAGGCTTCGTGGGAGATGCCCTCCATCAGGCAGCCGTCGCCGGTGAACACATACGTGTAGTGGTCGACGACATCAAAGCCGGGCCGGTTGAATTCCGCCGCCAGGAGTTTTTCCGCCAGCGCCATGCCGACCGCATTCGTGATGCCCTGGCCGAGCGGGCCGGTGCTGGTCTCAACGCCGACCGTGATTTCGAATTCCGGATGGCCGGGGGTCTTCGAATGCAGCTGGCGGAAATTCCGGATTTCATCCATCGGCAGGTCGTAGCCGCTCAGGTGCAGCAACGCATATTGGAGCATCGAGCCGTGGCCGTTGGAGATGACGAAGCGGTCGCGGTTGATCCAGTTCGGATTGCGCGGATTGTGGCGATGATGCTTGGTCCACAGGGCAACGGCGATCTCCGCCATGCCCATCGGCATGCCTGGGTGGCCGGAATTTGCCTTTTGCACGGCGTCCATTGCCAATGCACGGATTGCATTGGCCATTTTGGTAGTCGGAAGCGAGGAAGTCATGTGATTCAGAATAGATGGCGGGAGATAAAGCCGGTTGGAATCGGGGCGGCGAAAAACCTCGTATTTTACCAGAGGCAGGAAGGCGAAATTTAAAACGGGCGGTTACACTATTGCCTTCCCGGCAAAGCCTCCATCAGCTTTGCCTTTCCCGTATCTGCCTGTTCACGACCCGCCGACTTTCCGAGCCTACATGCCGCGTTTCCATATCCCACAGCCCCTCTTGATCGGCGCCGTCGTGCGGCTTCCCGATCCGGTCGCCCATCACATCCATGTGCTGCGGCTGGCATGCGGCGACACGATCACGTTATTCAACGGCGAAGGCGGCGAGTACAGCGCGACACTTGCAACCCTCG
>NZ_DASZBA010000039.1:0-37617 GCF_035944575.1 Noviherbaspirillum sp.
CCTCAATATATCGATGCCTTGAAGCAGCAGCTATCGATCGCCGAACATATTCTGTCCGGGTGGGGCTATGCTGGCGTTCATGCCACGCTGATCGAAGCAGGAACGCCTGATCAACTCGATGCTGCATTGCAGCGGCTCAGGCCGGGGCAGGCGCCTGCCGCCGCAGCCTTCAACCTGTTCGCGGAAAAACGCAACAGCCTCGATTTCGTGCTCGGCCATTTGCACCGGCAGGCACCGGCCAGGAATGACGTCATTCCGTTGCCGCAAGGCGCCCCGTTCGGCACGCTCGCCGTCGACAGGGATGCATGCACGCTCTGCATGGCATGTACCGGCGCTTGCCCGGCGTCGGCACTGATGACCACATCCGACCGTCCGCAGCTTCGGTTCATCGAAAGGAACTGCGTGCAGTGCGGCCTGTGCGTGAAGACCTGCCCTGAAGACGCAATCACGCTCGTGCCGCGCCTCGCGATGACCGACAAGGCGAAACAGCCCCAGGTCCTGAACGAAACCGAACCGTTCAACTGCATATGCTGTGGCAAGCCGATCGGCACTATTAAATCGGTGGAGGGTATCCTCGCGAAACTCGCCGGCCACAGTGCGTTCGCCGGGAATCTGAATCGTCTGAAGATGTGCGGCGACTGCCGGGTGGTCGACATGATGGGCACCCGCCCGACGGCAATCAGCAGCCTGGAACGCCCGCGATGATGAATCGCCTGTGCGCTTTTGATCTTCGACAAATATTGCCGAGGTCAGCGCGGATTTCGTCGCCCGCCATGGAACGTCTGCTGTCCGCGCGCTTCAATGCTTAATAAGAGGATCAAGGCTTTATCGTTAATGACGCGAGGCAGGCGCACAAGCACTGCCGATTTGCAGACATGAATTCAATCGAACAGGCAACCATCGCTCTACACACGTTGACTTATCCGTTGTCGACGGAAGACCAGGCGCGTGCCGATCTCTACGCCTTGGTTGCCACTCTGCTTCTTCGCCCTCCCGACGCCACCCTGCTCTCGGCGCTTGCCAGTGCGGATTCCTTGCCGTCCATGCAGGAAGACAATCCGCTCGACTTTGCCTGGGAAGAATTCATCCTTGCCGCCCGGCTGATGGAAACGGATGCCGTCCGGGAAGAATTCGATGCGCTGTTCATCAGCCCCGGCATGCCGTTGATCAATCCATATGGTTCGCTTTATCTCGCCGGTTTCATGATGGAAAAGCCGCTGGCCGCGCTACGGGCGGAACTGGCGGTGCTCGGCCTGGGGCGCGTTCCGGGAGCCGGAGAATCGGAGGATCACTTGGGCGCGCTGTGCGAGGTGATGCACGTCCTGATCACCGGCCCGCAGGGTGCGGCGAGGCGAACCGTGCAGGAACAGAAAGGTTTTTTCATCAGGCACATCGCACCGTGGTACGGGCGGTGCCTGAACGATATCCGGACCGCGCAAAGTGCGAATTTCTACCGTCACGTCGCGGATTTTGCGGAGGCGTTTTTTGATGTGGAGGTCTTGGCGTTTGAGATGGAAGATGTGGTGGATGGGTAGTCGAAAGGCTTAACAACCTTCGCCCCCTGCGCGGGCCGCCCCATCCTACGCCGGACGCCCCTGCCTTTCCCCTGCGAGGGAGAGAAAACCTTACGGTGGAAAAGGCAAGCACTTTACCGTTATCCCCCAACTTTATCGTCGCTCCTCACTCCCCTCCGCTTCATTCAAGGACAATCACCATGCCCCGATCCATTCTCGACACCAAACGCCGCACCCTGCTCGCCGCAGCCGTCTGCGCGCCCGCGGTAGCCGTCGGCGCGCTGCTCTCAAGGCAGCAACCCGTCGCGCCGCAGGTATCGGCGGCGGCCGAATCCGAACCGCCCAGCACCGGCTACCACGAAACGGAACACATCCGTAAGTACTACCGCTCCGCGGCCTACATCTAGGAACGACCGCCATGACCCTCGTGAAGAAATCCGGCAGCGCGGGCTCTACCAATGGTTCACTGCGCCGGGGCCTGAACCAGGTCGCGACCGCGACTCTCAACCGGCGCGGCTTCCTGATCCGCGCGGGCGTGACTGCCGGTGCCGGCATATTGGCGCGTCATCTTCCGCTGAACGTCATCCAGCCGGCCGCCGCGGCGGAAAGCGTCGCCACCGCCGGCGGTGGCAAGGCGGAGCTGAAGCACACGGTATGCAGCCATTGCTCGGTCGGCTGCTCGGTGGACGCAATCGTGCAGAACGGCGTCTGGGTCCGGCAGGAAGCCGCATTCGATTCGCCCCTCAACATGGGCGCTCACTGCGCCAAGGGTGCATCCGTGCGCGAGCATGGCCATGGCGAACACCGCCTGCGCTATCCGATGAAACTGGTGAACGGAAAATACCAGCGCATCAGCTGGGACCAGGCAATCAACGAAGTCGGCGACAAGCTGCTGCAGATCCGCGAGAAGGCGGGGCAGGACGCGGTGTTCTGGATCGGGTCGAGCAAGTACAACAACGAGCAGGCCTACCTGCTGCGCAAATTCGTGTCGATGTGGGGCAGCAATAACACCGACCACCAGGCACGCATCTGCCACTCCACTACCGTCGCAGGCGTCGCGCAGACCTTCGGCTTCGGCGCGATGACCAACTCCTTCAACGATCTGCACAACACGAAGGCGGTGCTGTTCATCGGCTCCAATCCGTCGGAAGCGCACCCGATCTCGATGCTGCACTTCCTGCATGCGAAGGAGCTCGGCGCGAAGATGATCGTGGTGGACCCGCGCTTCACCCGCACTGCCCGCTTCGCCCATCACTATGTCCGCATCCGCCCCGGCACCGATATCGCGTTCGTCTGGGGTCTCTTGTGGCACATTTTCGAGAACGGCTGGGAGGACAAGGAATTCATCGCCCAGCGCACCTATGGCATGGATGCGGTGCGCAGGGAAGTCGCCAAATGGACGCCCGACAAAGTATCGAACGTTACCGGCGTGCCGGAAGCCGCGGTGCGGCTGGCGGCCGAGATGCTGGCCAAGAACAAGCCGTCGTCGGTCGTCTGGTGCATGGGAATCACACAGCACCACGTCGGCACCGGAAATGTGCGCACCCTGTCCATCCTGCAGCTGGCGCTCGGCAACATCGGCATCGCCGGCGGCGGTGCCAATATCTATCGCGGCCATGACAACGTGCAGGGCGCAACCGATGTCGGCCCCAATCCCGACTCGCTTCCCGGTTACTACGGCCTTGCCGAACCGGCATGGAAGCACTTTGCAAGCGTATGGGGTGTGGACTACAACTGGCTGGTATCGCGCTACGGGTCCAAGGAACTGATGGAAAAGCCGGGCATGACGGTGTCGCGCTGGTTCGACGGCGTGCTGGAAAGCAAGGACTTCGTCGATCAGCCCAATCCGCTGCGCGCCGTCATCTACTGGGGCCATGCGCCCAACAGCCAGACCCGCCTGCCGGACATGAAGGCGGCGATGCAGAAGCTGGAAATGCTGGTGGTGATCGACCCCTACCCCACCATGACCGCCGCCATGCACGGCCGCAAGGACGGCGTCTACCTGCTGCCGGCCACCACCCAGTTCGAGACCCAGGGGTCCTGCACCGCATCGAACCGCAGCATCCAATGGCGCGAAAGGGTGATACAGCCGTTGTTCGAGTGCAAGACCGACCACGAAATCATGTACCTGTTCGCGAAGAAATTCGGCTTCGCAAACGAGCTGTGCAAAAACATCAAAGTGGTCAATAACGAGCCGGTGATCGAGGACATCCTGCGCGAGATCAACCGATCCTGTTGGACCATCGGCTACACCGGCTGCTCGCCGGAACGGTTGAAGCTGCACATGCATAACAAGCACACCTTCAATCCGTCGACGCTGCGGGCCGAGTCCGGCCCCTGCAAGGGCGACTACTACGGCCTGCCCTGGCCATGCTGGGGCACGCCGGAAATGAAGCATCCCGGCACACCCATCCTGTACGACCTGTCGAAGCCGATTTCCGAGGGCGGCTTGCCCTTCCGCGCCAACTGGGGCGTTGAATACAAGGGCGACAGCCTGCTCGCCGCCGACGGCTCGACGCCGAAGGACAGCGAGATCGATACCGGCTACCCCGAATTCGACCATGTCTTCCTGAAGAAGCTCGGGTGGTGGAGCGAACTGACGCCGGAGGAACAGGCGCTGGCCGACGGCAAGAACTGGAAGACCGACCTCTCCGGCGGCATCATCCGCGTCGCCATCAAGCACGGCTGCGCGCCCTATGGCAATGCGCGGGCGCGCTGCAACGTCTGGAATTTCCCCGACCCGGTGCCGGTGCACCGCGAGCCGCTCATGTCGCCGCGCCGCGATCTGGTCGAGCAGTATCCGACCTATGACGACAAGGCGGCGTTCTGGCGCCTGCCGACGCTGTACAAATCGGTACAGGCCAAGGATTTTTCGAAGGATTACCCGCTCATCATGACCTCGGGCCGGCTGGTCGAGTACGAAGGCGGCGGCGACGAGACCCGGTCGAATCCCTGGCTGGCAGAGTTGCAGCAGGCGATGTTCGTCGAGATCAGTCCGACCGACGCCAGACGGATCGGCGCGAAGACCGCTGAATTCGTTTGGGTCGAAACGCCGACCGGAGCGCGCCTGAAGATCCTGGCGATGGTGACGCCGCGTGTGCCGGAGGGCGTGGTGTGGATGCCGTATCACTTCGGCGGGTGGTGGATGGGCGAGGACCTGCGCAAGAACTATCCGGAGGGCGCCGCCCCCATCGTGCTCGGCGAAGCCACCAACACCGGCTGGACCTACGGCTACGACATCGTGACCATGATGCAGGAGACGAAGGTGTCCCTGTGCCGGGTTGTCAGAACATAAGGAGCGCCAGATGGCTGCCCGGATGAAATTCATCTGCGATACCGAACGCTGCATCGACTGCAACGGGTGCGTGACGGCATGCAAGAACGAAAACGAAACACCCTGGGGCGTCAATCGCCGGCGGGTGGTGACGATCAACGATGGCGTGCCGGGCGAACACTACATGTCGGTGGCCTGCATGCACTGCACCGATGCGCCCTGCATGGCGGTATGCCCGACCGACTGCTTCTACCACACCGAAGACGGCATCGTGCTGCATGACAAGGACAAATGCATCGGCTGCGGTTACTGCTACCTCGCGTGTCCGTTCGGCGCGCCACAATTTCCGGACACCGGCGCGTTCAATCATCGCGGCAAGATGGACAAATGCACGTTCTGCGCCGGCGGTCCCGAGCCGGATAACACCGAGGCCGAATTCAAGAAGTATGGCCGCAACCGCATCAGCGAAGGCAAGCTGCCGGCCTGCGCCGAACAATGCGGCACCAAGGCGCTGCTGGGCGGCGACGCCAACATCATCGCCAACATCTACAAGCAGCGGGTCGACACGCGCGGCTACGGGCCTGAACTTTGGGGCTGGGACATCGCCTACGAAAAACGAAGGAACGGCACGGATATCAACAACAATGGCAGCGGAAACGGGGACGGCAATGGCCACCGATCCAACCAGATCCCCGGCGCCAGCCAGAACAATCCACGAAAGCTTCCGACATGAAACACCTGCGACGACCCGCCCTGCTCGCGGCGGCACTGCTGCCGTTGTTATTGAGCGGCTGCCTGGAAATCGACCAGTACCCGGTGTGGCGCAACGGCGAATACAACAACAAGCCGGACGACCTGCCGCAGCAGGCTTACTTCCATAACGACCGGCTGGCATGGAACGCGGCGCTCACCAACCGCAACCACCTGCAGAACGAATACGAGCGGACCCACCCCTGATCGGAGCCTCATCATGCATTCCGCACACATCTGGCCAAGGTTCTGGCTCATGGTCGTATTCGTCATCCTGACGGCCGCATCGGCCATCGCCGCCGTGCCGCACGAAAGCGCCGTACCTGCCTACGCCGAGGAGCAGACCATCCTGCAGAGCGAGCAGGGACTTCCCGAGCCGGGTTTCTCTTCCTCGGCTTCAGGACGCAACCATTTCGATCGGCACTTCATCATTCCTCCCGGCTACATGCCGGAACAGGATGTGATACTGCAGCGCGGCGGCAACACCTGGCGAAACCTGCGCAACGGCCCGATCGCAACGATAGCCGGAACACTGCTGCTGGTCGTGCCCTTGCTGATCTTCGGTTTCTACCGGGCGGTCGGCCCCGCAGCCGAACAAGGAGGCTCGGGACGCCAGATACAGCGCTTTTCCGCCTGGGACCGGCTGGTGCACTGGGCGACCGCGATCACCTTCATCGTGCTGGCCATATCCGGCCTGATCATCCTGTTCGGCAAACAGATCCTGCTGCCATGGATGGGGCACTCGGTCTTCTACTGGTTCGCCCTGCTGTCCAAGTATGCGCACAACTTCGTCGGGCCGCTGTTCATCCTCTGCTCGATCGCGATGTTCGTAACCTTCCTGCGAAAGAACATTTTCCGCCGCTGGGACTGGCAATGGATCAAAAAAGGCGGCGGACTGGTGAAACATGAACACATCCCCGCCGGCTTCTTCAATGCCGGCGAAAAAATCTGGTTCTGGGGCGGCGTCACCCTGCTGGGCCTCCTGGTGTCGATCACCGGGCTGATGCTGAACTTCCCCTATTTCAAAAACGTCGGTGCGAACATCGGCCTCACGCGCTACCTGCTGCAGATGGCGGACTATCTGCACATCGCGAGCGCCACGCTCTACATCGTTGCTTCTATGGGCCACATCTATATCGGCACATGGGGAACGCCGGGCGCCTACCAGGCGATGCGCACAGGCCATGTCGACGAGGAGTGGGCGCGTTCCCACCATGAGATCTGGTACAACGAGGTGGTCAACGGCCCGCCGCCGGACGATCGGTTCCCGCATGGCGCGGCGCCGCATCATCCCCGCGCCTGACCATCCCGATAATGAAATGCCTATCGCGAGTGAACACCATGCGAGCACGCCAAAATATCAAGCCTGCAACCTGCGTGGTTGCCTGGATCACCGTTGCGGCATTTGCGGGCGGCTGCGACAACACCGGCTCCACGGCCGGCAGCAATGTCCAGCAGACCGGCTTTCCCGGCCAGGTGTCGGCGGGGAGCGCTACGAGCGGTCAGGTGATGGCTCAGTCGGGCAGCGCGACCAAGGCTGCCGGAACTCCTGCTCAGGTAGCCGCACCGGCGGCACCGAAGGAACCGGGTGCCGCCGGTGCAAATGCGGGACAGGAAGCAGTGCGCGGCCAGTCGCCGACCGGCGGCGTCAGCGGCACGCCGGGCATTCCCGAAGGGTCCGGTGGAACGACCAGCGGTGCGGCAATGGGAGGCACGACGAGCGGCGCTGCGGCAACCCAGGTTGCACCGGCGCCCGGCGGCGCCGTGCCGAGCGTGCCGGGACAAACACCCGAGCAGCAGGCCGCAGCAATCAAGAAGCAGCAGGCCGCCGCGAAAGCGGAACAGGAAAAGCAGGAATTGGCCGCATCGATGGAAAAGGTCGCCGAACGCTGGCGCAGCCGCGCGAAGGCAAATGATTGGGAAACCTACCCGCCGACGCCGGTGGCCGCGGTGCCCGGCATCAAGGCGTCGGAAGCACAGGCCGGCCCTTCCGGCCAGCCGGGCGGACGCCTCGGCGACGCGGCAGCGAACGCGCCGGTGCGCAGCGAAAAGCACGACACCGCCCCGCCAAGTCCCGACGTCAAGGACCCGGCAAAAAAGGGCAAATAACCATTGCCTATCCCGAACGATGCAAATCAAACGGAACTACCCATGCTGATGGACCGGATACCGATCGCCGTGATCATGCAGCGGCGAACAGTCAGACACCGCTGGGCCGACACGGCCTGGTCGGCCGTCGCCGTCGTCGCCGATCCGGGCGGACTTGCGCCCTTGCAGCCACTGAGCCGGACGGAGGACGAGGAACTTTACCTGGTCTCCGGCCTGCAACTCGAACTGCACCGCGACGAGGACGATGGCTATTACGAAAACTGGGCGGCGCCGGAACCCAAAATATTTGTCATGTGGCGGATGATCGATGAGCGGGCGATCCCGTCCGTTGCCTCGGCAAGCTATGCCGAAGGCACCCGCATGCTTGATTCCGGAGACGCCACCGACGGCATTCCGATGCCGTCCGACATTCACGCGTGGCTGGGGGAGTATCTGCGCACACACTACCAGCCCCGCCCACATCGCGGGCGGCAGCATGGGTGAGGCATTCCTGCCGCAATACCGCCTTCCCCGCCGCCCCGGCACTCTCCACCGGGGCAATTGGCCACCCTGACCGTATCGACAACGACAATATCCGCGCCACTTGGGCACACGCGTCCGTTCGCCGGTCGCGTTCATGCGTGCGGCATTCGCAGAATTTCCCGACAATCACCTGGCCGAGGAGACCGCCATGGAACAACAGCACTTTCCCGGATTGCAGATCGACAGCGACATGCGGCAGCAGAACCGCGAGTGGGTAATACAACGCATTGCCTGGGTGCTGCTTGCGGTGCTGCTCCTCGCCATCCTGCTGGGCCTGTTCGGTCGCGGCGGCCCCCTCAGCACCATCTCGGAGAAATCGGCGGACGGCATGCTTCGGCTCGACTACGAACGCTTCGTCCGCAACCATACGCCGGACAAGCTGCAACTCGCCGTCAAGGCACGATCGGAAAGCATGCAGGTCAAGATAAGCAGCGAATATGTACGGAAAATCCGAATAGAAGACATCACGCCGACGCCGGTCCGTTCCAGCAGCGGCCAGGACGGCATCGTGCTCGTATTCGACACCCGCCCGTCCGAGATGATGGAGGCAGCAATTCACTTCAGCCCCGAGGGCATCGGGAAGCTGGAAGGATGGATCGCTGTTGACGGGCGGCAGCCCCATCATTTCAACCAGTTCATCTATCCCTAGGAGCGCACCATGGAACTTGTCCTGCGGGCCATCGGCATCTACTTCGTCCTTATTCTGCTGTTCCGTTTGCTCGGGACCCGTTCAATGAGCGACCTCTCCGCGTTTGACTTCATCCTGTTCCTGATCGTGAGCGAGGCGATCCAGAATGCGCTGGTGGATGATGATAAATCGGTAGTAATGGGCATGGCGGTCATCCTCACCTTCGTGATGATGGACCTCGGCCTGTCCATCCTGAAACGGAGATACCGCTTCATCGAAAAGATTGCCGAAGGCGTGCCCGTCATACTGGTCGATAACGGCAAGCTGGTGGAGGAGCATCTCAGAAAAAGCCGCATCACCCACAGCGACATCCTGCAGGCCGCGCGATCGAGCCAGGGGCTGGAAAACATCGGCCAGATTAAATATGCGGTATTGGAAACCACCGGAAATATATCGATTATTCCTGTCGAACCGAATGTCGAGGAAATGCTGGACCGGCGAATCGAGTCTGCGCTGAAGCGGTTGGGGAAGGCTGGAAATTGATAAAAAGCTGTTTGCACAGCGCAATAAAACTAGCCGCCTTGCTGCAAATTGCAAAGCGCCGCCGCACTACTCTCGCATGATGTTCTGCAAATCCTGTTATCGAACTTTTCACAAACGACACATCTCTGACCGAAAGAGCGGTTTTGAACGATGTATGCGCTTTGGAAAGATGGGTAGATGGGCAGATGGAAAATATCGCCGCGTGGACGAGCTCTTGAATGAAGGAGTTGAGACGCCTGGCTGTCCCGTTCGCACTCACAATCGCAACCTTCGTCGCAACGGTTGTCGTAAGTTACCTTGCGATTCACGAGCTGATCACCAACTACAGGGAAGAAGCGGAAGCCCGATCCGTCGCCATTGAGCTGCGAAACCTTGTGGGATGGGCAGTCGAAGCGGAAACCGGTCAACGGGGTTATGTCATTACCGGACTGGAAGAATATCTGGAACCTTACCGGGAAGGAAATGCCAGGCTTCCGGCCACCTTCCAGCGGCTGCGAACCGGGCTGGCAGACGATCCGGGTCAACTGCGGCGGCTTGAAACCATTTCAGCCCTGGAACGCAAGCGAATGGCCGTTCTGGAGGAAAGCATCCGGGTACGAAAGGAAGAAGGATTTCCCGCCGCGCAAAAAATTGTGCTGACAAAATCGGCCAAGGGATTGATGGACAGCATCCGCGCGGAAGTAGCGGTGATGGAAGAAGTGGAACTGCGGGAGCTAAGCGAACGTACAAGACAGGTCAACCGCAGCGCTGCACGCGCATATCAGGCGACGGCGATCGGCGGACTTCTGGATATCGGGCTTTTGATCTTCCTGTTCGGCAGGGTCCGCGCGGATGCCCTGTCCCGCATCGCTGCAGCACGGGAGGTTTCCAATGCGCAGCAATTGCTGCGTACAGTGATTGACGGTTCGCCTGCAGTCATTTATCTCAAGGATCCGCAGGGACGGTACATGCTGGTCAACAGCGCTTTCCGGAAGCAGTATGCGGAAACGGATATTGATCCGATAGGCAGGACCGACCATGAACTGTTTTCAGAGGAAAGCGCGAGGGAAAAGACGGCCAAGGACGGGCTGTTGCTGGAACAGGGCCTTGCCGTCCAGTTTGAGGAAACCCACACAGGGCCGGTTGGCACGCGCATTTTTTATGCAATCAAGGTTCCGCTGCGCGATCATAAGGGACAGCTGGTGGGCATATGCGGTGTCCTGTCGGACGTGACGATGCTCAAGCATGCCGAAAGCGAAGTCCGGCGCTTGAATCAGTCGCTGGAACGACGGGTAAATGAACGCACGCAGGAACTTGCCGAAGTGAACGAGCGCCTGCGGGAGGCGAATGAGCAGCTGGAGGCATTCAGTTACACGGTGGCGCACGACCTGCGCGCGCCTCTGCGTGGCATCCAGGGTTTTTCGCTTGCCGTCATCGAAGATTATGAAACGGTTCTCGATCAGGTCGGGAAGGATTATCTCCACCGTATCTCCAGGGCGGCGACGCGGATGGAGCAATTGATCGAAGACCTGCTTTCCTACGGCCGCCTGTCCAGGACCGAACTGCGGATTGAACTGGTACGGATGGACGATGCGCTAAACGACGCCCGGGCGATGGTCGCAACGCAGATCGACGACTCGCAGGCGATACTGCAGGTCGCTGCCCCCCTGCATGCAGTGCGGGCAAATCACGGCGCCTGCGTGATGATCCTGCAGAACTTGCTGACCAATGCCATGAAATTCGTCCGCCAAGGCACGGTTCCGATGGTAAGGATCTGGAGCGAACGACGGGCCTGCGGCGAGGGAACCGACGCATCCGGGTGCATCCGCCTATGGGTCGAAGACAACGGCATCGGAATCCCGGAGACGCAGCTTCAGCGAATCTTCCGGCCGTTCGAACGGCTGCATGGACAGGATGAATACCCCGGCACCGGTATCGGATTGGCAAGCGTCGACAAGGCAGCCAGGCGGCTGGGAGGCGCGTGCGGCGTGGAGTCTGTCGTCAACAACGGATCGCGGTTTTGGGTGGAATTGCCCGCGATGGAAACGGAGGCGTGATGGGCAACGATAAAAGCATCCTGGTGGTGGAAGACAACGACGACGACATCATTCTCGTGCAGCGGGCATTAAAGAAAGCCGGCGTGACGAATCCCATGTCGGTGGCGAGGGATGGCGAGGAAGCGATCGAATACCTTGCCGGCATCGGCCGCTTCCAGGACGAAAGCGCACATCCGGTGCCCAGCATGGTGCTTCTGGATCTGAAACTACCGAAACGCAGCGGGCTCGAAGTGCTGAGCTGGATTCGCTCCCATGCGACGCTCGCCACGCTTCCCGTCGTGGTCTTCACGACCTCGACGCAATCGAGCGACCTGGAGCGGGCCTACGCCCTCGGCGCCAATTCCTATCTGCAGAAACCCTTGAATCCCGATGAGACCGCACGGCTGCTCAAGATCGCGGGGACTTATTGGCTGAACCACAATCTGCAGCCGCCAAATGTTGGGAGAGGTTGAACATGGAGGAAAAAATCCGCATCCTGCTGGTGGACGACAACCCGGACGACCGGGAACTCGCCAGGCGCGCGGTCAGCAAGGATATTCCACAAGCGATCTTCGCCGAAGCCGGAACGGCCGTCGACTTCGAAAGGCTGATCAACGAGCCCTTCGATTGCACGGTAACCGACTTCAGGCTCGGATGGAGTGACGGCATCACGGTGCTGAAGAGGCTTAAGGAAAAGTACCCGGACAGGCCGGTTATCATGTTCACCAACACCGGCAGCGAGGAAACCTGCGCACTGGGCATGAAGCTTGGCCTGTCGGATTACATCGTGAAGCGCAAGGAGGAATTTCCAAAGCTGCCGGCGGCGGTGAAGACGGCGCTGGCGCTTGCAACGGCGCGGCGGGAAGCAGTCACCAAAGAGATGCATATCCGCGACCTGCTGGAACGCGAACGGTTCGCGCGGGAGGAGGCGGTACGCGCCAACCGCCTAAAGGACGAGTTCCTGGCGACCGTGTCGCACGAACTGCGCACGCCGCTCGGCGCCATCCTCGGCTGGGCGCATATGCTGCAGCTCGACCGTCTGACACGCGAACAGGAAAAGGAGGCGTTCGCCGTCATCGAACGCAACGCCCGCGCCCAGGCGAAACTGATCGACGATCTGCTCGATATGTCGCGCATCATCTCCGGCACCCTTCGCATCGATCTCGGCCCGATGGACATCCTGTCGGCGCTGCGTTCGTCGATCGATGCAGTCCAGCCGCTGGCGGCACCGAAATCGATCCGGATCACGCTGCAGCTCGATCCGATGCCGCCGCCGATCCGCGGCGACGTGGCGCGCATACAGCAGGTAATCTCGAACCTGCTGACGAACGCGGTGAAGTTCACGCCGGAAAACGGCACTATTCAGGTGTCGCTGGAACGGGTTGCATCGAGCATGCAAATTTCGGTGAAGGATAGCGGCATCGGTATCGACCCCGCCTTTCTGCCTTATATGTTCGACCGCTTCCGGCAGAGCGACACCGGCTCGACGCGCCGCCACGGCGGCCTCGGCATCGGCCTGTCGGTGGTCAAGAGCCTGGTGGAAATGCATGGCGGCACGGTAAGCGCATTCAGCGAAGGATTGGGAAAAGGAGCGCGCTTCTCCGTCCGCCTGCCGGTGGCCGTCATGCGCGAACAGGATGTGCAGGAACTGGAAAACACCCGCGACGGCAGTCCGGCCTACGACGGCCTGAAAGGCATGCGCGTGCTGGCGGTTGACGACGACGCCGATACGCTGCATGTCATTCAACGGGTGCTGAGTGTCTATGGCGCCAATGTCGTGGCCGCCGGCAGCGCGGCTCAGGCGCTGCAGTTGCTGGCGGCCGAAGCATACGACGTGCTTCTTTCGGACATCGGCATGCCCGAGGAGGATGGCTTCAGCCTGATCGAAAAAGTCCGGACGCTGCCCGGCCCCAACCGCGACATTCCCGCCTGCTCGGTCACCGCATTCGCGCGTGGCCAGGACCGCGAGCGAGCGCTCCTGGCCGGCTTCGATACACATCTGGTCAAGCCGGTCGAACCGGGCGAATTGATCGCGGTCGTCCTATCACTGACGAAACGACCGGGACGGCGGCAGGATTGAGTTGTGCCGGTGTGAAATGGAACGAAAATCATGAGGTGCGCCACCTATCGATAGGCTCATATCTATGAAGTATGAGGTATGGGCCTTGTTTAATTTTCTAAAGGAGCAATCATGATTTCAATTTCACAACAACCCGGCATGTCCGGTATCGGTTTCGGCATGGGCATGGATCCGATTTCACAAGTTTTGTCGATGCTGGGCATGATGCAGCCTCAACAGGCAGGAAACTTCATGGGAAACCTCGCGAACGGTGCGGGGTTGCAGAATGATCCGACCATGAATTCCATTGTCGCCAAATGCAATTCGGGCGAACCACTGAATGCAGGCGATAAGAATTTCCTGAATCAGAACGCCAATTCTCTGACCGGCGGCAATAACGTCCAGCAGGCTCTGGACGGCAGTCGTTAATTCGTCAAAGTGGGCTAACAACTGGATGCAGGCGATAAGAATTTTCTGCTACAGAACGCGGATGTCCTGAACACCAACATGCCCAACGGGGAAATATCTGACAACTGTCGAACATTCCCTGCTTCACGCTGGGCAACGCAATATCAGGCACCGAGCCTGCCACCGGCCCTCCTCCCCTCGGGCGGGCCGGGGCTCCTCTTATCTCCGCAGCATCTGCCTCAATGAAAAGCTCATCGAAAAGCTGGAGGAGAAGTGCAGGCGTCTATCGGTGAGCCCCATCCATCAGCGCGCCGGAGAAAGACAGTGAAAATCTGTTGGTAAAAATCTATGATCTGATTTCTTTTGCCAACTCCAGTCGCACCACCCGGGCCTGTTCGGTCACTTCACTCACCAAAAGTTGCGTCCGCGTTTGGTCCACTACGTTTGGTCCGACACGTTAGCTCCATATACAGCGCTGAATCCTGTTGAAACCGGCGCGGTGCGGCCAGACAGGATTGCGAGGCTCGCGCGCCGTTCACCGCAGCGCCGTGCCGTCTTCGGCGATAGCGTGATCGGAGTCGATCACAGATTCGCCCAAGCTTACCGGCAGATCGCGCAATGGGTCGAGCGCCTTCACCTCATCCGGGTCCTTTGCCGGCAAGCGATAGCCCGCCGGCTCGACATTGCGCAGTTTCCTGAACCCCGCGTGTAGTCCCGCTTTCTGATGCGCGCCACCTCCGACCGCCGCGGTTGCGGCACCAACGTCCGTGCTCCCCTTCGACGAGCCGCCATTCCCGGCGGCACCGGCGATTGCGCCAAGCTGCTTGAGAACGAAGTCGTGCGTACCGGTGGCATTCTGGTGACCGACAAGCCGGGCAACGTCCGGTTGCTGCGGCTGCTGATGGAACAGTTCGTGCAGGCTCTTCACGAAAAAGGGTGTGAGGTAGTTCTGTGTCCAACGCTGTTCGGCCAAGTTCCTGAACAGGGATACCTGCCTATTCAGATCGTCGAACTGCTTGGATTCATCGAGGAGGCGGATAAGAGATCTTCCCGGTGCAGGTTTCCCGGGCTCCGGCTCCCTCAGCCACTGGTCCAGCAGCGAGAGAGCATCGCATTGAAGCTCGGAGATTCCGGGATGCAGGTCGACGAGGCCCGGCCCCCAGACCATCGCATGCAATTGCTTGACTGCGCTGCGGGCGCCATCCATGTCCCTGCCCGGCACCGGGAACCCTCCCTTGAGATGGAAGTGTTTTACTACCCGGTCCACTTCCAGAAAGTCCGGAATACTCAACAACCTGGTCAGATCCTTCGCCGGGGCGGCATTTTGGCCCGTCGCGAGCCAGGCATTCAGCAACCTAAACTCTTTCTCATTCGCCTGAATTTTTTCGCCGCTATTGCCCGCGTGGCGGGCAGCATGCGCGTATGCCGTGATCGCCATCGAGAGCGGTGATTGCATCCGCAGTTGCGCTTCCGCGCCGCCCGGGCGCTTGCGGACCGGCTGGTCGCTCGATGACGCCGGAAGCGGTACGGCAGCCTCGTTCTTTTTCAGCGGCGGCGTGATCGCTTCGAGCGTGTTGATACCGACACTGGGCGTGAATGGAATCGATTTACTGGATATCGTCATGGTCTACCACCTTTGCATTGAACAAAAATGCTGACCGAACCTGTCAAAATTGCCAGCTCGAACTGAGTGGCGGAAAACCTGCCGTCAGTTCCATCTTGGGCCAGTGACAAAATTCCAGTTACAGGGTGTTGTGTTCACCAAGCCGGATCGCGCGCATAGTCGGCACAAAAACATGGCGCCGGAATGGATGGCCAATCCTCGGGAACCCGCATCAGATATCGCTTTGCGCCCCTGCGGGATACAGAGATAACGGCGGGCAGACCCGATCACGCTGTGCGGCGGCGGCACACGCAGTCCCGGCGACTGCAGGCTCAACAATGCTCAACGGCCTCTGGACAGCGGCTTGCCGGGCTGTGTCGGGCCTGCCGCTGCTGCGGGGTGTCGGAACGTGAATTTGTTCGTTGGCGTGGTCGGTATCACTATCGAACCGTGCAGCCGGAATCCGGTGCAGCGGGATACCGCGCTTCCTTGGCCGCGGCCACACGGACGGTATCGGGCAGCGTCACCCCGTTCTTCGCGGCCGTGAGTTCGGCCAGGATCGAGATCGCGATCTCCGCAGGTGTCTTGCTGCCGATATACAGGCCGACCGGGCCGCGCAGCTTTGCCAGCTCGGCATCGCCGAGATCGAATTCCTTTAATCGTTCACGCCGCTTCGCATTGTTGGCCCGGGAGCCGATCGCGCCGACATAGAACGCTTCGGACTTCAGGGCTTCCATCAACGCGAGGTCGTCGAGCTTCGGATCGTGCGTCAGCGCCACCACCGCGGAGCGGCTGTCCAGCTTCAGGGCAAGGACCGCGTCGTCCGGCATCGCGTGCAGCATCGTCACTTCCGGTACCGGCCATGCATCCCGGTATTCTTCCCGCGGGTCGCAGACGGTAACTTGGTAATCCATGCCGACCGCGATCTGGGCGAGAAAGCGGGACAACTGACCTGCACCGATGATCAGGAGGCGCCAGCGCGGGCCATGTATGGTGGTCAGGGTGCTATCGGAAACCTGCATCGTCATGCCGGGCGCGGCGGGGTCAAGCCGGGTGTCGCCGGTGGCGAGATCGACTCTGCGTGCAACGAGTTGATGGCGTGCCAGGCGCTCCAGCAACGCATCGATCGCGCTGCGCGCCGACACAGGTTCGATGGCCAGTTGCAGCGTACCGCCGCAGGGTAGCCCGAACCGGTGCGCCTCGTCGGCACTGATGCCATAGGTGACGAGTTCCGGATGCGTGCGGGTGATGCCATCCCGGCGCACGCGGTCGATGAGGTCGTCCTCGATGCAGCCGCCGGATACGGAGCCGACCACAAGACCGTCATCGCGGATCGCCAGCATCGCGCCTTCCGGCCTGGGACTGGAGCCCCAGGTACGGATAACGGTCACGAGTTCACAACCGCGGCCCTCGTTTAACCAGCGGCTGCAGGCTTTCAGGACTTCGAGGTCAACGCTATCCATGGAATCGCAGTTCAGGCAAGGGTTTCGGCGGCGGTTTTGATTGCGGCCCGGATGCGCTGATAGGTGCCGCAGCGGCAGATGTTTCCGCTCATCGCGGCGTCGATATCGGCATCGGACGGCTTCCTGTTCGTACGCAGCAGCGCAGTGGCGCTCATCACCTGGCCGCTCTGGCAGTAGCCGCATTGCGGTACATCGTGCCTGATCCAGGCATCCTGCACCGCCTTGCCGACCTTGTCGTTTACTATCGCTTCGATGGTGGTGATCTGCTGGCCTGCGGCGGCAGAAATCGGCGTTACGCATGATCGGACCGGCTGATCGTTCAGGTGCACGGTACAAGCCCCGCAAAGGGCGGCGCCGCAGCCGAACTTGGTGCCGGTCATGTTGAGGTTATCGCGCAGCGCCCACAGGACGGGCGTGGCGGGATCCGCGTCCACCTGCATGTCGCGGCCGTTGATGTTGAGTGTAACCATGACGTCCCCCTCCTCCTTCTTGTCTTTCCGGGCGGTGACGGGCAATCCGTTTTCTACCGCGGTCCGGACATTGTACTTTTTCGATGCAACAGGCGACAGAAACCACTTCGCCCGCCGTGGTCCGGCATACCCTGCCGCCATGGAGGATAATCCGGTATCGAAATGCTTCCCGGCGCGCGATACGCCGTGTTCTCTTGCAAAAACATCCATGAATACATTGACCGACAACCACATCAAGCTTACCTCTTTCTCTCACGGCGGGGGCTGCGGCTGCAAGATCGCACCGGGCGTGCTGGCCGATATCCTGAAAAACACCCGGGGTTTTCCGGTTCCGAAGGAACTGATGGTGGGCATCGAGACAGCTGATGACGCCGCCGTCTATCGCCTCAACGACGAGCAGGCGCTGATCGCCACCACTGATTTTTTCATGCCCATCGTCGACGATCCTTATCAGTTCGGCCGCATCGCCGCTACCAATGCCATTTCGGACGTTTACGCCATGGGCGGCACCCCGATCATGGCGCTTGCGCTCGTTGGCATGCCGATCGATAAGCTGCCGGTATCGGTAATCGGCAAGATCCTGGAGGGCGGCGAGTCGATCTGCGCTGAAGCCGGCATCCCGATTGCCGGCGGCCATACGATCGATTCGGTGGAGCCGATTTACGGACTCGTCGTGCTCGGACTGGTGCACCCGGACAAAGTCAGGCGCAATGCGGATGCGAAAGCCGGGGACAAACTGGTGCTCGGCAAGCCGCTGGGCGTCGGCGTGCTTTCCGCCGCGCTCAAGAAAGGCCGACTTGATGACGCCGGCTACGCCGCCATGATCGCCAGCACCACGAAGCTCAATAAACCAGGCCGCTTCCTGTCGGACATGGCGGGTGTCAATGCCTTGACCGATGTCACTGGTTTCGGCCTGCTCGGGCATCTGCTCGAAGTGTCGCGCGGCGCGGGGATCGGCGCCCGCATTCATATGCCGATGGTTCCCTTGCTGCCCGAAGTCCGGCGGCTCGCGGAAGCCGGGTGCGTCACCGGCGCGTCCGCGCGCAATTGGGCCGGCTACGGGAAAGACGTCGCACTCGGCACGGGCATCTCGTCCGTCGAACAGGCATTGCTGACCGATCCGCAGACATCCGGCGGCCTGCTTGTCTCATGCGCTCCCGGAGCCGTGGATGCGGTCCTGGACCTGTTCCGGCGCGAAGGCTTTGCGGGCGCCGCGGTAATCGGCGAAATGGTCGACGGACCCGCAAAGGTCGAGGTTATTGCCTGAACCAGGCAACAACCGACCTGGACTGTCGGCCAAACAACAACGGCCAATTATTTCTCTACTGCATTAAAAATTAATGCTACATTCTCCCGACGCGTCGAGCTGGCCGGAGATGTCTGCCGGCGCGTATCCCGACCCAACCCGGTTCAAGCAAGCTGTCCGCTCGGGATGCCGCCCAACAGGAGACGTTACACAGTGAAGAGCAAGTCCGGAAAAGCGCCTTCCGCTTCATTGGCGGAGCTCGAGACCTATCGTCGCGTGTTCTACTCCTCACCCGACTTTATTTCCATCAGCCGTTTTTCCGACGGCCTGTATATCGACGTCAACCCGGGTTTCGAACGGTTCACCGGCCAGCGTCGGGCCGATGTTATCGGTAAAACGTCGCTGGAACTGGGCATTTGGAACGATCCGTCCGACCGCACCCGCTTTGTCGAAGCGCTGCAGCCTTCCGGCGAGGTACAGGATTTCCAAACGCGCCTGAAAAATCGCGAAGGTGCAATCCGCAATGTGGCGCTGTCGGCGAGCATCGTTCACACCGAGTCCGACGAAAGCACCGGCAAGCCCGATGTCGAAAAGGTCCTGGTCGTGGTGGTCAGGGATATCACCGACCGGCTGCATGACGAGGCGGAGCTGCGTCAGCACCGTGAACACCTCGAGCTATTGGTGCAATATCGCACCGCAAAACTCCATCAAACCAACGACCAGCTGCTGGAAACCAACCGTCGCCTGAAGAAAGCGCACGAGCAGCTTCTGCAAACCGAAAAACGCATTCGCCACATGGCGCTGCACGATGCGCTCACCAGCCTGCCGAATCGGGCCCTGCTGCAGGATCGCGTAACCCAGGCGATCGCTCAGGCCGACCGTGCCGGCCATTCAATGGCACTGATGTTCGTCGACCTGGATAACTTCAAGCACATCAACGATTCGCTTGGCCACATCGTCGGCGACCGCTTGCTGTGCGAGGTGTCGAACCGGCTGAAGCAGTGCGTGCGCAAGAGCGACACCGTGGCGCGGCTGGGGGGCGACGAATTCGTCATATGCGTCACCGGACTGGAGAATGGCAACCAGGCCGCGGCACTCGCGCAGAAGGTCCTCGCCGCGCTGGAGCAGCCGCTGATGATGGACGCCATGGATCTGCATACCAGCGGCAGCATCGGAATCGGCGTCTACCCGGATGACGGCGACAGCGTCGAAGCGCTGATGCGTGCCGCCGACACCGCGATGTATCACGCAAAATCCAAGGGCCGCGGCAATTTCCAGTTTTTCACACCGGCGCTGGACCAGGCCGCCCAGCAGCGGATGTCGATCGAAAGCCGGCTGCGAATGGCCTTGCCGAAAGGCGAATTCCAGTTGCACTATCAGCCGCAGGTGGATATCGCCACAGGAAGGATCGTTTCCCTCGAAGCCTTGCTTCGCTGGCGGCATCCCGGCCGCGGCTTCGTGCCGCCGCTCGAATTCATTCCCATCGCGGAAGAAAGCGGCATGATTACGCGGATCGGAGAATGGGTGCTGGAGGAAGCGTGCAGCCAGCTGCGATGCTGGCGCGATGCGGGTCATGAAGAACTTTGCGTCGCCGTCAACTTGTCCGCACGGCAGATGCTGCAACCTGACTTCGCTGATCAGGTGCAGGCCATACTGACACGCACCGGCCTGCCCGCCAATGCGCTGGACCTCGAGATCACGGAAAGCGTACTGATGCAGCCCGGCGAAGAAAGTACCGCCACACTGAAGCGCCTGTTCGATATGGGTGTGCAATTGTCGGTCGACGATTTCGGAACCGGATATTCCAGTCTTGCTTATTTGAAACGGTTCCCGATTCACGCCCTCAAGATAGATCGCTCATTCGTAAGCGGTATCGGGCAGGATGCAAGCGACGCCGCCATTGTCAGCACTGTCATCGTCATGGCACGCAACCTTCGCCTGAAGGTGATCGCCGAAGGTGTGGAGACGGCTGACCAGGCCGCCTTTCTTGCCAGGAATGGCTGCGCCCTTGCACAAGGTTTCTACTACAGCAGGCCAATCGAAGCGCAAGCGGTCGACGTTCTTCTCAAAGAAGGCGCGCTGGTCAAAGCGCATTGAGGCCCTGCTGCGCTGGTACCAAATGCAATATACCGGAACAGAACAATACCAAACCTCCTGTCAGCCCGAACTTCAAATGCGGCATACAGGAACAGGCATGCAATGCGCAGCTCCGGTATATTGCATTCCGCGCAGGCTTTGTTCTTCTTCAAATCATCGTCTTGCCTGATTGAACCCATTCCCCTGGCTCCACTCTTATTGCCATGCGATCAAGTCGTCCGGCTGCCGCCGGCCGGCACGCGGCATGGATGGAGCATATCGTGGAGCAACTCGATCTACTTGACTCACCGGCGCCAAGGCCTGCGCACCACTGGCTGATCAATCCCCGCGCGGCATTCGAGAACTGGCGGCGCAGCATGCCGCATTCGGACGGGTTCCTGTACGCCGAGCGATCCGTGCGCCAGCACTGCGCGATGTGGCGGCGCTTCGTCGACTATCTTGTTCTCCATGAGCTCGATTTGCGTTCGGTGCAATCCGACCGCATCGCGCAGTTTCTCGACAGCCTGAGTGCGAAGGACGGCCGGCCTGCGGAAGACTCCACCCGGCGGCGCTACCTGAAGTTGCTTGGCGAGACGTTCGAGCATCTTAAGAAAGCAGGCATCCGCCGCGGCGGCAATCCCTGCGCGGTGCTCCTGAAGTACTATCGCCCTGCCCCCGACCGCAGTCCGGTCGCACTGGCATCGCAGGAAGACGATACCTTCGTGCGCATGGTGCTGGCGACACCACCGCGGTTCTGGCGGGACTATCGCGATCAGGCGATGATGGTTCTCATCATCGGCTCGGGCTTGTATACCGCCGAGATCGTCGGCCTGCAACTCGACCAGATCAGGCTCGCCGCCGAACCCCCATACATCGATATCCCCGCACACGGCAAGGTGCCGGAGCGCAAGGCGCCCATCGTGCCCTTCGCCCGGGAGCCGCTGCAACGCTGGCTCGACGTTCGCAAAACATTGCCGCTGGCCGGCGAAACGACCGTTTTCGTGTCCGGCAAGGGCGGCAGGATGCTTCCGGCAACGCTTTACCGCAAGGTGCAGGCGGTGCTCAAGGCAAATGGCGCGGCCTTGCATCCGCGCGGTGGCTTCGGGCCGCAGGTGCTGCGCAATTCCTTCCTCATGCGACAACTCGCCAAAGACAAGCCGGTCGAAGTCGTACAGCAATGGGCCGGGCACGTCGAAACGAAATCGACCTTGCGTTTCCGGCGTCTGATCGTGAATCCGGGCGGCATCGAAGCGGAATAAAACACGCATGGCTCTTCCCGGCATGGAATCTGCCTGCACCGGGTGATCACCAATGGAGACAAGGCATGCATACTTCACCGCAGAAACTGGATTGCGTGATCATCGGCGCCGGACCGGCTGGCCTGAGCGCGGCCATGGAGCTTGCCGCCATGCAGCACGCAGTCCGGATTTTCGATACCGGGGCCGTACCGCCGGCGTCCGGCAGTGATCGTGCGCGACTGCTGTCACGGTTGCAGGCGGAGGCGATCCATCATGGCGTACGCATCAGTTCGTCCGTCGTGCACAGGATCGAAAAAATCGTCGGAGGCGACTTCTTCTGCTTTTCCGGAGACGAAGCAATACGCGCCCGCACCGTCCTGCTTGCACTTGATTGCGCGGATGCGCAGCCCCTTCCCGCCGGCTTCCGGCTTGCCATCCGCCGCGGCGCCATCAGGCAATGCCCGCTGTGCGACGGCAGCGTGGCGGCGGGCAAGCGGGTAGCGGTCGTCGGCAACGATACCCGCAGCGTCGGCGAAGCGCTTTACCTCAATCACTTCGCTTCATCGATCGCACTGCTGACGCTGGGCCGTCCGCTGCGCTTTGCCGATCACGACCGCGCCGCATTGCGCGAGGCCGGCATACCCACATTGCAGGATGCGATCGTCCGCGTCGATGTCGCGAAAGGCGGAAATGCATCGCTGCACCTCCGTAACGGCGCCATCCGGCGCTACGACGCGCTCTACGCCATTCCGGGCGACGACACCGGCATCGACCTTGTGCGCTGCCTGGGACCGGAGTTCGACGATGAGGGCCTGTTGGAGGTGAACGGCGAAGGACGCACTTCAATCGCCGGATTGTATGCAACCGGCGCCGCGGCCTGCGCACCGAAACCAGCCGCAGTGACCGCGAAGGCGATCCATTGCAGCTTGTGAGCGCTTGGAAAGATTTACAGCGGTTTAGCCCTTTTTACCGATGCGGAGCGCGGTGCGCTCCGGTTGGCAAGTAGCGTTCAGTGCAGCTTGATGCGCGGCGCGGTCTTGCGGCGCAGCCAATGCACGATCGTGTCAAGCACCATGCGCACGAAGCCGAACAGTGCCATCACATGCATTCTGTAGAGCGATGAATACAGCAACCGCGCAATGATGCCGTCGACCAGCATCGTGCCGCCGGTCAGGTTGCCCATCAGATTGCCGACCGCGCTGAACCGGCCGAGCGATACGAGCGAACCCTTGTCGCGGAAATGGAATTTTTCCAATGGCTGTCCGGCGAGATGGCGGCGTAACGCGCGGTACAGAAAATTCGCCTGCTGATGCGCTACCTGGGCACGCGGAGGCACCGGCTTGCCGGTATCGGACGACGGGCAGCTCGCACAGTCGCCGAAGGCAAAAATATCGGGATCGACTTCGGTCTGCAGTGTCTGCTCGACCAGTATCTGCCCCTGCTTGTTCACCGGCAGGCCGAGCTTGGGCAGAATCTCCGGCGCGCGAATGCCCGCAGCCCATACGATCAGGTCGGCATGCAATTCTTTCCCGCTCGCCGTCAACACCGCCCGCTCCCGGATCTCCGTAACCTTTTCCGACGTCAGCACGGTGATGTCCATCGCGCGCAGCTGTTCGGTGGTGGCATTGGCCACTCGCTCGGAAAGCGCCGCCAGCAGCCTGGGACCTGCTTCGATGATCGTGATGCGGACATCTTTCACCGGGTCAAGCTTGTGCAATCCGTAAGCCCGCAGCACCTGCGCGGTATTGCGCAATTCGGCTGACAATTCCACCCCGGTTGCACCGCCGCCGATGATCGCGATATCCACCTGCGGACGCACATCGTTCGCATGCTCTCCGATATGATTCTGCGCCCGCATGCAGGCGGCGATCAGGTGCCGGCGGAAGCGCTCCGCCTGTTCGGTGGTGTCGAGTGCGATCGCATGCTGTTCGGCACCCGGTACGCCGAAGTAGCTGGTGACGCTGCCGATCGCAAGCACCAGGGTATCGTAGGGAATGTCGCGTTGCGGCAGTATTTCAACGCCGTCGATGTCGTGGGACGCGGCGACGGTAATGCATTTGCGTTCGCGGTCCAGCCCGATCAGTGCACCCTGCTGGAATTCAAACCCATGCCAGCGTGCCTGGGCAATATATTCAACCTGATGAGCGTTGAGATCCAGGCTGCCGGCAGCGACTTCATGCAACAGGGGCTTCCACAGGTGCGTCGGCGACCGGTCTACGAGCACAGCCTTGATCTTCCCCTTTTTTCCGAGCTTGTCGCCCAACGCGGTGACGAGTTCGAGACCGCCGGCACCGCCGCCGACGACCACGATGGTATGCAGTTTGGCAGCCGTTTGCCGGCCGCCTTCAGGTAGAAAGTGTCGAGTCAAAATAGTTATCCCGGTAAATGCTGAATTGGTTTGCCTGGTTGCACCGGACGTGCAATCCCTCCCAGGGCCGGCGACGCAACAAGCGTGCCGGTCGCGGAGGCAAGAGTTCCGAAAATCCGGTACGCCGGTACCGGATTCTCAGCCTACCGATCAAAAACCGATGCGGCGCTTGCAGACGTCCGGCTTGACACGCACATCTTCCGGCGTCAGCCCGCTCCTGCCTGCGGCAACCGCGAATCCGAGTCCGTCGAGCAAGGCCTTGCGCATTTCGCGCGGCGAGATTTCCGACAATTTATCCAGCACGCTATCGGACAATCCGGTTTCCATCTGTTGCAGTTTCAGTTCCTTCAGAAGCCCGGCATATACCTTCTGTGCAATGGCCGCGGCCTGCTCGGGTGTCGGCGACGGCACTTCGTAGATGGCCATGCGGCTGAGCAAGGCCGGTGGGATGCCTTCCAGGCTATTGGCGGTCAGCACCCAGAACACCTGGCTGGCATCGAGATCGAGATCGATGAACTCATCATGAAAGGCGCGCGATGTTTCCGGCTCCAGCAACTGGTACAGCGCCGCCATCGGATCCGATTGCGTCGAACCGGTTGCTTTCTCCACTTCGTCGAGCAATACCACCGGGTTGGCGAAACGCCCCCTGACCAGCCGCTCCGCCACCTTGCCGCATTTCGCGCCGCGCCAGCTCGATGAACTGCCGGTGATGACGAAACCAGCCGACAGGGCATTCATGCTGATGAATTCGAATTCTGTTCCGAGTACGCCGGCAAGCCGTTTGCCGAAGTGCGTTTTTCCGACGCCGGGGTCGCCCAGCAGCAGAACAGGCATGACGTTGAAGCTTGCGCCACCTGCAAGGGCGAGGCCGAGATAGCGCGACAGATCGTCCAGCACTTCGCCGAAATTGGGACAATCTTCATAGAGCGGATCAAGTGCATCCGCAGTCGAGGGAGTAGTTAGGAACCGTTCTCCGCCGAGTTCAAGCATGTTTTCATAAAATGCTTCGAGCTCGACTGATTTCATGGCGCGCGCTCTCTCCTGCGCGCTCTCGACGGCCTTGGTGTCATATACGGAATGCTGGCGAGCGAGTGTTATGGTCATCGACTGAACTCCTGGGTCTTCATACTTCCCGGCAAACGGAAGAAAAGCAAGGTTGCAACAAGCCACGATTTGCAATCATCACCATCCGCACGGCAACAGATATCGACGGCGTAATGTTGCTCGGAGATGGTGCATTAATTTATACAACAAAATGCATTGCAAATGCTGTTCCATGTATTAAAGATTGCATGTTTTCAACAAAGCTGAGGATCTTTGCCTTTTGTTGAAGTCTGTTCGATGTGCCTGTTCGGTTAACGCTGCCGCTTTACGACTCGTGCATAAGGAACGCAAATAAATTCAACCAAATAAATTCGCTCCGCTGATCAAGGCCCGGAGCGATGTGACGGATTGTCCTGAAGTCGCCGTATCACTCTCCCCGGGTGGACCTGTCATGCCGTCTTTTATCCAGGCTCCGGAACACCCTGTGCGCACAATTCCTGTCATGGTTTTCTGCCTTCGAAATTGATAGGTGCTGCTGATGACGCGAACCGCATGGGACGCACCTGTCGTCATTGCTCTTCGCATAGCTCATCGACGTAAGGAGCGATTTCTGTCGCACTGCCTGTGCCGATTATTCGAACATACACTCCGCGATTTCCATACATGGGTTATTTGCGCGCCGCAACATTCAACAGCATGCCGGAAGTGGAACGCAATCGGTTTTCGGCCGGCCATCAAATATGCATATACCAGTACTGCATGCAGGCGTTTTTACATTCGCTCATGTACGTTTTCCTTGCACGCATCTTGCTATCTCAAGGGTAGTGCGATTTGAATTGCATATCGGTCATATTGCGTAGATTTCCTTGATCGTTCTCATCATTCGCTTTTTTCGTAGCGCCCTATACTTAAATCGGGCGCATCAGAAACGGAAGATAGTCTCAGATGTCCACTGAATCACGTCCCACCAACTTCACGCGGAGCACATGCGATGTCGAATCTAGATTCAACCAAACATACCGAACAGCAAGAAAACTTTTTGCAGAGCCTGGTGGCTTTCACCAAGAACCACCGCGCGGTGTACTGGTCCGGTCCGCTGTCGCAGTTCCTCGAAGAGATCCTGCCGGCAGACCCGCAGGGCGCCGCTCGCACCTCGCATCAATACATGTGGGACATGATTCGCTGGATGGGCGGTGAAAACGAGGATGGAAAATTCAGCCGTAAACTGTTTGACCAGGAACTGTTCGGCATCGACGAATCCATCGACCGTGTCGTCGATTACTTCAAGGCGGCGGCAGCCGGGTCCGAAGTTGGCCGTCGCCTGCTGCTGCTGCTCGGACCGCCATCCGGCGGCAAATCGACCCTCGTCATCCTTCTCAAGCGCGGGCTTGAGGAATACAGCATGACGGACGCCGGTGCCGTCTACGCGATCCAGGGCTGCCCGGTGCACGAATCGCCTCTTCACCTGGTGCCGCATACCTTGCGCGGCTCGTTCCGGGAGACCTACGGCGTCGAAGTCAAGGGCGAGGTCTGCCCGCATTGCCGCACCCGCCTGGAGAACGACTACGGCGGCGACTTCCTCAAGATGCCGGTGGAGCGCATCTTCATCTCCGAGGCCGGCCGCGTCGGCATCGGCACCTATGCGCCGCACGATCCGACCACCGCCGACCTGGCCGACCTGGTAGGTTCGGTCGACCTGTCGAAGGTTGCGGAGTATGGCGACGAAGGGGATCCGCGGGCGTGGTCATGGTCGGGCGCGGTATACGCGGCCAGCCGCGGCATGCTGGAGATGATCGAGATTCTCAAGGTCAAACGCGAATTCCTCTACCTCCTTCTCACGCTCACGCAGGAGAAGAACGTGAAGGTGTCGCGCTTCCCCCTGATCTATCTGGACGAAACCATTCTCGCGCATACCAACCTGGCCGAATTCCGCCGCTTCCTGCAGGAGAGCGAGAACGAGGCGCTGCTGGACCGGATGGTGATCATCCAAGTGCCCTACACACTCAATTACAAAGATGAGGCGCGAATTTACAAGAAACTGATTTCATCCGCGGCGCCCGCATTCCGCCAGGTGCACCTCGACCCGCACGCATTGCATGCGGCAGCGGTATTTGCGATTCTGACGCGCTTGAATGATAACGACGAACGCGACCTCGAACTGGCCAAAAAGATCCGCCTGTACGCCCATGAGGAGGTGGAAGGATACGGTCACGCCGATGTCGAGCGCATGAAACAGAAGATGCCGGATGAAGGGCTGGCCGGCATCTCTCCGCGCTTCGTGATCAACGCCTTATCGAACGCCATCATCCAATCCAATGTCAAAAGCTTGACGACCATGGATGTTCTGCTGGCGATCAAGGACTCGATCGAATCGGATGCGCGTATCGATCCGAAGAAGAAGCGCAAGTGGGTCGATTACCTGGTACTGGCCCGCAAGGATTTTTACAACCGCTGGGTCAAGGAAGATGTGCACAAGGCGCTGTTCGTCTCCTTCGAGCAGGAAGCGCAGGACCTGCTCGACAAGTACCTCGACGAGGTGGAAGCGATGCTCGACAACCGCCAGATCAAGGACCCGATCACCAACGAGGAGCGTCGGCCCGATGAACGTTTCCTGCGGGCGGTCGAGGAAAAGATCCATATTTCCGACTCCGGCAAGCAGTCCTTCCGGCAGGAGGTGGTCAGGAAAGCGATGGGCGCATACAAGCGCGGCGAGAAGTTCACGCTCGACAGCCACGCCCAGTTGCACAACGCGGTCCAGCAATACCTGTTCGAACAGCGGCGCGACGTGTTGCGCCTGGTGAGCTCCACGACCCGCCCCGACGATGAAGTACGGCAGAAGATCTCGGTGGTGGAACAGCGGCTGGTGGATGAGTACGGATATGACAGCCACAGCGCGCGCGAGGCGCTCAATTATGTAACGACCCTGATGGCGCAGGAGTGACGTTCGGACGTGCCGTCAGCGGTCAGATGATGCATGCAGTTTGTGCTTTAAGGTCCCAATATGGTGAATCACATTACGATGTCCGCTGAGAGCCCGTGGTACGACCTGTTTTCACGCGGGTCGCGCGACTGGCTTCGGCACAACGAAAAGGTGCGCGAAGCGGTGCAGCAGAACCTGCCCAACCTGGTTGCCGGCCCGGATGTCATCACCGGCTCTCAGGACAGGACGGTGCAGGTCCCGGTGCACCTGCTTGAGCATGCGCGATTCAGATTGTCGGATTCCAACTCCCAGACGCAGACCGCCGCCGGCCAGGGCAAGGGCAAGCCGGGCGACGTCCTGCGCCAGGCGCAGCCCGATATGGGCGACGAAGCGGGCGAAGGCGGCAACAATGAAGGTGAAGTAAAACTGATGCTGGAATTCAAGGTCGACGACATCATCGACTGGCTGTGGGAGGAATTGCAGTTGCCCGATCTGCAGCCGAAGCGCAATATCAGCATCAACGACGAGGAAATGGTGCGCGAGGGCTGGGACAAGCACGGCGCCCGTGCCCGCCTCGACCGCCGGCGTACGGTGAAGGAGGCGGTGAAGCGGCGCGCGGTGCAGGAAAATCCGGTGCCCTTCACCAACGATGATCTGCGCTTCCGTCAGTTGGTGCAGCGACGCAAGCCGGCTACCAATGCGGTGGTGATCTTCGCGCTCGATGTGTCAGCCAGCATGACCGATGCAGAACGGAAACTCGCCAAAAGTTTCTTCTTTTTCGTTCTGCAAGGCATACGCCGCCGTTACGCAAAAGTGGAAACCCGCTTTATCGCGCATACCACGCAGGCATGGGAATTCTCCGAGCACGAGTTCTTCAATGTCAGCGGCACCGGAGGCACCGGCGCTTCCACGGCCTTCAAGCTTGCGGTGGAAATGATCGAGAGCCAGTACGACCCGTCCCAGTACAACGGTTATCTGTTTTATGCCTCCGACGGTGAGAACTTTACCGAGGACCGGCCAGCCGCCATCGAGAGTCTTACCCGCCTCGGCAGCCTGCTGAACTTCATCGGCTATGTGGAGACGGTCCCCGGATCGCCGCGCACCAGTGAAACCGAGATGAAGATGCTGTGCGGCGAGATCGAGCGCACCGGCGCGCCGATCGGCAGCAGCGTCCTGGCGCGTCATGATGACGTCTGGAAAGCCATCCGCAAGTTCTTCATTCAGCAGGTCGAATAAGGAAATATGTATCCATGTGCAATTCGATTGATACCCTGAAGGAATACTCCGCGCAGATCGAAGATCTGGCGCGCAAGCAAGGGCTCGACTACTACCCGGTTGATTTCGAGGTGGTGCCGAACAATTTCATGATGGAGATCGCGGTGTACGGGCTGCCGGTACGCATGCATCATTGGTCATTCGGCGTGCGCTACATCCATCAACTGATCCGCCAAGGGATGGGACATTCACGCATCTTCGAAGTGATGTTCCCCGGCGACCCGTGCCACGCCTATCTGGTCGATAACAACACCTTGCCGGAAAACACCCTGGTCACGGCACACGTTCTCGGCCATGCCGACTTCGCGAAAAACAACCACCTGTTTGCGCAGTTCATGAAAATGGCCGGCGGGCATATCCTTGAAGAAGCAGCCGCCCGGGCGCACAGGATCGAAATGGCAGTCACCGAGTATGGCCAGGATCGCGTCGAGGCGGTCCTGGATGCGGCGCTGGCGCTGGAGCCGCATATCGACATCAACCGGGAGCTGCATCGGGATTTGTACCCGATCGAGCATCCAAAGCATGTCGAACCAGTGCTCGACGCCTTCCAGAAGCGTTATCGCAACCTCCCCGGCGAGAGCGCCCAGCCTGACAAAAAGCAGGCCGCCAAGCGCATGACCGTCCCACCCCAGCCGGAATACGACCTGCTATGGTTCATCGCCCATTACGCGCCGGAACTCGAAGACTGGGAGCGCGACATCTTCCTTGCGGTCCGTGAGGAATCCTTCTATTTCTATCCGGTATTCGCCTGCCAGATCATGAATGAGGGCTGGGCATCCTATTGGCATGCCCGACTGCTGCGCGAAGCGGACTTCCTGCCGCATGATCTCTATCTGTCCGCGATCAAGGCACATTCCGATGTGGTGCGTCCCTACGCGGCCGAACGCCAGCTCGCGCTGGCCGTGAATCCCTATCACCTCGGATTTTCGATGTGGGAAGACATCGTAGAGAAGCAAGGACTCGATGCGGCGCGCAGGATCATGAAGGAGGAAGACGATTTCGGCTTCATCCGCAACTATCTCAGTGCGGAACTGATCGACAAGCTTGATCTGTTCGTCTACCAGGAGCGCGGCGACGGCGACATCCGGATTGCCGAGCGGGAAGTGCATGCGGTGCATGAAGCCATCCTGTCGCCGAAATTCAACTACGGCGCCCCGCGCATCGCGGCCCAGCACCTGCATGTCGACGGCAGCCTGCAACTCGTTCATGACCACCAGAGCGATGGCCGCGGCATCGATCTCGCACGGGCGGAACGGGTGCTTGAATATATCGGACGGGTATGGCGCAGGCCTGTAACGCTGCATACCGTCGGTGATCGTGGCGAAGCACGGGTGGTGACGAGCAAGCGCCTTTAAAGACCGCAAACGGACCCGCGCGCTGCCGGCGTAAGGCAGCGCGTTTCATGCGGGCGAATCGTTTTACTGCAAATGCCGGACTACGCTAAACACCGGCGTCGCAAAACCCGTAAAAATAGCCAGCAACAAATACAGGCAGGCGACCCCGTGCGCGGTAAGCAGCATGACGATCCATGAGGGATGGTTCTTCATGATTAAAGCCGTCGGCTGCACAGGCTGAGCATGTGCAGCATTGGTTAACTGAGACAATGGGCTGCAAGTCTCGTTCCATCCCCCTTTTGTTCTTTTCGTTCTTCGAGCGGCTTTCAGGAACAGGCAAGAGAGCCGGGTCGGCCCCTTGCATGTTCCTGATCTGGCGCTAGATCAGTTCACACCGAATCGTTGCCGGCTCCTTGCAGATCTTTTGCAGCAAGGACTTCGGTATAACGGCATCGACGTCCGTAATCACATAACCGATCGATCCCTTCGTCTGCAGATGCTGCGCGACAATGTTCAGTCCGGCCGCTGCAAAATCCGCATTCATTCGCGCAATTACCCCGGGCTCGTTGCGGTGCACGTTGAGCACCCTGCTCTTTGCCTCCTTGTCAACATGCGGCAGCTCGGGAAAGTTAACCGCCCAGCGCGTCGTACCCGCCTTCATGAAACGGGCCAGCTTGTCCGCGACTTCCCGTCCGATATTCTCCTGCGCTTCTTCGGTGCTGCCGCCGATATGCGGCGTCAGGATTACATTGTCCAGACCGCGTAGCGGGGATACGAACTCCTCCTTCTCGTTGCGCGGCTCGACCGGAAACACATCCAGCGCAGCACCGGCGAGACGTTTTTCCTTTAATGCGTCGTGCAATGCGTCAATGTCTACCACGCCGCCGCGTGAGGCATTGATCAGCACTGCAGAAAGCTTCATGAGATTGATCTTGTCGCGCGTCATGAGATTCTCGGTTGCGCTCCCGCCCGGCACATGCAGCGTGACGATATCGGCAAGCTCCAGTAATTCGTCCAGACTGGCGGTGGGCCGGGCATTGCCGAGCGGCAGCTTGCTTTCGACATCGTAGTAGCAGACACGCATGCCGACGCTCTCCGCAAGAATGCCGACCTGCGCGCCGATGTTGCCATAGCCGATAATGCCCAGCAGCTTGTTGCGCACCTCGTTCGATCCCACGGCCGATTTGTCCCAGTGACCGCGATGCGTGCGCGCATTTTTCTCCGGAATCCGCCGCAGCAGCAGGATTGCCTGCGCAATGACAAGCTCCGCGACGGAGCGGGTGTTGGAAAATGGCGCATTGAAAACCGGTATGCCACGCGCCGCGGCCGCTCCGAGGTCGACCTGATTGGTCCCGATGCAGAAACAGCCTATGGCACGCAGGCGGGACGTCTTCTCCAGGATATCGGCGGTAATATGTGTGGCGGAACGTATGCCGATCACATCCGTATCGGCCAGCGTGTCGGCCAGATCCTTGCCGGTCAGCGCCGTCGGCAATTGCACGATGTCGGTGAAGCCCTCACCCTTCAGATGCGCCACGGCGCTCGCATGAATTTTTTCAAGCAGTACGATTTTTGTCATTGCGGACCTTTTGTTTGATTTGCACTTAGTATAAACAGGATGACTGGATTTCGAGATTTCAACAGGACGGAAGCAAGATGAATGCAACGCCGCAAGCAACCCAGAAAGCAACGCAGCAAACAGTGATCTCGGTGCGCCGATGGACCGACAGGCTATTGACGTTTACGACCACAAAACCCGAAGGATATTCCTTCACTGCGGGGCAATATGCCCGCATGGGTCTGCCGGACGAATCCGGCATGATCTGGCGTGCCTATTCCATGACGTCGGCGCCTGCGGACGCTGAATTGGAGTTTTACGGCATCATCGTCGACGGCGGCCTGTTCACCACCCAGCTTGACAGGATCAAGCCCGGCGATCCGATCTGGATTGAACGGCAGACCTATGGATTCATGACGGTGGACCGGTTTACCGAGGGCGATGACCTGTGGATGCTGTCGACCGGCACCGGCGTCGGGCCATTCATTTCGATTCTACGCGACCCGTTCGTATGGAATCGATTCCGCAATCTGGTGCTCGTTCATTGCGTGCGACATGCCAATGAGCTGACATACAGGAACGAACTGGCGGCACTGGAAAACAATCCACCGGGCGGATCGCCCGGTCCCGCACGGCTCCAGGTCATACGCTCGGTCACCCGGGACGGCCCCATAAATGACAACGGGCTGCTCACCGGCAGGATCACCACCTTGCTGCAAAACGGAGAGCTGGAACGAAAGGCGGGACTGCAGTTAAGCGTGGAGGCGTCACGGATCATGCTGTGCGGCAATCCGGAAATGATCGAGGAAACACGACGCCTGCTGCATGAACGCGGCATGCGGCCGGTCAGGCGGGCGATCCCGGGCCAGTTCGTCACGGAGAACTACTGGTAGCTCTCCGTCGCACGGTGCAACTGGCGTTGCAGGCTCAGTTTTGAATGTACTTCTGAAAAACGTCGCTGAAATCACGCTTCGTGTGTCGATCCATGACCGCCCTGTTCAGGTTGTCCAGTACCGCGTTGAAGTTGGTAACGATCGCGGCGGCGCTGGCGCCGTCGGTGATCCTGTACATCGACGCGGTTGCCTCCAGCGTGCGAATCGCATTGCTTCTCCCGATCTCGTCCCGCGTCTGCTGTTTGCTGATCGAGAATAGTGCCTTGTAGATATCCTTGACCTGTTCAATGTACTTCTTCCGGATATCGATACTGAACACCCTGTCCCCCAAGGTGAATTTCAACTCGACATCGAGGTCCACCGTGCCGGCTGTTTCGATCAGCGGATCGGACACGCGGTAATTGGCGTAGTCATACCGCCGGATGGAGCGCTTGGACGACACCGCGGATTCGCCGTCGACATGAATAAGCGCTAGATTGGTAAAGCAGTATTCATCCTTGCGCGACTTGATCAGGAAGAAAATTTTTTCTCCGTCTTCATGAAACAGGTAGTCGTCGGCATCGACATCCTTGTAGTTTTCCGGCGTGACGATGACGCCGATATCGCTGAGGCCCAATGCGTCCGAAGCCAGTTTTTTGAACATGAATCCCTCCGAATTTAAAGTGAAGGCGCGTTACGACACCAGTGGTCGATATGCCTTCCGTTGCATACGCTTTTTCGTTTCCTCAATCCGCGGAAGCATATTGCTCGATGAGAGTGCGCGCGACAGGAAGCAGGCCATCGTGTGACAGATCCGTCAAGAACACCTTGTCGAGTTTCTCGATACCCGGATAATTCTTCTGCGTGGAGCGCGCATAGGCAGGATCATAGTGGTTGCGCATAATGCGCTCGAAGAGCTCCGGAATTTTCCTTTCCTCGGCGAGAAGCCGCCACTCGTCCAGTTCCTTGCCTCCCACCAGCGGACGAAGATACTCCAGCCGCCCGACGAGCGCCTGCGGGTCTTCTTCGAAATGACGGTAATCCTCCCGCCATAACAGCACGCGTTGCCCCATGTCGGCGTCGACCGGGATGATCGCCCCTTTACGCATCGTGGCCAGCAACGCGTCCGGCAACTGCACATTGCCGATCTTTTTGCTCTCCGCTTCCACCCAGATCGGCCTGTCGTTGGAAAAGGATTGCAGTTTCTGCAGCAACCGGCTGTCGAACAGTTTTTGTGTCGGCTGCGGCGTGCCCGGCAATGCGCCGATGACAGACCCGCGGTGCATGGCGATCTCCTCCAGATCGATCACCTGCGCGCCGCACGCTTCGAGCGCATACAGCAAACGCGTCTTTCCGCATCCGGTCGGCCCAGACAAAACGTTGTACCGGAATTGCGCCGGCACAACGGCAAGCTGCTCATTGACGTACGCGCGATATTTCTTCCATCCGCCCGGCAGGCGTTCAACCTGGTAACCAATGGTTTCCAGCGCATCCAGCCAGAGCCTGCTTCGCTTGCCGCCACGGAAGCAATACACGAGGATGTTGCTTGTCGCATCATACTTCGACACCGTTTCTTCGAGATGGCGTGCAATATTCTTCAGCGAATACTGGACGCCGATCTTGTACGCGCCGTGCTTGTTCGTCCGGTGCATCGTACCGACCTCGGCATACTCTTCGTTGTTTGCCACCGGCAGGTTGACGGCGCCGGGGATGTGATCTTCCTCGAATTCCCTTGGCGAACGTGCATCAATGATCAGGTCATACTTCGAAAAATCAAAGGTAAATTCCGGCGGTTTAAAGTGATTCACAATCTCGGTCCTCGTGTTCACGCCGCAGCATGGTTCGATAATGCCGTTCGGCGGTGTCATCGCAATCGGGCGATCGCTGCGTGTTGTACCACATTCTAATCCATGCATTTTCCCTTACCTGCCCGCAGAATCCGGCGGCGCAAAGAAAAAAGCCCGGTACGAGACCGGGCTTTTTCGTTGACGATGTAGGGCTTAGTTGAAGGTCTTGCCCTCGGCGGCCAGCTTCGCCAGCAGGGGTGCCGGTTTCCAGGCTTCGCCGTGACGGCCCTTCGCGAACTTCTCCATCGTCATCACGACGCTCGGCAGGCCGACGGTATCGGCGTAGAACATCGGGCCGCCGCGGAACAGCGGAAAGCCGTAACCGGTCAGGTAAACCATATCGATGTCCGATGCACGCATCGCGATACCCTCATCCAGGATCTGCGCGCCTTCATTGACGAGCGCAAATACCAGGCGCTGGACGATTTCCTCATCGCTGATCTTGCGGCGCTCGATGCCGAGGTCGGCCGAGTGCTTGATGATCATGTCGTTGACGACCTGCGACGGATATGGCTTGCGGTCGCCCGGCTTGTAGTCGTACCAGCCTGCGGAAGTCTTCTGGCCGAAACGGCCCATTTCGCACAGCAGGTCGGCTGTCTTGGAATACGTAACTTCCGGCTTCTCGACGTAACGGCGCTTGCGGATATACCAGCCGATGTCGTTACCGGCAAGGTCGCCCATGCGGAACGGACCCATCGCGAAGCCGAATTTTTCAATTGCCTTATCCACCTGCTCCGGCAATGCGCCCTCTTCCAGCAGGAAGCCTGCCTGGCGGCTGTATTGCTCGATCATGCGATTGCCGATGAAGCCGTCGCAGACCCCCGAGACCACGCCGGTCTTCTTGATCTTCTTCGACAATTGCAGGGACGTCGCGAGAACGTCCTTGCCAGTCTTGGCGCCACGAACGATTTCCAGCAGCTTCATCACATTCGCCGGGCTGAAAAAATGCAGGCCGATGACGTCCTGAGGCCGCTTGGTGAAGCTGGCGATCTTGTCGACATCCAGTGTCGATGTATTGGACGCCAGGATCGCGCCCTGCTTCATCACTTCGTCGAGCTTCTTGAATACCTGTTCCTTGACGCCGATGTCCTCGAACACCGCCTCGACCACGATATCGGCCTGGCCGATCTCTTCATACGACAGCGTGCCGGTGATGAGGCTGATACGCTGGTCAAATTTTTCCTGCGTGAGCTTGCCCTTTTTCAGGGTGTTTTCGTAGTTCTTGCGAATGGTTGCAAGACCCTTGTCGAGCGCTTCCTGCTTCATTTCCAGGATCTGAACCGGGATGCCGGCATTGGCAAAATTCATCGCGATACCGCCCCCCATGGTGCCGGCGCCGATGACGGCCGCCGACTTGATCGGGCGGGTCGGCGTGTCTTCAGGCACGTCAGGCACCTTGCTTGCGGCGCGCTCGCCGAAGAACGCGTGACGCAGAGCTTTCGATTCGGTGGTCTGAACCAGATCGACGAACAGCTGACGCTCATAGGCCAGGCCATCATCGAACTTCTTGGTGACGGAGGCGGCGACTGCTTCGACGCACTTCAGTGGCGCGGGGAACGGACCGGCCATCGCCTTGACGGTATTGCGGGAGAACTGCAGGAATGCTTCGTAGTTCGGGTAATCGACCTTCATGTCGCGCACTTTCGGCAGCGGACGCGTATCGGCAACCTTGTTCGCAAAAGCGATTGCGCCTTCAAGCAAATCGCCTTCAATCATTTCATTAAAGAGCGCGGTCTTGGCAAGCTTTTCGGATGGCACCGGATTGCCAGACACGATCATGTTCAGGGCCATTTCGAGGCCGAGCACGCGCGGCAGGCGCTGCGTACCGCCGGCACCGGGAAGAATGCCCAGCTTGACTTCAGGCAGCGCGATCTGCGCGCCGGCGGAAGCGACGCGGTAATGGCAGCCGAGCGCAAGCTCGAGGCCGCCGCCCATGCATACCGTATGAATCGCGGCCACGACCGGCTTGGTCGAGCTTTCAACGACATTGATCACCGTATGCAGGGTCGGCTCGGCAAGCGCCTTCGGCGAATTGAATTCCTTGATATCGGCACCGCCGGAAAACGCCTTGCCGGCGCCGGTAATGACGATGGCCTTGACGGCATCGTTATCCAGCGCCTGCTTCATGCTTTCCACGATCGCGCTGCGGGTCGAATGGCCCAGGCCGTTCACCGGCGGATTGTTCAGCGTAATAACGGCAACAGCGCCGTTGACCTTGTATTCGGCAGTCATATCTCTTCCTTTATCAATAAAGTCTCGTTGGGCTATTTTTCGGTGCGCATACAGAGGCTTGCTTCAGCGTCTTGGACCATTCACGCGGTGCTCTGATTTGGTAGTGTGAACTATACCCGATAAAAGAACGATCGTATTATTTTTGCAGTAAAAAAACCCGCAGGCCGATCTGGCGGTTGATGTAGGCGAGATAGGGGCGGATATCGATCAATGCGGGCAAACATCGTGGGCACGTCCTGAACGGACTGA
>NZ_DASZBA010000040.1:0-50302 GCF_035944575.1 Noviherbaspirillum sp.
GCCGGGCCACCAGGATTTTTCCGAAGATACCTATCGCGTGCTGACTGCCGTCGACTCTGCGCTGATGGTGATTGATGCCGCAAAGGGTGTCGAGGAACAGACCATCAAATTGCTGAATGTCTGCCGGATGCGGGCGACGCCCATCCTGACCTTCATGAACAAGATGGATCGTGAAACCCGCGATCCCCTTGAGTTGTTGGATGAGGTTGAATCGGTCCTGAAGATCCAGTGCGCACCGGTCACGTGGCCGATCGGCATGGGCAAGAATTTCCGTGGTGTGTATCACCTCCTGCGCGATGAAATCCTGCTGTTCAAGGCGGGAGAGGAGCGCGCCGACCAGGAGTTCGAAGTCATCAAGGGTATCGATAATCCACGCCTGACCGAGATGTTTCCGCTGGAGATCGAGCAACTGAAGATGGAAGTGGAGCTGGTGCATGGCGCCTCGCATCCATTCGACCTGGATGCTTTTCTCGCAGGTACCCAGACGCCGGTGTTCTTCGGTTCCGCCATCAACAATTTCGGCGTGCGCGAAATCCTCAATGCACTGCTCGACTGGGCACCGGCACCGCGCCATCGCGATGCAACGGTCAGGGCAGTGGAGCCGACCGAAGCGCCATTTTCCGGGTTCGTATTCAAGATACAGGCCAACATGGACCCTGCTCACCGCGACCGCATCGCGTTCCTGCGCGTGTGTTCCGGTCGGTTTGAGCGCGGCATGAAGATCAAGCATCTGCGCCTGAACCGGGAGATCAAGGTGTCCAGTGTGGTCACCTTCATGGCGTCCAGCCGCGAGCAGGTGGAAGAGGCCTATGCGGGCGACATCATCGGCCTGCCAAACCACGGCAACATGCAGATCGGCGACAGTTTTTCCGAAGGTGAACTGTTGCAGTTCACCGGCATTCCATACTTCGCTCCCGACTTCTTCCGCTCGGTGCGCATTCGTAATCCTCTGAAGATCAAGCAATTGCACAAGGGATTGCAGCAGCTGGGCGAGGAGGGCGCGGTCCAGGTATTCAAGCCGGTTCACAGCGGCGACCTCGTCCTCGGCGCCGTCGGCGTACTGCAGTTTGAAGTCGTCGCCAGCCGGCTGCTGAATGAATATGGCGTCGATGCGGTGTTCGAAGGAACCAGCATCAGCAGTGCACGCTGGATTTCCTGCGATGACAAGCGGACGCTCGCGGATTTTGAAAAGTCGTCGGCGGGAAGCAATATTGCCTATGATGCCGCAGGCAACATGGCGTATCTTGCAACCTCCGGCGTCAATCTGAAGCTCACCCAGGAACGCTGGCCGAAGCTGGTATTCCATGCTACGCGGGAACACGCCGCCAAGCTTGATTGAACTTGCCGATGAAGGAACCCAATCGGGTTCTTTCATCACAAACAACCTTTTTGTCCGGGCGTATAACATTTTTGTTTCATCGCCGCGCCGCGACATCGACAAGTCTCCATCCAGCCATTGGCATTTGATCTATGTCAAATGCCAACAGGGGCTGCATCCTATACTCACGCAACGGTTTTTTACCCCGGTTTTTCTTCCTCCAGCTCTGACGTTGCCGCAATTTTTTATGCAGGCAATCACGGAGTATCCCCATTTTCAAGCATTCAAGGAGTAACGATGTTGACAGCAACTTATTCCCTGATCGCCATTTCGAACGAACAGAATGCCATCCAGCGCGTTCTCCGCAAGGTTCAGCAAAGCATCCAGTCCCTTCGCAGGAATATGCAGCAGGTCGACCTGATCGCATTGAGGACGGTATTCGAACAAGTTACGCATTTCGATATGCTTTGCCATGCGCGCAAAGTAGAGCGCTACCTGATCCCGGCAATAAAAGCCGTAACGCATGCCGCCGACAGCCTGCTTGCCGAACTGGACCTGTTGAGCGCCTCCGGATCAAAGCTGCTGCGCTCGGCCGGCGATGTCATCGGACGACGATTTGTCGATCGGGATCAGTTGATAGAAACGCATGGCTCTCTGGATCTGTACTGCCAAAAGATGGCGATCCGGCTGAACAAGGAAGAGACCGAACTGTTTCCGCTTGCGCAGCGCGTGCTTTCGGTGGAAGAGTGGTTTGCGGTTGCCGAAAAATTTCTCTCCGACGATAAGCGGGCATTGACGCGCCAGAGTCGTACGCCGCATTACGTGGTTGCGCCGGCCGCAGCGAATCAATTCAGCATGCGGTGAGATAGTTCCGTCTTCAGTCGCTCTTGCCATTGTCTTAAATTCGCCGCCTGAGCGTCGGTCATTGGGGGCAACCGCCCCTTGCATAGTGCCGTAAATCTTGGCATGGTGTGGCCCATGAAATTCCTCAGGTCACGCATGCCCAAGATTCTCAAGTTCACCCGATTTTCCCTGCCGGACTTTGTCGTGGCGGCGGCGCCTACGGCGCTCGCGATTGCCGTGCTCTGCCTGCTGGCCTATTGGCTGGTCGATCCGGCCCCGCCTTCACGCGTCACCATGTCGACCGGGCAGGAGAATGGCGCTTATGAAACCTTCGGCAAGCGTTATGCTGCCGCCTTGGCAAGATTCGGTATCACCGTGTCTCTGCAGCCGTCCCTGGGCTCCCACGAAAATATGCAACGCCTGAAGGAGCCGAGTTCCATGGTTGACATTGCTTTCGTGCAGAGCGGATCGACAGAACATGCGGAGGCCGAACGCACCGGCCTGGTGTCGCTGGGCAGTCTGTTCACTGAACCGTTATGGCTGTTCTACCGTGGAAAAAAGGAGCTGGCGGAACTCAAGCAATTCAAGGGATTGAAAATCAATGTGGGTCCGGAAGGCACCGGTGTGCCGGGGTTGTTCAAAAACCTGTTGGCGGTGAATGGACTCGACCCGAAGGACCTGACGCTTGGCGCGCTGGAAAACACCCCGGCCACGGTCGAACTCCTGGAAGGGAGGATCGACGCCCTGGTATTCAGTTCCGCGCCCGATGCGGTATTGATTCAGATGCTGCTGCAAACGCCGGGAATCCGCCTGTTCGACTTTGCGCAGGCGGAAGCCTATACCCGTCGCTTTCCATTTCTTTCGCACGTCGTCCTGCCACGCGGGATTGTCGATCTCGGCCGCGACATGCCGCCGCGCGATTACCGGTTGATTGCGCCGACGGCGACGCTGGTGGCACGAGAGGATCTGCATCCTGCGCTGGTCGATCTGTTCGTGCAGTCGGCCTCGCAGATTCATGGCGGCGGGAGCTGGTTTAGCCGGAAGAACGAGTTTCCGAATGCCGATTACACCGAAATTCCCGTATCGCCGGTCGCGCAGAAGTTTTACAAGGACGGTCCGCCATTCCTGCAGCGCTACTTGCCATTCTGGCTGGCCAATTTCTTTGAGCGGATGTGGGTGCTGGTCGTGGCCTTCGGCGCACTGATCCTGCCGCTGTCGCGCATCGTTCCCCCGCTCTATGTTTGGAAGGTGCGTTCAAGGGTGTACCGATGGTATGGCCAGTTGCGGGCGGTCGAGCAGTCGATCGAGGATGTGCCCGCTGAAAAAAAGCCGCATGTCTATCCGGAACAGCTTGCGCGGCTGAATGATATCGAAGAACGCGTGAACCGTATCTCGATCCCGTTATCGTTTGCCGAAGAATTGTATGGGCTGCGCAGCCATATCAACTTTGTCCGCAAGCGGATTCTGTGGCTGATGAAATCGGAAGCGGCTTGATTCGCCGTTCAGGCGCCCGTCCAGGGCAGTCCTGCCTTGCACCAGCCACCCACGGTTTTCCTGTGACTCTCTCCATCCTTGTCGCCTTCGAAGCCCTCGAGAATGTCGAAGCAGTTGGCGTAGCCGTGCTCGGTCGCCAGCTTGGCGGCATGGCGGGAGCGGACCCCGGAACGGCATAGAAACAGCAGCACCTGGTCCTTGGACGCCGCCTGTTCCAGTTGAGGAAGGAAATCGGGATTGGGTTTGCCACCTGGGTAGAGGTTCCATTGGACAGCGACATGCTGGGCTTCCGGTACCGCGACGCGACCTACCCAATCGCGCTCCGCATCCGTACGAACATCCACGATTTTGATGTCAGGCTGCTGCTGCAGCAGGGAATAGGCTTCCTGAGGTGTGACCGCGCCCGCATAAGGGGTCTGGCCGCTTTGTCCACGTTGACGCGCAATAGCAAGAATTTCGGACGGTGTCATGGTGAATGTTATGAGGAAATAAACAATAAACGAAAATGTACAAAGATGGTGCAAAATTTGCCGCCGAAATACCGTGGTGCACAATAACGGTGCATCATCAGAGTTTTGCACCTAAATGGTGAGAATAAAACGGAATTCGGATTTGCTTAAAAGATTTTAATTGCACTCTATTGCCGCTATCTTGGCTGCATTATGACGGTGCATCCGATTTGTCTAAACGCAAGGAAGTGGCATGGAATCTGCTATCATCTGCCGCTGAGTTCTGACCGCAACTTGCTGGTGTTTCAATCCGTACCACCATACTACGTGCCCGGCGCGCTCACAACCGATTCGCAATATCACGCATTACATCAACGTACCACATCACTTTGCAAATTTTTAGGAGATTCGCATGGCAAAGACGGCCGCAGAGGTCTTGAAGATGGCGAAAGAAAACGAAGTCAAATTCGTTGATTTTCGCTTTGCTGACACCCGGGGCAAGGAGCAGCACGTAACCGTTCCTGTTTCCCAGTTCGGCATGGACAAGTTCGATTCCGGCCATGCGTTCGACGGCTCGTCGATCGCCGGCTGGAAGGGTATTGAAGCATCCGACATGCTGCTGATGCCCGACCCGAGCACGGCCAACATCGATCCCTTCATGGAAGAGACCACGATGTTCATGCAGTGCGACGTCATCGAACCTTCCGACGGCAAGGGCTATGACCGCGACCCTCGTTCCATCGCCAAGCGCGCTGAAGCCTACCTGAAGTCCTCCGGTCTGGGCGACACGGCCTACTTCGGTCCGGAACCCGAATTTTTCATCTTCGACAGCGTGCGCTGGAAGGTGGACATGTCCGGCTGCTTCGTGAAGATCGATTCCGAGGAAGCTTCCTGGACCACCGGCGAAAAGCTGGAAGGCGGCAACACCGGCCACCGTCCGACCGTCAAGGGCGGCTATTTCCCGGTACCCCCGGTCGACAGCTTCCAGGACATGCGTTCTGAAATGTCGCTGATCCTCGAAGCCATGGGCATCCCGGTCGAAGTGCATCACCACGAAGTCGCAGGCGCCGGCCAGAATGAGCTCGGCACCAAGTTCTCGACCCTGGTCGAGCGCGCCGACTGGACACAGAACATGAAGTATGTGATCTGGAATGTCGCGCATACCTACGGCAAGACCGCTACTTTCATGCCGAAGCCTATCGTTGGCGACAACGGTTCCGGCATGCACGTGCACCAGTCGGTCTGGAAAGACGGCCAGAACCTGTTCGCAGGCGACGGCTATGCCGGCCTGTCCGATTTCGCGCTCTTCTATATCGGCGGCATCATCAAGCATGCACGCGCGTTGAACGCGATCACCAATCCGGGCACCAACTCGTACAAGCGTCTGGTTCCTGGCTTCGAAGCGCCTGTCAAGCTGGCTTATTCGGCTCGCAACCGCTCGGCATCGATCCGTATCCCGCACGTCGCGAACCCGAAGGGCCGCCGTGTCGAGGCACGCTTCCCGGATCCGCTGATGAATCCGTATCTCGGTTTCGCAGCCCTGCTGATGGCAGGCCTGGACGGTGTCCAGAACAAGATCCATCCGGGCGAAGCAGCGTCGAAAGACCTGTATCACCTGCCGCCGGAAGAAGACGCGAAGATCCCGACCGTCTGCTCGTCGCTCGACCAGGCGCTCGAGTACCTCGACAAGGATCGTGAATTCCTGACCCGCGGCGGTGTTTTCAGCGACACCATGATCGACGCTTATATTGAACTGAAGATGCAGGAAGTTCAGCGCTTCCGCATGACAACGCATCCGATCGAATTCGATATGTACTACTCGCTGTAATCCGGAAACAGATCTGGCGTGAATCAGGAGCGGGGAGGCGAAAAGCCTTCCCGCTTTTTTATTGCGCCCGTCTATACGGCCCACTGTCTTTCAATAATGTGTTGCCTTGGAAGAAATTCTTGTGTTCATTGTTTGTGTTGCCCGGCCAGTTGTCCTAAACTGATAGGCGTCAAGCTAGTTTCTTTGAAGAAAGATTATGAAATCACAACTTTTTGCGATGTTGGCGCTTGCGGCGGCAGTAAGCGGCGCGCATGCCCAAACGGATGTGTTCCTATGCGTCGACGGCACTGGCAAGAAGGAATACAAGAATACCGGCGAGACCAAAGGCTGCAAGAAAATCGACCTTCCCAGCCTGACCATGGTCCCGGCCGCACCTGTTCCCAAGAAAGCCGTCGTGCAGACCGCTGCCGTCAAGACGACATCGGCATCCACCCCGTCCGATTTCCCCAAGGTGGATTCGGATACTCAAAAAGCCCGCGACAGCGACCGTAAGCAGATCCTCATGGATGAAGTGAAGACCGAGGAACAGAAGCTTGCGAACCTGAAAAAGGAGTTCAACAACGGTGAACCGGAGCGCCGTGGCGACGAGCGCAATTATGCAAAATACCAGGAGCGCGTCGGCCTGCTGAAAGACGATATCGGGCGTACCGAAAAAAATATCGAGGCGCTGAAACGGGAGCTGGCCAACATCAAGTAAAGTGGTACAGCGCTTGCTTGAATAAGGCCGCGTCATGCGGCCTTTACTTTTTCCATACCTGTGAAAACAACACTTCCTTCGCTCGACGGCCTCGACCTGCTTTCGTCCGCCGTCATCATTCTCGATGCAGCCAGCCGGGTTACTTATGCCAACGCTGCTGCCGAACACCTGCTGGAAACGTCCTACAAGGCGCTCGTCAAGCGCAAGCTCGATGAGTTGTTCCTGAACGGCGAGAACCTGGCGGAAGTGTTCAATGAAGCGGTGCGCCATGAATTCGCCGACAAGCGTCTCGATCTCACGCTCGAACGTGCCGGCCGCGAGCCGCTGCAGGTACACGTCGTGGTCGCCGCGCTCGACAGCAGGGAAACACCGGTACTCATCGAGCTGCGCGAAAATGTACAGCAGCTGAAGCTTGATCGCGAGGAACGTCTTCTCGATCAGAGCCAGGCGAACAAAGAGCTGATCCGCAACCTGGCGCATGAAATCAAGAACCCGCTCGGCGGCATTCGCGGCGCGGCGCAACTGCTGGAGCTGGAGCTGCCCGAGCGTCATCTGAAAGAGCTGCGTGAATACACGCAGGTCATCATCAAGGAAGCGGATCGCCTGCAAACCCTGGTTGACCGCCTGCTCGCGCCGCACCGGCGGCCGCATATCGTCGGCGACGTCAACATCCACGAAGTTTGCGAGCGGGTGCGCAGCCTGATGGTGGCTGAATTCCCCAATGGCCTTACGATCAAGAGGGATTACGATTTGTCAGTGCCCGAATTCCGTGGCGACAAGGAGCAACTGATCCAGGCTGTGCTCAACATTGCGCACAATGCTGCGCAGGCCTTATCCGAACGCATTGAGAATGGCGATGCGATGCTCACGCTTCGCACGCGCATTGCGCGGCAAGTGACGCTCGCAAAAGTGCGTTACAGGCTGGCATTAGACTTGCATATCATTGATAACGGACCGGGCATCCCGGCCGAGATTCAAGACCGCGTTTTCTATCCGCTCGTATCGGGGCGCGACGGCGGAAGCGGACTCGGACTGACGCTTGCGCAAACCTTCGTGCAACAGCACATGGGCGTGATCGAATGCGAGAGCCGTCCGGGATGCACCGATTTCAGGATCTTGATTCCGCTGCCTTGAACAACGAGGCGGTAACCATCGGAGCGAACGAGTACATACATGAAACCAATCTGGATTGTTGACGACGATGAATCGATTCGCTGGGTACTCGAAAAAGCGCTGGCGCGCGAAAACCTCGCCACCAGGAGCTTCTCGAATGCACGCGAAGCGATAGACGCGCTCCAAAATAGTACGCCGCAGGTCCTTGTCTCCGATATACGAATGCCCGGTGAATCGGGCCTGGAACTGCTGCAGGCGGTGAAGGCGAAACATCCCGGCCTGCCGGTCATCATCATCACTGCATTTTCCGATCTTGACTCCGCTGTTGCGGCCTTCCAGGGCGGCGCATTCGAATATCTCGCCAAGCCCTTCGACGTTGACAAGGCGGTGGAACTGATCCGCCGCGCGCTTGACGAAAGTCTGCGCGAAGCCGACGTCGAGCAGGTATCGGCAGAGACGCCGGAGATTCTGGGGCAGGCGCCCGCGATGCAGGATGTGTTCCGTGCAATCGGCCGCCTCTCGCAGTCGAACGTGACCGTTCTTATCACAGGCGAATCCGGCAGCGGCAAGGAACTGGTCGCGCGCGCATTGCACAAGCATAGCCCGCGCGCCACGCAGCCCTACATCGCATTGAACACCGCGGCGATCCCGAAAGACTTGCTTGAATCCGAACTGTTCGGCCACGAGCGCGGCGCGTTCACTGGCGCGCAGGCGACGCGGCGCGGCCGCTTCGAGCAGGCGGAAAACGGCACCCTGTTCCTCGACGAGATCGGCGACATGCCGTTCGACCTGCAGACCCGCCTGCTGCGGGTGCTGTCCGATGGCCATTTCTACCGGGTCGGCGGACACCAGCCGTTGAAGGCAAATGTGCGGGTCATTGCCGCCACCCACCAGAACCTGGAGCACCGGGTGCGGGAAGGACTGTTCCGCGAAGACCTGTATCACCGTCTGAACGTGATCCGGCTACGGCTGCCGAGCCTGCGCGAACGGCGCGAAGACATTCCGCTGCTGACGCGTCACTTCCTTGCGCAAAGCGCCAAGCAGCTCGGGGTGGAAGCCAAGCGCATGTCCGACGCGGCGATGCAGTTCCTTTCCAGCCTGGATTTGCCGGGCAACGTGCGGCAACTCGAAAACCTCTGCAACTGGATTACCGTCATGGCGCCCGGGCAGACGGTGGAAGTGAAGGACCTGCCTCAGGATCTGACGCACGGTAAGGAAAGCATGCCGTCGATGTCAGCTTCGTCGGGCGCTGCACAGGCGACATCGTTTTCAGCCATGCCGGAAGCGCCGCCGATGGCGGGTACGGCCGGCGGCTTGCTGCCGGCGTCCCCGGTTCCGGCTTCCGGCATGAACGGCAGCGGCGAGCACAAGCCGAGCTGGATCAGCCTTCTGGAATCGGAGGCGGCGCAACTGCTGTCGGCCGGGCAGCCGGAAGTGATGGATGCACTCGGACGCCAGTTCGAATCCGCTCTGATCAAGACGGCGCTCAAGCACACCCATGGCCGCAAGAACGATGCAGCCGTCCGCCTTGGCATCGGCCGCAACACGATCACGCGGAAAATCCATGAACTCGGCATCGATGGCGCCAGCGACGATGCATGAGGATCATGCCGGCATGCACGCGTCGTTAGTCACCTAAACAAGCATCGCTCCTTTTTTGCGCCCGTCCGGATGCATTCCGGCCGGGCGGTTCTGCTTTCTGCCCGTACCGGACATAAAGTTTTACCCAGCGCAATGTGGCCGTTTCGCAGGCGCGTACGATCGGAAAATCGGTTTCCATCGCCTGCGCACCGAAAAACCACCAATGAGGTAAAGACTTGCAGGATCGTCCGCTCCGCCTGAAACATCATGTGAACTACCTGCACATCGGCATCGCCGTCGCCTTGACGCTTGTGCTGACACTGCTTGCGGCAAATCTCACAGAAGGCGAAAAGCATATCGAAAGCGAGGTGACAAGCCTCTATACCGTGCGTGATCCGCAATATCTGCGCTCGATGGGTGTGCTGCTCGGGCCGACGATCATCGAGGGAAACCACGTCGAGCATCTCGAGAACGGCGACCGGATATTTCCGGCGATGCTCGACGCCATTCGCTCCGCCAAGAAGACGATCACGTTCGAGACCTACATCTACTGGTCGGGCGAGATCGGCCAGACGTTTGCAGAGGCCTTGCAGGAGCGGGCGAAAGCGGGCGTGAAGGTGCATGTGCTGCTCGACTGGGTCGGCAGCGCCAAGATCGACCAGGCATTGATCGATGCGCTGGAGAATGCCGGCGTCGAAGTCGAGCGATATCACAAGCCGTCATGGACGCATCTCACCCGCATGAACAACCGCACCCATCGCAAGCTGCTGGTCATCGACGGGCAGGTGGGTTTCACGGGCGGTGTCGGCATCGCGGACCAGTGGACCGGCAATGCGCAGGACAGCGCGCACTGGCGCGACTCGCATTTCCGGATCGAAGGTCCTGCCGCGCTCCAGCTTCAGGCGGTGTTCATGGATAACTGGATGAAGGCGACAGGCAGGGTGGTGCATTCGGCCGATTATTTTCCGAAAACCCCGGATGGCGGGAAGATGCCGGCCCAGATGTTCAGCAGTTCGCCCACCGGCGGCAGCGAGAGCATGCATCTCATGTACCTGCTGTCGATCGCGTCGGCGGGGCAGAGCATACTGCTGTCAAATTCCTATTTCGTGCCGGACGAATTGGCGATCAGGGCGCTGACGGCAGCGGCAAGGCGCGGGGTAAAGGTGAAAATCATCCTGCCGGGCGAACACATCGATACCGGGATCGTACGGCGCGCATCGCGGGCGCGCTGGGGAGAGCTGCTGGAAGCCGGCGTCGAGATTCACGAATACCAGCACACCATGTTTCATTGCAAGATCATGATCGTCGACGGTTTCCTGGTATCGACCGGATCGACGAATTTCGACAACCGTTCCTTCCGCCTGAACGATGAAGCGAACTTAAACATCTACGACAACGGCTTCGCGGAAGAGATGACGCGCGTCTTCGAGAACGATCTGGCGCGCAGCAGGCGCATTACGCTGGAGATGTGGCGGGCGCGGCCATGGACCGAAAAACTTCTAGAGCAGTCGATGTCGCTGATCGGGCAGCAGCTCTAGCGGGAGCTTGAGTAACGCGGCAGCCGGTCAATTCAGGTATTGCGCCGCGGATAACCTTCGGCGGTAATGCGAACCCACACTTTTTCCTTTTCCTCATCGGTCATGAACACCCAGTTCGCGACCTCGGCGACCGTGCGTCCGCACCCGCGGCATACATCATCGAAGGTGGTGGAGCAGACGGCGACGCAGGGCGTGTCGGGGCGGGATGCTTCGGAATTTTGCATAATGACGGCCTTAAAACGACCATGATAGGGGAAAACGATGTATCGGCTCTACTACAATCCGGGCAGTGCGAATCTCGCACCACACATGTTGCTGAAAGAACTAGGCGTTCTCCATGAACTGGTGCTCGTCGATCAGCCTGGCGGCGGACATCTGCAGCCCGAATACCTGAAGCTCAACCCGAATGGCCGCATACCCACGCTGATTGATGGCGATCTGGTGTTGTACGAAACGGCCGCCATCTGCCTCCACCTGGTCGATCGTCATCCCGAGGCCGGCTTTGCACCGGCGGTCGGCACGAATGAACGTGCCGAATTCTACAAATGGATGTTCTACCTGGCCAATACATTGCATGCCGAGCTGATCACCTATTTCTATCCGCACCGGCTTGCCGACGATGGTGCGGCGACCGCGCAGGTGAAGGCGCATGCGGAGGCGCGGGTGGGTGTGATGCTTGATCTGATCGAAGAGCACCTGGCGAAGCGGGTCGGCGGTTATCTGCTTGGCGAACGCTTTAGCGCGGCTGATCCGTATCTGTTCATGCTCTCGCGGTGGACCCGCATGATGGGCAATCCGGCACGCAACCGGGCGCATTTGTCACGGTTCCAGCAGACGATGCTGGCGCGGCCTGCGGTGAAGGCGGCGTTTGATGCGGAGGGGTTGGGGGAGCCGTTTGTTTGAGCAGGGTCGATTCGAAGTGCGAGATCGCACTATAGACGGCAGGTGATGCTAGACGGCAGGTGATGCATGAGACTACCATTGAGCGAGAGTCCGGCGGGTTCCCTCCTCCTGCCATGGGAGGGTGGGGGAGTGAGGTAGAACTGCCGCATCCAATTGCTCGATCTCACTACCCCCATCCTAACCTTCCCCCTGGTAGGGGGAAGGGACTTTCCGGAGACACTTGATACTGAGCCGGGTTTCTTAATCGTCCCATTCACCCCTTCAACTTCCTCCACAACGTCGTGCGGCTGATGCCGAGGTGTTTCGCAGCCGCCTCCCGGTTGCCGTTGAATCGTGCCAGCACCTCTTCAATATCCGGCGGCGCTTTTTCTACCGCCGGCTGTGCCGCGACCCTGGGAACGCCGCCAAGTTCCGGGGCAATCCTCGCAATGAACCCCGGCGTCAACGCCTGCAAAGGCTCCGCCGCCAGAAACAGCGCCGCCCGTTCCATCAGGTTCCGCAGCTCCCTTACATTCCCGGGCCACGCATACGAAGCCAGCAGCGGCGCACATGCGACCAGTTCCGCATGCAGGTTGGCATGCGGCCGCGCACCGAGTGCCGCCAGCGCATTCTTGAGGCTCCACTCGGCGAGGATGGCTAGGTCCTCGCTGCGTTCCCGCAGCGGCGGCAGCGTGACGCGCAGCACCGCAAGGCGGTAAAACAGGTCGCGGCGAAACCGGCCGTCGCGCACCCGTTCATCGAGATCGCAGTGGGTGGCGCTGATGATGCGTGCATGCACCGGAATGGGGCGCGTGCCGCCGACACGCACCACTTCGCGCTCTTCCAGCACCCGGAGCAGGCGGGTCTGCAATGCAAGGGGCATCTCGCCGATTTCGTCGAGAAACAGCGTGCCGCGATGGGCGGCTTCGAACAGCCCGGCATGGCCGCCCCGGCGTGAGCCGGTGAAGGCGCCTTCCTCATAGCCGAACAATTCCGATTCCAGCAGCGATTCCGCCACCGCGCCGCAATTGATGGCGACGAACGGATGGCGCGCACGGGCGCTTTCCCGGTGGATCGCCTGGGCGGCAAGTTCCTTGCCGGTGCCGGTCTCACCCTGGATCAAGACGCTGGCCGGCGACTTGGCGAACAGGGTGATCGACTGCCGTACCGCCTCCATCGCCGCGGAGTCGCCGCGCAGGTCGTTCACGCCGTGCTTGGCGCGCAATGTATCGCCGGCCCGCGGTCGTCCCGAGCCGGTTTCCAGGCGGGTGAAGCGGGCAATCTCCAGCGCATCGTCGAAGGCCTGCCGTATCGATGCGGCGGAATAGACGAATACCCCGGCCAGTCCCGCTTCCTCGGCGAGATCGGTGACCAGGCCTGCGCCAACCACTACCTTGATGCCGGCCGCCTTGAGTTCGTTGATCTGCGCGCGCGCATCCTCTTCGGTGACGTAGGTCCGCTGGACGGTTTTCAGGCCGAAGGCAGCCTGGAATTCGGCGAGTTCCGGCATGGTTTCCTGGTAGCTCACCAGGCCGATTTCCGGGCTGATCTTGCGGGCGCGTGCAAGTGCCTGCATCACATCGAAGCCGCTTGCCTTGGCGATCACTACCGGCAGCGACAGGCGGCTCTTCAGGTAGGCCGCGTTCGACCCGGCGGCGATGACCGCATCGCAGTGCTCAGTGGCAAGCCGTTCGCGGATATGGCGCACTGCATCCTCGAAGCCGAGGTGGATGGGTTCGATCAGCGCCCGGTCGTCGAATTCGAGAGTGATATCGCGGAACAGGTCAGACAGGCGGGAAATCGAGACAGTCCAGAAGCTCGGCTTGTCGGCGGGGTCGGTATGGGGATGGGGAGGACGGCGCATGTTTCAAAATTGTTTCATTTATGTTTCATTGCGTTGAATGTAACACACCATGAAACGTTTGCTCTTGCGTAGAGCATTTGAATATTTCAAGATGGATCGACACTAAAGTGCAAGTCATTGATTTTTATAGACCGCGCCGAGGCGCTTGCAGATGACGTCTTAAAAAGCTTCAATGGCACGCCGATTGCAATAAGGAATCTGCCCGCAACATTGAAACATCCGTAATTAAGGAATCTACATGCCTCTCCTATCCCCAGGTGCCGCGTTCCGGCAAGCCGTCAAGGAAGAATCCCCATTGCAGGTCGTCGGCGCCATCAACGCCAATCACGCCTTGCTCGCCAAACGCGCCGGTTTCAAGGCGATCTATCTTTCCGGAGGCGGTGTCGCAGCCGGGTCGCTAGGCCTGCCCGACCTGGGCATTTCCAACCTGGATGATGTGCTCACCGACGTGCGCCGCATCACCGATGTCTGCGACCTGCCGCTGCTGGTGGATGTGGACACCGGATTCGGCTCCTCGGCATTCAATGTCGCCCGCACCGTGAAGTCGATGATCAAGTTCGGTGCCGCCGCAATGCACATCGAAGACCAGGTCGGCGCCAAGCGCTGCGGCCACCGGCCCAACAAGGAAATCGTCAGCAAGCAGGAAATGGTCGACCGCATCAAGGCGGCGGTCGACGCCCGCACCGACGAGAATTTCGTCATCATGGCACGTACCGACGCCCTCGCGGTGGAAGGCATCGATGCCGCACTGGACCGTGCGATTGCCTGCGTCGAAGCCGGCGCGGACATGGTATTCCCGGAAGCGATCACGCAGCTGGAGATGTACAAGACCTTCGCCGATGCGGTGAAAGTGCCGGTGCTGGCCAACATTACCGAGTTCGGTGCCACGCCCTTGTACACCGTCGATCAGCTGAAGAGCGTGAACGTCGGGCTGGTGCTATACCCGCTGTCGGCGTTCCGTGCAATGAACAAGGCGGCCGAAAACGTCTATACCGCGATCCGCCGCGACGGCACCCAGCAAAGCGTGGTCGACACCATGCAGACCCGCATGGAACTGTACGAGCGCATCAACTATCACGATTTCGAGCAAAAGCTGGACGCGCTGTTTGCCCAGCAAAAAGCCAAATAATTGCTATCACCCTTGGAGACAATATGAGCGAGCAACAAGCTGCTGGTCCGAAACCAAAGAAATCCGTCGCCCTGTCCGGCGTTACCGCGGGCAATACCGCACTCTGCACGGTGGGTCGTACCGGCAATGACCTGCATTACCGCGGCTACGACATCCTCGATGTGGCCGACACCTGCGAGTTCGAGGAAATCGCCTACCTGCTGGTGCACGGCAAGTTGCCCAACAGCGGCGAGCTGAAAGGCTACAAGGCCAAGCTGAAGATGCTGCGCGGCCTGCCCGCGAACGTGAAGGCGGTGCTGGAATGCCTGCCCGCCGCATCGCACCCGATGGACGTGATGCGCACCGGCGTATCGGCACTCGGATGCGCACTGCCGGAGAAGGACGACCACAACATCCCGGGCGCGCGCGACATCGCCGACAAGCTGATGGCCTCGCTCGGTTCGATGCTGCTGTACTGGTATCACTTCAGCCATAACGGCCGCCGCATCGAGGTCGAGACTGACGACGATTCGATCGGCGCGCATTTCCTGCACCTGCTGCACGGTAAGGCGCCGTCGGCGGCATGGGAGAAAGCAATGCATACTTCGCTGATCCTGTATGCCGAGCATGAATTCAATGCGTCCACTTTTGCCTGTCGCGTGGTCGCCGGCACCGGCTCCGACATGTATTCCGCCATCACCGGCGGCATCGGTGCGCTGCGCGGTCCGAAACACGGCGGCGCCAATGAAGTCGCCTTCGAGATCCAGAAGCGCTACGACAATCCGGACGAAGCGGAAGCGGATATCCGCCGCCGCGTCGAGAACAAGGAAGTCATCATCGGCTTCGGCCATCCGGTCTACACTGTCTCCGATCCGCGCAACAAGGTGATCAAGGAAGTCGCCCGCGACCTGTCGGCGCTGGCCGGTTCCACCAAGATGTTCGATATCGCTGAGCGCCTGGAAACGGTCATGTGGGACGTGAAAAAAATGTTCCCGAACCTCGACTGGTTTTCGGCGGTGTCGTACCACATGATGGGCGTGCCGACCGCGATGTTCACGCCGCTGTTCGTCATTTCGCGCACGTCCGGCTGGGCCGCGCACATCATCGAGCAGCGCATCGACAACAAGATCATCCGGCCGAGCGCGAATTATGTCGGGCCGGAGGATCTGAAATTCGTACCGCTGAAGGAACGCAAGTAAGTTCAACGCATTCTCAGCCGTCATTCCCGCAAAGGCGGGAATCCAGTAGCGCTCTGGGATTGTCAGCCAGGGCGTCCCCTGGATCCCCGCCTTCGCGGGAATGACATGGAAGGCAGTTTCTCTCTATTTCCTCACCGAGCCATGAACACCGCATACCGCAAAAATCTACCCGGCACCACGCTGGATTACTACGACACCCGTGCAGCGGTCGACGCGATCAAGCCCGGCGCCTACGACACGCTCCCATACACATCACGCGTGCTCGCCGAAAACCTGGTGCGCCGCTGCGACCCGGCCACGCTGACCGATTCGCTCACCCAGATCATCGAGCGCAAGCGCGAACTGGATTTCCCCTGGTTCCCGGCGCGGGTGGTGTGTCATGACATCCTCGGGCAGACCGCGCTGGTCGACCTCGCCGGCCTGCGAGACGCCATTGCCTCCCAAGGCGGAGACCCCGCCATGGTGAATCCAGTAGTGCCGACACAGCTCGTCGTCGATCATTCGCTCGCCGTGGAGTGCGGCGGGTTCGATCCGGATGCCTTCGAGAAGAACCGCGCCATCGAAGATCGCCGCAATGAAGACCGCTTCGATTTCATCAACTGGACCAAGAAGGCGTTCAAGAACGTTGACGTGATCCCGCCGGGGAACGGCATCCTGCACCAGATCAACCTCGAGCGCATGTCGCCCGTGGTGCAGGTAAAGGACGGCGTGGCCTTCCCGGATACGCTGGTCGGCACCGATTCGCATACCCCGATGGTGGACGCCCTCGGCGTGATCGCCGTCGGCGTCGGCGGCCTGGAAGCCGAAACCGTGATGCTCGGTCGCGCCTCATGGATGCGCCTGCCTGACATCATCGGCGTGGAGCTGGTCGGCAAGCCGCAGCCGGGCATCACGGCGACCGACGTCGTGCTGGCGCTGACGGAGTTCCTGCGCAAGCAGAAGGTGGTTTCTTCCTACCTGGAATTCTTCGGCGAAGGCGCTTCCGCACTGACCCTGGGCGACCGCGCGACGATTTCCAACATGGCGCCCGAGTTCGGCGCCACCGCCGCGATGTTCTACATCGACGAGCAGACCATCAAATACCTGAGGCTGACCGGCCGCGAGGATGAACTCGTCAAGCTGGTGGAAACCTATGCGAAGGAAACCGGCCTCTGGGCCGACAGCCTGAAGAACGCGGAGTACGAACGGACTCTGCGATTCGATCTGTCGACGGTCGTGCGCAACATCGCCGGACCCAGCAATCCGCACAACCGCGTGCCAACGTCCGAGCTGGCTGCGCGCGGCATCAGCGGCAAGGTCGAAAACGAACCTGGCTTGATGCCGGACGGCGCCGTGATCATCGCCGCCATCACCAGTTGCACCAACACCAATAACCCACGCAACATGATCGCCGCCGGCCTGCTCGCCCGCAACGCCAACAAGCTGGGCCTCAAGCGCAAGCCGTGGGTGAAGAGCTCACTTGCGCCGGGATCGAAAACGGTTGCCTTGTACCTGGAGGAGGCGAAACTGATGCCGGAACTGGAGCAGCTCGGCTTCGGCGTCGTGGCGTTCGCCTGCACCACCTGCAACGGCATGAGCGGCGCGCTCGACCCGGTGATCCAGAAGGAAGTGGTAGAGCGCGATCTGTACGCCACCGCCGTTCTCTCCGGCAACCGCAATTTCGACGGCCGTATTCATCCGTATGCGAAGCAGGCATTCCTCGCCTCGCCGCCGCTGGTGGTGGCCTACGCAATTGCCGGCACCATCCGTTTCGATATCGAGAAGGATGTGCTCGGCACCGGCGCCGACGGCAAGCCGATCCGCCTCGCCGACATCTGGCCGAGCGACGAGGAAATCGATGCGGTTATCACCGCCAGCGTGAAGCCGGAACAGTTCCGCAAGGTCTATGAACCGATGTTCAAGATCAGCGTGGACACCAGGGAGAAGGTCAGCCCGCTGTACGACTGGCGGCCGCAGAGCACCTACATCCGCCGCCCGCCTTACTGGGACAAGGAAGGGCAGGGTGCGCTCGCCGCACATCCGCGCCTGCTGAAAGGCATGCGCCCGCTGGCTGTGCTGGGTGACAACATCACCACCGACCACTTGTCGCCGTCCAACGCCATCATGATGAACAGCGCGGCCGGCGAATACCTGGCGAAAATGGGCCTGCCGGAGGAGGACTTCAACTCTTATGCGACCCATCGCGGCGATCACCTTACGGCGCAGCGCGCGACGTTTGCCAACCCGACGTTGAAGAACGAGATGGTGGTGGTGGACGGCAAGGTGAAGGCCGGCTCGCTGGCCCGCATCGAACCGGACGGCAAGATCGTCCGCATGTGGGAAGCCATCGAAACCTACATGGAACGCAAGCAGCCGCTGATCGTGATCGCGGGCGCCGACTACGGCCAAGGCTCGTCGCGCGACTGGGCAGCAAAAGGAGTACGTTTGGCAGGCGTCGAGGCCATCGTGGCCGAAGGATTCGAGCGCATCCACCGTACCAACCTGGTCGGCATGGGCGTGCTGCCGCTGGAGTTCAAGCCGGGCGTCAACCGCCTGACGCTGGGCATCGACGGCACCGAAACCTTCGACGTGATCGGTGAACGCACGCCAAGGGCGACACTGACGCTGGTCATTCACCGCAAGAACGGCGAAGAGCTGGGCGTGCCGGTGACGTGCCGGCTGGATACGGCGGAGGAAGTGTCGATTTATGAAGCGGGCGGCGTGCTGCAGCGGTTCGCGCAGGACTTCCTGGCGTCGGCTGAAAAGGCGGTTGCGTAAAGGCCGATGAAGCCGGGTTTCGCAACGCATGCGTTGCGCTGGCCGAATCGGAGCCGCCTGCCAGCGGCGATGTGGATGAGAGCGGGGTTTCACAAAGCACTGCTTTGTGCCGCGAGAATCGAATCCGCCTGCCAGCGGCGACGTGGAAAGGTTGTAAGCGAACCGGCTCCTTCCCCCTCTTAGGGGGAAGGTTGGGATGGGGGTGTGAAGGTTGGGTTTCGGCATGCAGTCGATCGACCTCACTACCTCCACCCTAACCCTCCCCCTGAGAGGGGGAGGGGACCTGCAAGAGCACTCAATGCGTCCATAAGTGATCGATTCGTTAGAAAAAATCAGGAACTCACCCATGTCCCACCCACCCCAAATCAAAATCCCCGCCACCTACATCCGGGGCGGCACCAGCAAGGGCGTCTTCTTCCGCCTCCAGGACCTCCCCGAAGCCGCCCAAATCCCCGGCCCTGCGCGCGACGCACTGCTGATGCGCGTCATCGGCAGCCCCGACCCCTACGGCAAGCAGATCGACGGCATGGGCGGCGCCACGTCCAGCACCAGCAAGACGGTCATCGTCGCCAAAAGCAGCAAGCCGGACCATGACGTCGACTACCTGTTCGGCCAGGTCGCGATCGATGCCGCCTATGTCGACTGGAGCGGCAACTGCGGCAATCTGTCGTCCGCCATCGGGCCGTTCGCCATCAGCAACGGCTTCATCGACCCAAGCCGGATTCCGAAGGACGGCATGGCCACCGTGCGTATCTGGCAGGCCAATATCGGCAAGACCATCATTGCCCATGTTCCCATCACCAACGGTGAAGTGCAGGAGACCGGCGACTTCGAACTCGACGGCGTGACCTTTCCCGCGGCGGAAGTTCAGCTCGAGTTCATGGACCCGGCGGCCGAAGAGGAGGGCGCGGGCGGATCGATGTTCCCGACCGGAAACCTGGTCGACGACCTGGAGGTTCCCGGCATCGGCACGCTGAAGGCGACGATGATCAATGCCGGCATCCCGACCATTTTCGTGAACGCCGAAGACATCGGTTATACCGGTACCGAATTGCAGGATGCCGTCAACGGCGACCCCAAGGCGCTCGCCATGTTCGAGACCATCCGCGCGCACGGCGCGATGCGCATGGGATTGATCAAACACATCGAGGAAGCGGTCAAGCGCCAGCACACGCCGAAAATCGCCTTCGTCGCCAAGCCGGCCGGCTACATCTCGTCCAGCGGCAAACAGGTTTCCGCCGACGATATCGACCTGCTCGTGCGCGCGCTCTCGATGGGCAAGCTGCATCACGCGATGATGGGCACGGCGGCCGTCGCCATCGGCACCGCCGCAGCAATACCGGGCACGCTGGTCAGCCTCGCCGCCGGCGGACGTTCACGCGACGCGGTCCGTTTCGGCCATCCGTCCGGCACCCTGCGAGTCGGTGCCGAGGCCGCGCAGGTCGATGGCGAATGGGTAGTCAAGAAGGCGGTCATGAGCCGCAGCGCGCGGGTCTTGATGGAGGGCTGGGTGCGCGTGCCAGGCGATACGTTCTAACGGTTACCGGACCATCCGGTGCATTTGATCATCAGGCGATGAGAGGTGTGTCATGCACTCCATCGCCTGCAGGCGCAGCACCAACGGGAATAGCTGCATGCATCAACTGTTTTCCGAATGGCAATCGTAATGCAAAGAACAATCGTTTTTATGTTTTTAAGATTCGTAAGTAGGGAGTAAGTCAGCCGCGCAAAAATCATGCTGCACATGCTGCAGCATCCGGGCATGCAGGTGTCGCACATTGCCCGATCCCGCCTGCCATCCATAACGACACGGAGACGCCATGAATTTTGCAGATTTCTACCGGCAATCGATCGATGATCCGCAAACGTTCTGGGCCAACGAGGCCCGGTTGATCGACTGGCACAAACCGTTCGACCAGGCAATGGACTATTCCCGTCCGCCCTTCACGAAGTGGTTTGTCGGCGGCGAAACCAACCTGTGTCATAACGCGGTGGATCGCTGGGTCGCGACGCGCGGCGATGAGCCCGCGCTGATCATGGTCTCGACCGAGACCGATACCGAAAAAGTGTATTCCTTCCGCGAGCTGCAAGCCGAAGTCATGCGCATGGCGGCAATCATGCGCTCGCTTGGCGTGACGCGCGGCGACAGGGTGCTGATCTACATGCCGATGATCGCCGAAGCGGCATTCGCGATGCTGGCGTGCGCGCGCATCGGCGCGATTCATTCGGTGGTGTTCGGCGGCTTCGCATCCAACAGCCTCGCCACCCGCATCGACGACGCCAAGCCCAAGCTCGTCATCTCCGCCGATGCCGGCTCGCGCGGCGGCAAGAGCGTCGCCTACAAGCCGCTTCTCGACCAGGCAATCGACATCGCGCAGCACAAGCCGGCGCATGTCATCCTGGTCGATCGCGGCCTGATGCCGATGGAGCGGAAAGCCGGGCGCGACATTGACTACGCGGCGGCGCGCGAACGCTATCTGCATGCCGACGTGCCGGTGACCTGGCTGGAATCGAACGAGATGTCCTACGTTCTCTACACTTCCGGCACGACCGGCAAACCGAAGGGCGTGCAGCGCGATGTCGGCGGCTATGCGGTCGCGCTGGCGTCGTCGATGCGGCATATCTTTTGCGGCAAGGTCGGCGAGACGTATTTCTCCACGTCCGACATCGGCTGGGTTGTCGGCCATTCCTACATCGTCTATGGCCCGCTGATCGCCGGCATGGCGACCATCATGTATGAAGGCCTGCCGATCAGGCCGGACGCGGGCATCTGGTGGCGGCTGGTCGAAAAGTACAAGGTCACGCGCATGTTCTCGGCGCCGACGGCGGTGCGGGTTCTCAAGAAGCAGCCGCCGGAATTCATGCGGAAATATGATCTGTCGTCGCTGAAGGCGCTCTACCTTGCCGGCGAACCGCTCGATGAAACCACTTCGGAGTGGATCGCATCCGCCCTCGGCGTTCCGGTCATCGACAACTATTGGCAAACCGAGACCGGCTGGCCGATTCTGTCGGTTGCCAAGGGCGTCGAGGATACGCCGACCCGCCTCGGCAGTCCCGGCATGCCGATGCACGGGTACAAGGTCAAGATCCTGAACGAATCCACCGGGGCGGTGTGTAGCGCGAACGAGAAGGGCGTCGTGGTCATCGAAGGTCCGCTGCCGCCCGGCTGCATGCAGACGGTGTATGGCGACGACGCGCGCTTCGTGAATACCTACTGGTCGAATTTCGCCAGCGAGCAGGTGTACTCCACTTTCGACTGGGGCATCCGCGATCAGGACGGTTACTACTTCATCCTTGGCCGCACCGACGATGTGATCAATGTTGCCGGGCATCGGCTCGGCACGCGCGAGATCGAGGAAAGCATTTCCAGTCATCCGAACGTGTCGGAGGTGGCGGTTGTCGGCATTGAAGACAAGCTGAAGGGGCAGGTGGCGGTGGCGTTTGCGATTCCGAAGAACGCGGAGGCGATTGCGACGACCGAAGGCCGGCTGGCGCTGGAGGGCGAGGTGATGGCGGTGGTGGACAAATCCCTTGGCTCGGTGGCGCGGCCGGCCCGGGTTTATTTCGTTACCTTGCTGCCGAAGACGCGGTCGGGGAAGTTGCTGCGGCGGTCGATCCAGGCAATCTGTGAAGGTCGGGATCCGGGGGATTTGACGACAATTGAAGATCCAGCGTCGTTGGAGCAGATTCGGGGAGTGGTGAAGGGGTGATTGTGGGGGTTTTTTCTTCGGTGATTCAACGCGTGTTGTTCTCCGTGGATGCTAGCCGTGGCCAGTCCCGGCTAGTCTCTTCGAAGAGAAAACGGAGTTGCATCATCGAAGAAATGCATCAAACCATCCACCACATCAAGACAACGTAGCCACCACCGGCGTATGATCCGACGGTTGCTCCCACTTCCTCGGCACCTTATCCACCACGCACCCGGTGCACCGCGCAGCAAGCGCCGGCGACAGCAGGATATGATCAATCCGCAACCCCATATTCCGCCGAAACGCCATCATTCGATAATCCCACCAGCTATAAATCTTCTCCGGCTGTTCAAACAGGCGAAATGAATCCTTGAATCCAAGTTCCAGCAAGCGCCGGAATTGCGCCCGCTCCGGTCCCGACACCAGCACCTGGTCCTTCCATGCCACAGGATCGTGCACATCGCGATCATCCGGCGCGATGTTGTAATCCCCCAGCAGGGCGACGCCATCATGCTGCCTGAGTTCATCCGCAAGCCAGTCATGCAGCGCGTCGAGCCAGCGCAACTTGTACTGGTATTTGTCCGAATCGATCGACTGCCCGTTCGGAATGTAGGCGCAAACCACCCGCATGCCTTCGATGGTGGCGGCGATGATGCGCTGCTGCTCGTCCTCGAAGCGCGGATTGTTCTTCACCACGTCGCTCATCGGATGCTTCGACAGGATCGCGACGCCGTTGTAGGTCTTCTGGCCGGTGAAGACAACGTGGTAGCCTGCAGCCTCGATCTCGGCCACCGGGAACTTATCGTCGGTGAGCTTCGTTTCCTGAAGGCACAGCACATCGATGGGATTGTCCGCCAGCCACTGCAATACCTGGGGCAGGCGGACCTTCAGCGAATTGACGTTCCAGGTGGCGAGCTTCATGCAGCGACGCTCATGCCGACTTCCTGCCGTTGGTCGCCTGGGCCTTGTCGAGGAGGTAGGCGGTCAGCAGCGGCACCGGGCGTCCCGTCGCGCCTTTGGCCGCGCCGCTCTTCCAGGCGGTGCCCGCGATATCGAGGTGCGCCCACGTGTACTTACGGGTATAGCGTTCGAGGAAGCAGGCGGCGGTGATGCTGCCGCCCGGCGGGCCGCCGATGTTGGCCATGTCGGCGAAGTTGGACTTCAACTGTTCCTGGTAGGCGTCTTCGATCGGCATGCGCCATGCGGTGTCGCCGGTGGCCTTGCCTGCGGCAAGCAGGTCGTCGGCGAGTTCGTCGTGCGCGTCGTCGTGCCGGGTAAACAGGCCGGTATTGTGATGGCCGAGCGCGGTGATGCAGGCGCCGGTGAGGGTGGCGATATCGATGACGGCTGCAGGCTTGAAGCGCTCGACATAGGTCAGCGCATCGCACAGGATCAACCGGCCTTCGGCATCGGTGTTGAGGATTTCAATGGTCTGGCCGGACATCGAGGTCACGATGTCGCCCGGTTTGGTGGCGCGGCCGGACGGCATGTTTTCGCAGCTGGGGATGACGCCGATGACATTAAGCTTCAGATCCATTTCAGCGATGGCGCGGAACGTGCCGAGTACCGACGCGGCGCCGCACATGTCGTACTTCATTTCGTCCATCGACGCGCCCGGCTTGAGGGAGATGCCGCCGGTGTCGAAGGTGATGCCCTTGCCAACCAGAACCACAGGAGCATCCTTTGCCTTGCCGCCCATGTGCTTGAGCACAATGAACTTGGGCGGCTCGTCGGTGCCCCGGGTAACCGAGAGGAAGCTGCCCATCTTAAGTGCCTCTAGCTGCTTGCGGTCAAGCACTTCGACGCCCAGCTTGAATTCCTTCGCGAGTTTCTTGGCGGTATCGGCAAGATAAGTTGGCGTGCAGACATTGCCGGGCAGATTACCCAAATCCTTGGTGAGATCCATGCCGTTGGCGAGAGCGACGCTCTGGGCGACCACGGTCTTGAGTGCGGCGGTGTCGGCTGCCGATGCGGCAATGGCGACTTTGCGCACGCCAGCCTGCTGGGGTTCCTTTTTGCTCTTCAGGGCGTCGAACCGGTAGTCCGCGTCACGCAGCGCGATAACCGTCGCCCGTACGGCCCATGCCGTGTCCCTGTCCTTCATCTTATCGACAGGCAATGCAATCAGCGCGTCGTTCGTGCCGAGGCTCGCAAATACCTTGGCGACCGCCTGTGCTGCGGTCAGAAAATTCTTTTCAGTGACTGCATCGTCGCTGCCCATGCCTACCAGCAGGACCCGTTCGGCGGAAATGCCGTCGACATCACGAAGAAGCAGTGTTGATCCAGGCTTGCCGGAAATGTCTCCCGATTTCATGGCGGCGGTGATGGCGCCTTTGCGGTCAAGTTCACGGGCAGTGTCGGACAGCTTTTTGTTTTCGAAAACGCCGACCGCGATGCAGCCGGATTTGATGCTGGAGACGCCGGTTTTGGCGTCGATAGTTTTTATGCTAAAGTCCATGAGTCACTCCTTATCCAGCCGCAATTATAGAGCGTATCCGGATATCGACAATGCGCGAAACCCCGCAAGAACAGCCGCAATGGGCAGCAACGCCGATGTGATCGTGCAGGAACGTGACGCACGTCAAATAATCAAAAGCCGGTTTGCATTGCCATGTTTGCATCGAGGCCTACACCCGCCGCTTCGCGCAGGCCCGGAATGGCTGCTGATGCAATGATCCGAATTCACGTACTGAAATAGGCCTTATCCCGAATGATTTTTCAGCGCGCACTCCGCCGCGAATTGGCAAGCACTGCCGGCGCGGTCTTCACCACCTTGTTCACGATTACCATCACCATCATGCTGATCCGCATCCTCGGACAGGCCGCGGGCGGCCGGGTCGCTTCGCAGGACGTGGTGGCACTGATCGGTTTCGCCGCACTCAATTACCTGCCGATCATCCTGATTCTCACCGGATTCATTTCGGTGCTCCTGGTCGTCACCCGCAGCTACCAGGACTCCGAGATGGTCGTCTGGTTTGCCTCCGGGTTGAGCCTGTCCAGATGGATCAAGCCGGTGCTGTCCTTCGGCATTCCCATTGTCGTGCTGACCGCCGCGCTGAGCTTCGTGCTCACGCCGTGGGCCAACCGGCAGAGCGCCGAATTCCGTGAACGCTTCCAGAAGCGGGAAGATATCTCCAAGGTGTCTCCCGGGAAGTTCCAGGAGTCGTCGTCCTCCGACCGCATCTTTTTCGTCGAGGCCGTGACAGGCGATGCAGCCAAGGTAAAGAACGTCTTCGTCAATACGGTCAAGGACGGACGAACCAGCGTGGTGGTCGCCGAAGAGGGCACGATTGAAATCGACCCGCGTGGTGACAAGTTCCTGGTGATGAGCCAGGGTCGTCGCTACGACGGCGTGCCGGACCAGTCGGATTTCCGGATGATGGAATTCGAGCGTTACGGCATGCTGGTCGCACGCCAGTCCGAAGCCCTCGTCGGCGACACCTCCGCCCGGTCGCTGTCAACGATGGCACTGCTGGCGGCCCCCAACAATTTCAACCTCGGTGAATTGCTCTGGCGCTGTTCGCTGCCGCTGATGTGCCTGTTGCTGATGCTGCTGGCGATCCCGCTCGGTTTCGTCAATCCGCGCGCGGGCCGTTCCGCCAACCTGATGATCGCGCTGGTGCTGGCGGTGGTCTACAGCAATATGGTGAGCGTGTTCCAGGCGGCGGTGGTGCAGGGACGCATGTCCATCATGCTGGCGTGGTGGCCCATGCATCTGCTTGCGCTGACGATGATCGTGCTGCTCTTCGCCTGGCGGGTGAAGGTGAACAGCCGCTATCATCCCGCGACCCTGTGGGGCAGGTTCCGGAGGTCGCTTGCAACGAAGAAGGCGGCGGCGTCATGAGGGTGATCGATAAGTACCTGACGAAGGAAGTCGTCAGTTCGGTTGTCTTCGTGCTCATCGCCTTCCTGGCCTTGTTCGCATTTTTCGACCTGATCGGCGAACTGAAGGATGTGGGGCGCGGCGGCTACCGGGTGCAGCATGCCTTCCTGTATGTCCTGATGGGAATGCCCGGCTACACCTATGACCTGATGCCGATCGCCGCGCTCATCGGCACGATTTATGCGCTGGCGCAGCTCGCGGCGCGGTCGGAATTCACCATCATGCGGGTGTCCAGCATGTCGACCAGAACCGCCGGCCTGATACTGGCCAAAGTCGGCTTGCTGTTCGTCGCGCTGACCTTCCTGTTCGGCGAAGTGATCGCTCCCGTCACCAGCGCCATGGCGGAAAAGGTCAAGCTGCAGGCCCAGGGCTCGTCGGTGTCGCAGGCATTTCGATCGGGCCTGTGGACCAAGGATGTGATCCGGGAAAACGGCCTGACCGGCGCCACCATCGGATCGCGCTTCCTGAATGTGAGGGAAGTCAGTCCGGACGGCCAGCTGAAGGGCGTCAAGATGTACGAGTTCGATCGCGATTTCCGCATGACCGCGCTGGTCACTGCCGATCATGCGCAATACGTCGGTGAAAACACCTGGCGCCTGGTCAATGTCTCCGAAACCACCTTTCCGCGAGCGCCGTCCGGACCGCAGACCAAGGTAACGACTGAAACCGCCAAGGCGCGGGATTTGGTGTCGGAGATCACGCCGAACATTCTGTCGGTCCTGTTCGCCGATCCGGACCGCATGTCGGCCCGCAATCTTTCGGCCTACACCAAGCACCTGGCGGAAAACAATCAGGACAAGGACCGCTATGAAATGGCGCTCTGGAAAAAGATGATCTACCCGTTCGCCGTCCTGGTGATGATGGCACTGGCGCTGCCATTCGCTTACCTGCATTTCCGGGCCGGCGGCGTCAGCCTGAAGATTTTCGTCGGCATCATGATCGGCGTGAGCTTCCAATTGATCAACAGCCTGTTCTCCCACCTCGGACTGTTGAATACCTGGCCGGCGCCGGTTACCGCCGTGCTGCCCAGCGCCATGTTCCTGCTGGCTGCGATCGGGGCGTTATGGTGGGTTGAAAGGCATTAACGATGAAAACCCGAGCACTCGTCCTGTTTGCCCATGGCGCGAGAGACGCCCGCTGGGCCGTTCCGTTCGAACGGCTGCAGGCATTGGTCCAGCAACAGTCGCCGGATGCCGAGGTGGCACTGGCATTTCTGGAATTGATGACGCCGCGCCTGCCGGAACTGGTGCAGGGGCTGGAAGACAAGGGGATCACGGAAGTGACCATCGTCCCGGTATTTTTTGGCCGGGGCGGGCATTTGCTGCGCGACCTGCCGGAGATGGTCGCGCAATTGAAGCATGATCATCCGGAGCTGACGATGAAGGTCGCCGGTGCGGTGGGGGAGGATGATGGGGTGTTGAATGCGATTGCGAAGTATTGTGTTGATAGCTTGGGGTCGCAGTGACGATTGCAGTGCCGCTGCAAAGCATACTCCGTTCAGTCAATATCGGTAGGTTTTCCTCATCGTTGCAGGAGGAGGGGTAGGAGGGCGACGTAAGGTGGCGCGGCCCGCGCAGAGGTAGTGGGGTCTGTATGCAGTAGCTCGACCTCACTATCCTTGCGCGGGCCGTTCCATCCCAAGCGAGAAGATGGCCCTTATGGACAATCCGCTGCGCAGGCGGACAGCATGCCGTCTGAATCCCCTGCTCACTCCCTGCTACGCCCCCTGGCAGGGGAAAGGAGCTTGTCGGTGAGCGAAACTTCCTTCTTTATATCCGTTCGCCTTTTAAAGCCGTCAATTTTGCGACGACTTGCGATCCGCCGGCATTCACGGCCAGTCAGTCATCGCCTGACCCCAAGCGCCTCACCCCAAGCGCCTCGCCAAACATCACCAGCACCGGACCATGGCACTGCGCCAGTCCACGCTCCAGTTCGGACAGCTGCAAGTGCATCACCCGCTCATCGGGCCGGCTGCAATTCTCCACCACGATCACCGGGAGCGTCGGCGGACGGCCTTGTTCCATCAACTTCTGCGCCGTCGTGACCGCTTCCTTGCCGCCCATGTATTGGATCAGCGTATCGCAATCGGGAAGGGTGGTTTGTTCCGGGTGATTGGGCGCGGTGCTGGAAGTGAAGAAGGCAACGCTGCGGGCAACCCCGCGTTTTGTCAGCGGCTGTCGAGTCGATGCGGCGGCGGCAAGCGCAGCCGTAATGCCGGGAACGATTTCCACCTCGATGCCGGCCGCTTCCAGCGCCCGCAATTCCTCATCGGCGCGTCCGAACATCATCGGATCGCCGCCCTTAAGCCTGACGACAAGCCGATATTGCCGGGCGCAATCGATCAATTGCTGATTGATCAGGGTTTGGGCAGTCGATCTCTGCCCCGAACGTTTGCCAACCGGGATAAGAACCGCCTGCGGACATAGTTGCAGCATGTCTTCGGTTACCAGCGCGTCGTGCAGCACGACCTCGGCCTGCGCGAGGATGCGTGCCCCGCGAACCGTGATCAGATCGGCCACCCCCGGTCCTGCGCCGACGAGAAATACCTTGCCAAAACTCATCGAGCGGTTCCGGGGTGCGTCTGCTGCAGCAGAATATTCAGGCCAGCCTGATCATGCCTGCGGCGACCGTCTGGTGCGTGACTTCATCGATCAGGATGAAGGCGCCGGTGGCACGGATGGCGTCGTAGGCGTCTGCCGCCAGCGGTTGCTGGACGTTGATCGACACGGTGGCGATATCGTTCAGCGACAGCGAATCCGCACTGCGGCGTTCCTGGGTATTCACGTCCAGCAGCGTGTCGATGCCGGTGACCCGTACGGCAACCTGCTTGGTGGTGTGCTTCAGCCAGTACTTGCGCCGCATGTCGAGCGGCTCTTCCGAGAGCCAGCAGACTTCCGCTTTCACTGTCTTCAGCAGAGTCGCCGGGCTGTCGGCGGCGGCCAGCATGTCGCCGCGCGAGATGTCCCGGTATTCGTCCAGCAGCAGCGTGATTGACTGGCCGACGACTGCAAAGTCCAGGGAGCCGTCCAGCGTCAGGATGTCTTTCACCGTCGCGGTCTGGCCGCTCGGCTGCACGACCAGCTTGTCGCCCTTGCTGACCTTGCCGGCTTCGATGCGGCCCATATAACCGCGGAAGTCATTGGCTTCGTGGCCATTGTGGCGGGCCACCAGTTGCACCGGGAAGCGGAAGGGCTCATCGTGCGATTCGTCGTACACCGACAGCGATTCCAGCAACTGGATCAGGGTCGGTCCCTTGTACCAGGGCATGTTGTCGCCGGCGTCGACGACGTTGTCCCCGGCAAGTGCGGAGAGCGGAATCGGATGGATGTCCTTCAATCCGAGCTGGCCGGCAAACGCCTTGTAAGCGCCGACGATGCGGTCGTAGGTCGTCTGATCGTAATTCACCAGGTCCATCTTGTTGACCGCAACGATCACATGCTCGATGCGCAGCAGATGGGCAATCGTCGAATGCCGCTTGGTCTGCGTCAGCAGTTCCACGCTGCCGTCGGCGCCCAGCTTCACCTTGGACACGTCGATCAGGATGATCACCGCGTCGGCGGTGGATGCGCCGGTCACCATGTTGCGTGTGTACTGTTCGTGCCCCGGCGTGTCCGCGATGATGAACTTGCGCTTCGGCGTCGCGAAATAACGATAGGCGACGTCGATGGTGATGCCTTGCTCGCGTTCCGCTTCGAGGCCGTCGGTCAGCAGCGACAGGTCGATGGTGTCGCCGACGGTGCGCTTGTGCTTGGCACGGGAGATCGAGTCGAGCTGGTCTGCGAAGATGCCCTTGCTGTCGAACAGCAGACGGCCGATCAGCGTGCTCTTGCCATCGTCAACGGAGCCGGCGGTGATGAACCGCAGCAGGCCGCGTTCGGCTTGGGCAGGTTTCGACAGGTTTGTTTCGGCGATTGCGTTCATCAGAAATATCCTTCCTTCTTGCGTTTTTCCATCGATGCTTCCGATGTCTGGTCGTCCATGCGGGTAGCGCCGCGCTCGGTGATCTGGGTGACGGCGGTTTCGGCGATGATCGCGTCCACCGTCGCCGCGTCCGACGCCACCGGGCAGGTGCAGGAAATGTCGCCTACGGTACGGAAGCGCACGATGCGGGTTTCCACCGCTTCGCCTTCGCGCGGTGGCGTCAGGTCGGTCAGCGGTACCAGAAGGCCATTGCGCGGGATGACCTGGCGTTCATGGGCGAAATAGATCTGCGGCAGTTCCAGTTTTTCACGGGCGATGTATTGCCAGACATCCAGCTCGGTCCAGTTCGAGATCGGGAACACGCGCATGTTCTCGCCCGGGTGGACGCGGGTGTTGTAGAGGTCCCAGAGTTCGGGGCGTTGCGCTTTCGGATTCCACTGGCCGAACTCGTCGCGGAAAGAGAAGATCCGTTCCTTGGCGCGTGCCTTCTCCTCGTCGCGGCGGGCGCCGCCGATGCAGGCGTCGAACTTGTGCTCGGCGATGGTTTCCAGCAGCGTGACTGCCTGGGCGGCGTTGCGTGAATCGGTCTGCGGATTGCGCAGGCGCACAGTGCCGCGCTTGATGGAGTCTTCCACCGAACCGACGATGAGCTTCTCGCCGAGTTCCGCCACGCGCTTGTCGCGGAAGGCGATCACTTCGGGGAAGTTGTGTCCGGTATCGATATGCACCAGGGGAAACGGGAACTTGCCGGGTCGAAAAGCCTTTTCCGCAATGCGCAGCAGAACGATGGAGTCCTTGCCGCCGGAAAAGAGCAAGGCAGGGTTGACGCATTCGGCGGCAACCTCGCGCATGATGTGGATCGCTTCCGATTCCAGCCAATCGAGATGACGATTGCTGGCGGCATCAAGGAAGAGTTTTTCGACTGCAGTGTTCATAGGTTTTGCTCGGGTCGATGAATTGATGGACTCCCTCTGCTTGAACAGGAGGGACGGGGCGGATTGTCATTCGATATGCGTCTGACACAACCCGCCCCCTGCCTGGCTTCCCCCTTGAAGGAGGAGGGACGTTCTTTCTATGCTACGGGTACGGCCTTGATTCTCACCAGCTTCCCGTCCACCACATGCAGGCCGCATTCCTTGGTTTCCGGGTTTTCCCACCACCAGCGGCCCGCGCGCACATCCTCGCCCGGCTGGATCGCCCGGGTGCACGGCTCGCAGCCGATGGATGGATAGCCTTTGTCGTGCAACTGGTTATACGGCACGCTGTTGGCGCGGATGTAGTTCCATACGTCCTGCTCAGACCAGTCCGCCAGCGGATTGAACTTCGTCATGCCGTGCGCCTCGTCGTTTTCCTGCACATCGAGTGCGGCGCGGGTCGTCGACTGAGCGCGGCGCTGGCCGGTGATCCAGGCCTTGTTGCCGGCGAGCGCGCGGTTCAGCGGCTCGACCTTGCGAATGCGGCAGCATTCCTTGCGCATATCGATGCTGTCGTAGAAAGCGTTCAGGCCGTTGTTGCGCACGTAGGCATCGACGGCCGACGTATCCGGCTTGTACAGCTCGACGTCATGGCCATAGGTTTCCTTGATGCGGTCCAGCACCTCGATGGTTTCCTTGTGAAGGCGGCCGGTTTCCAGCGTGAAGATGCGGATTGGCAGGCCTGCGCGCAGGATCATGTCGGTCAGCACCATGTCCTCCGCCGCCAAGCTGGATGCGAAGACCGCCGGGGTGAAGTCGCGCGCGATGCGCTCCAGCGTTGCCCGCGTATCCGCTACCAGCGCAGCGTAGTCGCTCATGCCGGTTCTCCTGCGCGTTGCACGCGGCGGAACAGCGGCGACTTCCTATCCCACGAGCTTTGATACGGCTCGGAGAAATCGGTCAGGCCCTTCAGCGCATCGTGGACGTCACGGTCGGCGCGCACCGCGAAGGCGTCGAAGCCGACGCGCGACATATAAAACAGCTGGTCACGCAGCACGTCGCCGATGGCGCGCAGTTCGCCGGCATAGCCCAGCCGGGCGCGAAGGTTATAGGCGATCGAGTAACCGCGTCCGTCCGCGAATTTCGGGAAATCGACGGCCACCACCTTGAAGCGGTCAAGTTCACCTTTCAATTCTTCCGGGCGTTCGCTGCTGCCGATCCATACGCCGAGTTCGGCGCGGTTGTCGAGTGCGGCCCGTTGCACCTGCCAGACCTTCAGCGGCACAATGACCTTGCCCTCGGGGACAGTCACCGCTTCGGGCGTTTCACCTTCATTCAGGCGCAATACGGTCCAGTCGTCCGCGACGACTGCTCTGTTCTTGATGATGTCACGCATATGCGTCTTCTCCCGCTGCATGGTGAGTCTTGATGGGAGTCGCATAGACGAACTCCTTGAACGGTGCAACACCGATACGGCGGGCCGTGTCGATGAAGCGCTCATCCTCCACGCGTTCTTTCAGGTACACCTTCAGGATGCGGTCGATCACTTCCGGCATCTGGTGTGCGGAGAAGGATGGCCCGATGATCTTGCCGATGCTCGACTGATTGCCCTGCGCACCGCCGATCGACACCTGGTACCACTCGGCGCCATCCTTGTCGACGCCGAGAATGCCGATATGGCCGACGTGGTGGTGTCCGCAGGAGTTGATGCAGCCGGAAATGTTCAGCTCGATCTCGCCGATGTCATGCTGGAAGTCGAGATTGTCGAAGCGCTCCGCGATGTCGGCCGCGATCGGAATCGATTTCGCGTTCGCCAGCGCGCAGAAATCGCCGCCGGGGCAGCAGATCATGTCGTTCAGCAGGCCGATGTTCGGCGTCGCCAGTCCGTGTGCCTTGGCTTCGTTCCAGACGGTGATCAGATCCGATTGCTTTACGTCGGACAGCACCAGGTTTTGTTCATGCGTCACCCGCAGTTCGCCGAAGCTGAACCGGTCGGCGAGATCGGCGATGAAATCCATCTGTTCCGCGGTGGCGTCGCCTGGCGGCACGCCGGTTTTTTTCAGCGACAGGACGACGGCTGCATATCCCGGGATCTTGTGGGGCTTGACGTTGCGCTTGAGCCAGTTCGAAAACGCCTTGTTTTCCGCTTTGAGTTTTTCGACCGCGTCGTCGACCGGCGCCAGTGTTTCGTAGGGGGGCGCCGGGAAATAGGCGGCCACGCGCTGGAGCTCTTCTTCGGTCAGCGTGCTCGGGCCGTCCTTCAGGTCCTGCCATTCTTCCTCGACCTGTCGGGCGAATTCTTCGATCCCGATGGCCTTCACCAGAATCTTGATGCGGGCCTTGTAAATGTTGTCACGACGACCGTATTGGTTATAGACACGCATGATGGCTTCGATATAGCTCATCACATGCTGCCAGGGCAGGAAGGAACGGATTTCGCTGCCGAGAATCGGGGTGCGGCCCATGCCGCCGCCGACCAGCACGCGGAAACCGATTTCGCCCTGCTCGTTCTTGATGACCGACAGTCCAATGTCATGCACCGCGATCGCCGCGCGATCTTCCAGCGCGCCGTTGATCGCGATCTTGAACTTGCGAGGCAGGTAGGCGAATTCCGGATGGAAGGTGCTCCACTGGCGCAGGATTTCCGCATACGGCCGTGGATCGATGATTTCGTCCGGCGCGATGCCGCAGTATTCGTCGGAAGTAATGTTGCGGATGCAGTTGCCGGATGTCTGGATCGCATGCATTTCCACTGATGCGAGTTTTTCCAGGATGGCTGGCGTTTCTTCCATGTCGATCCAGTTGAACTGGATGTTCTGGCGCGTGGTGAAGTGACCATAGCCGCGGTCATGCTCGCGGGCGATGTGGGCGAACATGCGCATCTGGTTGGACGACAGAAGTCCGTAAGGCACGGCGATCCGCAGCATATAGGCGTGGCGCTGCAGGTACAGGCCGTTCTGGAGGCGCAGCGGACGGAATTCCTCTTCGGTCAGTTCATTCGCAAGGCGGCGGCGAACCTGGTCGCGGTATTGGGCGACGCGCTCCTTGATGATCTGATGGTCATATTTGTCGTAGCGATACATCTTCAGTCCTTAAAAAACGAGTTTTGCGGCCACGCCGGTCAGTGTGGTTGCCAGGAGCGCACGCAAGATTTTTTCGGGTACGGCACGTGCAGCCAGTGAGCCGATCGTTATGCCGGGGACGGAGCCGAGCAGCAATGTGCCGAGCAGTTCCCAGTTGATCGAGCCGAGCCACCAGTGGCCGGCCGCCGCGATGGCGGTCAATGGTACGGCGTACGCAATGTCGGTGCCAGCAATTTCCGCGGGCGACAGGCGAGGATACAGCAGCACGAGCAAAGTTGCTCCGATGGCACCGGCACCGATCGATGACACGGTGACCAGCGTGCCGAGTATCGCGCCGATGATGATCGTGGTGATGACGAGGTTGCGTCCCTGCAACTGCTTTTCCGGGTGAGCGACGACCCAGGCCTGCATGCGGCCGCGAAACAGCAGGGCCACAACGGTCAGCAATACGGAACCGGCGATCGAATAACGGATGATCTGGCCGATTTCCTTGTCGAGGGCGCCGAAGTATTTCAGGGAGATGGCGGCCAGCACGGCGGCAGGCAGGGCACCGATGCACAAATGACGGACAATGTCCCATTTCACGGTACCGCGGAAGCGGTGGGCAAATGTTCCTGCGACCTTGGTCGTGGAAGCGAATGCCAGGTCGGTGCCAACGGCGACGGTAGGGGAGACGCCGAAGAACAACGTCAGCAGTGGCGTCATCAGCGAGCCGCCGCCCACCCCTGTCAATCCAACCAGCAGGCCGACAGCAAATCCGGAAACCACATAAGAAAGAGTCATATACCCCCACGCAAAGTAGCATGAATCGTAATAAACTAATTTCTTATTACAAACTACAGAGTATTTATTTGCTTATATGCTTATGCGGTATATGGATTTATGCAAATAATTGCTTGATAAGCAATAAGGCCAAAAACCGATGAACCTGCACCAATTGCGCTTCGTAAGGGAAGCAGTCAGGCAGAATTTCAACCTGACGGAAGCTGCGAAAGCCCTCTACACCTCACAGCCCGGGGTTTCCAAGGCGATCATCGAGTTGGAGGAAGAACTGGGCGTGGATATATTCACCCGGCATGGCAAGCGCATCCGTGGGCTGACCGAACCGGGACGGGCGGTGTTGAGATCGGTCGAGCTGATCATGCAGGAGATCGATGGTCTGAAGCGCATCGGCAAGGAATTCGCCGCCCAGGACTCCGGCAGCTTCACCATTGCAACCACGCACACCCAGGCGCGCTATGCGTTGCCGAAAGTGGTGCAGGCATTCACGCAAAAATATCCGAAGGTCCGGCTTTCGTTGCTTCAGGGTAATCCGAAGCAGGTGGCCGATATGGTTCTCAAGGATCAGGCCGACGTGGCGCTCGCGACCGAGGCGATCGCTGACATCAACAATCTGATCACCATTCCCTGCTACCAATGGGAGCACGTGGTGATCGTGCCGGCGGATCATCCCTTGCTGAAGGTAAAGGCGATCACGCTGGAGGAAATCGGCGCCTATCCCCTGATCACCTATGACACGGCGTTCGCCGGCCGGGCAAAGATCGACCATGCGTTTTCGCTGCGCGGCCTGCAGCCCGATGTGCTTCTCGAAGCGATCGATGCGGACGTCATCAAGACCTATGTGGAACTGGGCCTGGGAGTGGGCATCATCGCCGGCATGGCCTTCGATGCCGAACGCGACAAAAATCTGCGGGCAATCTCGGTCGGCCACCTGTTCGGCACCAATGTATCCCGGCTTGCCTTGAAGCAGGGCGCTTATCTGCGCGGGTATGTATATACCTTCATCGAACTCCTGGCGCCGACCCTCAACCGCAAGCTGATCGAGCAGCTTCTGACCGGGCAGAAGGATGACTACGAGTTGTGATGTGCGCATGCAAGCATTGAAAGACTGGCCGACGGCCGAGCTGCGCGGCGTTCGCGGCGTGCTGACCGATATCGACGATACGCTGACCACGGAGGGCCGGCTAACCTCCGAAGTGCTGTCCAGGCTGGAGCAGTTGCGGCAGGCCGGCCTGCGTCTGATTGCGGTAACCGGACGGCCGACCTATTGGGCGCAGCCGTTGCTTCGGCTATGCAACTTCGATGCGGTGATCGCCGAGAACGGTGCTTCCGCTTTCTGGCTGGACGACCGCGGTGTGCAGCAGGCATGGTTCTATGCCGACGCATCGACGCGTCTCCTGCATCGTCATTCCCTGGAAAGCCTGGCATTGCGTCTGCAGGAGCGCTTTCCAGTCATCCCTGTTGCCGCCGACGCGCCGCAACGAGTCGGCGACCTGACATTCGACATCGGCGAGCAGATCCTGCCGCTGCCGCAGCCGCTGGTGGACGAAGCGGCTGGATTTGTGCGTGATGAAGGTTTCTTTGCTGCATCAAGCAGCATTCACCTGCATGCGTCGGTGGTGGAATTTTCGAAGCAGGCAACCACCCAAAGGATTCTTGCCGAGGTTTTTGGTGTCAGTGACGATAACGCCCGCCGCCATTATGTATTCATCGGCGATTCCGGCAATGACGCCACCATGTTTGCACACTATCCTCTAACCATCGGCGTGGCGAATGTCGCCCGCCATATCAGCCGCCTGCCCAGGCCGCCGGCCTACGTTGCCGAACAAGCGTACGGTGCCGGTTTCGTCGAGGCGGCGCAAGCCATCCTGAGAGCAAGAACATGACCGACAGCACCGATATGGTGGCCTATTACACCAAGCGCGCAGCGACATTCGAGGACGTGTACGACAAGCCGGAACGCCAGTCCGACCTGGCGCAACTGCAGGAATCTGTATGCGACGCCTTGCGCGATCATCATGTACTGGAAATCGCCTGCGGTACGGGATACTGGACCGAACGGATCGCCGACTGCGCCGCATCGGTCCTGGCGACCGATGTCAGTGCCAATGTCATTCGTTACGCCCAAGCGAAAGATATTCCTGCGGAAAAGGTCCGCTTCGCAGTCACTGATGCCTACAAGTTGGATGTGCAGGGAGATTTCAATGCCTGTTTCGCCGGCTTCTGGTGGTCGCACGTGAAGCGTGAGGATCAAGCGAAATTTCTCGTCGGGCTGCGCAAGGTACTGCAAAAGGATAGCCTGCTGGTCATGATCGACAATGCCTTCGTCGAGGATGCCAATATGCCGGTCGCGCGTACGGACCATGAGGGCAACACTTATCAGATCCGCACGCTCCCTGATGGCGAACGCTTCGAAGTGGTCAAGAACTTCCCGACCGACAGCGCCTTGCGCAAGAAGATCGGACCGTATGCGAAGGACATCCGAATCCAGCGCCTGACGCATTACTGGATGCTTACCTGCCGGCTGAAGTAGACGCGGGGTGGACCGCCTTGCCCGGCACCGGTCCGGGCAATTCAGCGATGCGGCGTCATTCGGGTGCCCGATAGCCGAGGCGCCGCGAAAGCTTCTGCGCATGGGCCAGCGTCTGTCGTGCGATCAGGCCGTTCCAATCCTGATCGATATGGGCAGTCGACCCTACCACCGTCAGTGCGAATCGCATCCGTCCTTCATGATCAAATACCGGAGCGGAAAAGGCGTTGAAACCCGCCAGCAGGCGTTCGGCAACCCGGCTTGCCGGCACGCGGACCGCGGAAGGATCAAGCCGGCCGATGACGCGGGCAAGGCGCCAGTGGCGTACTTCATCAAGCACCGGCGCCAACATGGCCTCATCCGACGGCGCATCGATTTTCTCGCGGCGATTCAACGCAAGCTCCTGTTCCAGCAGCGGCGCCACCTCGTTTGCCGGCATGAAGGCGGCAAAGCACAGGCCGCTGGCGGTATAGGTCAGCGGCATGACGCTGCCGATCTGCAGGTTCACGGTGACAGGCCGGCGCGACTGCAGCAGCCGGATGTAGGTCGGGCCGAAATTTCCCCAGGTGGCCAATGCCACCGTCTCGCCGGTTGCATCGCGCAGGCTGCGCAGCGCTTCGTCGGCCAGTCTGACTTCGTCCAGCCGCCCCAAGGCCGCCAGGCCGATCTCCAGCGCCAGCGGACCAAGGTCATACAGTCCGGAGGCACCATCCTGCTCGACCAGCCCGATGCGGATCAGGCTCACCAGATAACGATGCGCTTTCGCCGACGCCATGCCGGCGTTTCTTGCCAGCACGGAAAGCGTCAGTGGTCCGCCGGCGTTCGCCAGCGCCAGCAGCAGCGGGGCGGCCACCTCGACCGATTGAATGCCCTGCTGTTTGTCGGGGCGCAGCTTGTCTTCATCCGTGGGTTGTCTTGGTATTCGCATGCCTTGTACCATTACGAAATGGTGAATTGATTGAATAATACGTAATCCGAGCCGAACTGTAGAAGCCTTTTCTCGCTTCGGCCAACCAAGGAGACAACATGCGCTTTCCCATCCTGATCAAACTCGTCGCCGGCATCGTTTTCGCTGCCGGCAGTGCCCTCACCAACGCACAGGACTATCCGAACAAGCCGCTGCGGTGGGTGGTGCCGTATCCGCCCGGCGGCGGTTCCGACGTGATCGCCCGAACGATCGGCGGCCAATTGTCCAAGCAGGTCGGACAGCCGGTGATCATCGAAAACAAGCCGGGCGCCGGCACCATCATCGGCGCCGAGTCGGTAGCGCGGTCCGCGCCCGACGGCTACACGTTCATGTCCGGCGACAACGGCACGTTCGTCTTCAACGGCGCACTGTATAAAAAGCTGCCCTACGATCCGCAAAGGGATTTCGTGCCGGTGACGCTGATCGCCCGTTTTCCGTTGCTGCTCGTTGCCAATCCCGGGGCCGGCTTCACCAATGCAAAAGATTGGCTGCAAAAAATGAAGAGCGCCCCCGGCAAATACAATTACGCATCGGTCGGCGCCGGCAGTCCGCACCATCTGGCGATGGAAATGATCAAGCAGAAAACCGGCACCTTCATGGTCCATATTCCTTATCGCGGCGCCGGACCGGCGGTGCAGGATGTGCTGGCGGGACAGGTGCCGATGATGATCCTGGACCTGGCCACGGCGATGCCGCATATCAAGACCGGCAAGCTGACCGCGCTTGCAGTCCTGTCCGGCAAACGCCTGTCCTTGCAACCCGACGTACCGACGCTCAAGGAGGTCGGACTCGGCGATGACGAAATCTATGCATGGCAGGGCGTCGTCCTTCCCGAAGGCGCATCCAGGGAGGTAGTCACCAGGCTGAACGGCGAGCTGACCAAGGCCATCGCCGCGCCGGAGGTGGCTAAAAAGCTGACCGACTTCGGCGTTGAGCCGCTGTCCGGTTCGCCGGAACAGATGGCGGACTACATCAGAACTGAAACCGCTCGCTGGCATGCGCTCATCAAACAGCGCAAGCTCGGCCTCGACTAAAAATTAACTTCGGATATTGCATGAAACTTGCGACTCTCAAAGACGGCAGCCGTGACGGCCAGCTTATCGTCGTCTCGCGTGACCTGAAAACTGCCCATGTCGCCGACGGCATCGCGCCGACACTGCAGCGGGCGCTGGACGATTGGCCCTTCATGGCGCCTCAACTCGAAGCGCTCTACGAGCAGCTCAACGCGGGCAAGACCACGCGATCGTTCGACTTCGATCCGGCACGCTGCATGGCGCCGCTGCCACGCGCTTTCCAATGGGCGGACGGATCGTCCTATGTCAATCACGTGGAACTGGTCCGCAAGGCACGCAACGCGGAAATGCCGGCCTCGTTCTGGCATGAGCCCTTGATGTACCAGGGCGGTTCCGATGATTTCATCGGACCCACCGACGACATACGGCTCGGGTCGGAGGAGTGGGGCATCGATTTCGAGGGCGAAGTCGCGGTAATCACCGATGATGTGCCGATGGGTGCCACGGCGGGACAAGCCGCCTCCCATATCAAGCTGCTCATGCTGGTCAACGACGTCTCGCTGCGCAACCTGATCCCGACCGAACTGGCAAAGGGTTTCGGCTTCTTCCAGTCGAAACCGGCATCAAGCTTTTCGCCGGTCGCCGTCACGCCGGACGAACTCGGCAGCGCCTGGCAGGACGGAAAAGTGCATCTGCCTCTGCGGGTCACCTGGAACGGGGTCATCGTCGGGCAACCGAACGCCGGCATCGACATGGTATTCAGCTTTCCGCAGCTGATTGCGCATTTGGCCAGGACGCGCAATGCGCGCGCCGGCAGCATCGTCGGTTCCGGCACGGTCTCGAACAAGGACAGTAGCAAGGGCTACACCTGCATCGCGGAAAAGCGCTGCCTGGAAATGATTGCCGACGGTGAAGCGAAAACGCCGTTCATGAAGTTCGGCGACACGGTGCGTATCGAGATGCTGGACGCGCAGGGAAAATCGATATTTGGTGCGATTAATCAGAAGGTAGTGCAGGGCGGCGGGAAGGAATAAATTGGACGAAGGCCGTTCGGTCCCGACTGGCAGCGCTGCTCAGAAAAGGTTCCCTCCCCCTTGCAGGGGGAAGGAGCTCTCCGGTAGTAGCTTGACAGCGGCCATTCAGTGCTGCGTGAAGCGAAACGACCTGCATTGCATCTGCACAGAGGCAACTAAGCCCCTCAAGCCGCCAGCCGCGCCGCCGTCGTCTTGCACCCATCCAGCAGAAACGCAAGACTGATCACCAGCACCAGTTCACCTTCCGCCGATCGCGCCGTACCGTTCACACCCGGTACCGTCAATGCCGTCAACGGCTTGATCACCAAGTCCGCCGTGCCGTCCACCGCATCCACTGCGAGGATGTACGGCTGCGGCGCAGCGATCACGATGCCGACTTTTTCCTTGCCGGGCTCGTAGCCGAGTATGCCGGCCAGCGACCGCACCGCGAGCGGACGACCCTGGTCGCGCAGGACCGGTGCGCCGCCAACCTCGGCGAATTCTTCCGGCAATTCCACCACCCGTTGCACTACCGCCATCGGCATCGCCAGCGCGGCGCCGGCGGTACGCACCAGCATGGTCGGCACGATCGACAGCTCGATCGGCAGGCGGATGGTAAAGCGGGTGCCCTGGCCGAGCGCTGAATCGATGCTGATCGCACCGCGATGCTTTTCCACCGCCGTCTTCACCACGTCCATGCCGACCCCGCGGCCGGATACGCTCGATGCCACTTCCTTGGTCGAGAAACCGGGCAGGAACACGAGTTGATAGGCTTCCGCTTCGCTCTGCGCCGCATGCTCGCCGATCAGTCCCTTGGCGAGTGCCTTCGCCCGCAACTGGTCCGGGTCCATGCCCTTGCCGTCATCGGACAATTCGATCATTACGCTATTGCCTTCCTGCCATGCCTTGAGCGAGATGGTCGCCTTTGGCGGCTTGCCGGTGGCGGCGCGGGCCTGCGCATCTTCGATGCCGTGGTCGAGCGCATTGCGAAGCATGTGCACCAGCGGATCGTACAGACTGTCGACCACGACGCGGTCAACTTCCGTCTCCGCGCCCTCGATCACCAGTTCGACGTCCTTGCCGAGATCCTTCGCCAGCTCGCGCACGAGGCGCGGGAATTTCTGGAACAGCCGGCCGACGGGCTGCATGCGGGTGGACAATGTCGCACGTTGCAGTTCGGTGGAATAGCGCGATGCCCGGTTCAGCGTTTCCGCCAGATTGGCCATCAGCGTCGCCGCCTGGCCGTCGAACTTGAACTGCAGAAGCTTTTCCAGCAGCACGCTCGCCTGATTGGCCGCCTGCACCGATTCACCCGCCACTTCGAGGAGCGCGTCCAGCTTTACCGCATCGATGCGAATGCTGTCTTCCTTGACTGGTGCAACGATTGCACGCGCGCCCATGTCGTCTGCTCGAGGGGTTGCCATAGCCGTGGCGGTTGTTGCAGTTGCCGGGGGCGCCGATGAATTGCTTTCATCCGATACCAGCCGCAACCCTGGCGGCACCACGGCCCGGTAAAGCGCTTCCCAATCCAGTCCATCGGCGCCCATGGTGGAGCCGGAATCGCCCGCATTTTCCGCCGTGACTTCCGCTTCAACCAGGACGTCGGGCGCGGGTGCGAGAGACGGCGCGGTGCCGCCTTCGATCGCATGGGTGAGGATGTCTTCCAATTCCGCCGGCATCGCAGGCAGCGATTCCGGTGCGGCGCCATTGGCGAGCTGGCCGAGCTGATCGGCGACGAAGCCGCTGGCCTGCAGGCTGGCTTCGATCGCGGTTGGCGTGACCGGCGCCTTGCCGGTACGCAGCGCATCGAACAGGTTTTCCGTCAGGTGGCAGGCGGATACGATGGCCGGCAAATTCATGAAGCCGGCGCCGCCTTTAATAGTATGGAAGGAGCGGAACAGCGCGTTGAGAGTATCCATGTCGTCCGGGCGGCGCTCCAGAGACAGCAGATGCTCTTCTACGTTCGTCGCCAGGTCCAGTGCCTCGACGACAAATTCCTTGAGCATGTCATCCATCAGAACCCCAGATCGGCAAGCAGGCTGTCGACATCGTCCTGTGCCATGGCGGTGCCCGGCGCCGACGGACCCTGCATCAGTTCGACCGGCTTGTGTTCGGCTGCCATTGCGGCCTTTACTTCCGGCGGTGCGTTATCCCGCAGCAGCTGGGCCAGTTCCTTCTCGGCGGTGCTGGTAATGGCGACGATCTTCTTGATCAACTGGCCGGTGATGTCCTGGAAATCCTGGGCCATCATGATGTCCAGCAGGCGCGCCTTCTCCGCCTCGGTGGCGTCGGCAACGGTGGCGGCGAATTGCCTGGAGTCGCCGGCAAGCGTCTTGAATTCCTCGATGCTCATTTTTCCGCTGAACAGATCGGCCCAGCGACCATCGATATCCTTTGCCTTTTTTGCAAGCGCATCCTGTTCGGGCATTCCGTTATCCACGGCATTTAGCACCTTGTTGGCGGCTTGTTCGGTCAGCGTGGCTACGTACTCCAGTCTGCCTTGCGCATCGGTGATCTGGCTGGCCACATCGGACAGCGAACGATCGTAGCCCAGTTCGCGCAGCGAGTCGTGCAGCATGCGCACGATGCCGCCGAGACGTTCGTACATGGGTTTGTCGGACTGATCTTCCGGCGCCTCGCCGGAGAGACCGGCGCTGTCGCCGCCGTCAGTATCAACTGCGGCGGCCTGCGGCGTGAATTCGGGGGCTGGAGGGGGTGGGGATGTGACTGTTTCGGTCCGCTGGGCGGCCACTTCATCAAATAATGCTTCAAAATCGTCTTGCGCCTCGGTCATATCAGTGCTTCCCCGTATTTATTGGTAGTAGTCCGTGTCATAACAACGGCGGCAAATTCTGATTCTTTAATTTTCATGCCGCCGCATCCGCATCACGCGGCTACCCCATCATATAGCCTTGACCATGGGCAAGCCAAGTCCGGCATGCACGGGTTGTTGCATGCTTTGTTCAGGCATTCGGTGCCAGCGACGACATCAGACCGATGCTTGCCTCGAACAGCGGATGGCCTGGCTGGGCAAAGGCATCGCATATGGTCAGGTGATTCGCGTCGGGCAGCGCGATGTCCGCGCGATGGTTTTCCTTCCAGCGTTCGGCGATCAAGCCGTTTTGGCGCTTGAACTCGTCCGATTCCAGGCCGCCCACCGCAGTAAGGAACGGCGCCGGATGCGCCTGTGGCATCCAGGCGGGGGAGAGCGGTCCGACATCATCGGCGCCCAGCTTCAGATCGGCATTGACGAAATCCGCGTGGCGCACGGGTTCCAGGTCGTAGATGCCTGATAGCAGAATGCCTCCCTTTACCAAATCCAACGGCAGGTCATCGCCAAGCAGGGGCCATCGGGCGGCCATCATCATCGCGGCGAGGTGCGCGCCGGCGGAATGCCCGGCAACGACAATCCGGCGGGCGTCGAAGTCGTATTGATCGGCATGCCGGTACAGCCAGGCCAGCGCGTCGAGCTGCTGGCGAACGAGCCCGGCCACAGGTGCCGCCGGGGCCAGCGTGTAATTGGTCAGCGCGACATTGAAACCGGCACGCACAAATTTGCCGGCGACGAACGAGAAATCCGATTTGTCCAGCGACCGCCACCAGCCGCCGTGGATGAATACCAGGAGTGGTGCGCCACCACGGCTGGCGGGAAAGAAATCGAGCCGCTCGCCGCTGGCGTCGCCATAAGCGATATCCAGCAGAGCGGCGTTGGTGCGACGGGCGTGTGCTGATTCCTTGACCCAGCGGGTGAAGATATAAGGATGGTCGGGGATGGCTGCGCGGGCGTTGAGTTGACGGTTGTAGTAGTCGCCTGGATTTTTCATTGTGTGGATTGGCTGCGCCGTGAAGGAATCGAGACACTAGTGTAGCGGTTGGCTATCACTGCGACCAAGCCCGGACATGACCGCAAGTTGGTTGCCGGCATTGTCAATTTGACGATATCCACCTGCCGGCATACACTTCACCGGTTTTGGTGCCCGCGCGCATGTTCATGCGCGCAGTTAAACGGGAAACACGGTGTTTTGCCTGCTTCGGCTTCGGCCCGGCCGGCAAGCTAACGTGTGCTGCCCCCGCAACGGTAAGACAGGCGCCGCCCGGTTCATTCAGGGTGGCCGGCCGCTACTTCAAGCCACTGTGCATCGCATGGGAAGGTAGAGCGGTTCGACCTGTCAGCCCGGATACCGGCCAGGACAGGGGGAAGTGCTGCGGACGGGGATGGTCGCAAACACGAATCGACGCCGCCCGGTGCAGTCCGCCAGCCGCCATCCATTCGTTTTCGATCATGCCGTCCCATCTTCCATTGAATCCGGCTTGCGGGGAAGCAGGCCGGACGCATCTTTCGAAAATGAATCACATGAATCGCTCCTCTTCACGCATCGGCAAGTCGGCCTGGACGCCGCTCGCCCTGGTTTCCATGCTGTCCGCTTCCATCCTGCCTGCGGCAGCCCAATCCTCCGGCGAGCAGGCGCTCGCACCGGTGGTCGTCACCGCCTCGCGCACGCAGCAGTTGCAGACCGACGCGCTGCCGCACACCACTGTGCTCACGGCGGACGATATCCGTAATTCGCAGGCGGTCGACCTGCCGTCGCTGCTCAGGCATGAAGCCGGGCTCCAGCTGACCCGGACCGGTGGCTATGGCTCCGCCGCCGGCCTGTTCATGCGCGGCACCGAGACCCGCCAGACGCTGGTCCTGATCGACGGCGTACCGCTGACCAAGCAGGATGCGACCGGCACCACCAGCATCGAACACCTGATGCTCGACCAGATCGACCGGATCGAAATCGTGCGCGGCAATGTCTCGGCGATCCACGGTTCCGGCGCCATCGGCGGCGTGATCCAGGTATTCACCAAGCGCGGCGAAGGCCCGCCACGGGTGAGCGTCAATGCGGAGGCCGGCTCCCGTGACACCCAGCGCCTGTCGGCCGGCGTCAGTGGTTCGTCCGGCGCGGTGCGCTATTCGCTGGCCGCATCCAACTTCCGCACCGATGGCATCTCGGCGCTCAATCCGGCGCAATTCCCGACAACCAATCCCGACAATGACGGATACAGGAACACCAGCGTCAGCGGCGCGCTGTCGGCCGCATGGGCGAAAGACCAGGAGATCGGCGTGCGCTTTTCCGCCGCGCGGGGCAAATTCGACTACGACAGCAGCTTCGGCGCCCGCACCGATATCTATACCGGAAAGACCGATGTCGACACGCTGACGGTGTTTTCGCAGAACCGCTTTTCCGCCGACTGGACGGCACGCCTGTCCTACGCCGAGTCGCGCGATGAAAACGCGAATTCCAGCATCACCGGATTCGGCCCGAGCCGGAACAGGTTCGAAAGCAAGACGCGGCTGCTGCAATGGAATCACGACGTCATGCTATCGGCGGACTGGACCGCCACCGCCGGCGTGGAGCGGCAGTGGCAGGAACTGGACAGCGACAACGGCTTCGGCACGCTGTTCGGCACCAAGCGAAACACCGGCAGCGTCTATGCCGGCGTGCAGGGCAAGGCCGGGGCACACCAGGTGCAGCTCAATGCACGCCACGATCGCATTGATGATGTGGATTCCGCCAGCACCGGCTACCTCGGCTACGGCTACAACATCAGCGAGCGCGTCAAGGCGATCGCCAGCCTGTCGTCCGCATTCAGCGCACCGACACTCGGCTACCTCTATTCGCCCTCGTTCGGCAACCCGGCGCTCAAGCCGGAGCGTGCGCGTTCGACGGAAGTTGGACTGCAGTATGCGGCGCAGCGGGTGCTGATGCGCGCCACCGTGTTCTCCACCCGGGTCAAGGAGCAGCTTCAGTACGATCTCGTCAGCAACCGCTTCGACAATGTTTCGCGGGCGAGCAACCGCGGGGTCGAAGTCAGCGCCAGCGGCAAGCTGATCGACACCGATCTGCGGGCAAGCCTGACATTGCAGGACCCGCGTGACGACATCACCGACCAACGCCTGCGCCGGCGTGCAAAGACTTTGGCATCGCTGTCGGCCAACCGGAGCTTCGGACCATGGCAGGCCGGCGGCGACCTCAGCTATACCGGCAGCCGGCCCGACGCCGCCAACCGGCTGGGTTCCTACTGGCTCGCCAATCTCACCGCACGCTATGCGGTCTCCAAAAGCCTGTCGGTCTTCGGCCGGGTGGAGAACCTGTTCGATCGCGAATACCAGACCGCCTATGGCTATAACCAGTTGCCGCGCGGCGTGTTCGTCGGGCTGAGCTGGCAACCGTGATTCTGCGGTCCTGAACCGACGGCACGATATGCGGCGCGCGCTGACCATACTCACCGGACTGGCATTGCTGTCGGTGCTCGCGCTTGCCGGATCGGCGCTGTGCGGCAGCACCGGGTGCATGCTGCCCGGCGACGCCGATCCGGTGATCCGGTTGCTGCGTGTGCCGCGCGTGCTGGCAGCGTTCGCCGTCGGCGGTTTGCTGGCGGTGGCCGGCGCGTTGATGCAGGTCCTGCTGCGCAATCCGCTGGCGGATCCCTATGTGCTGGGCTTATCCGGCGGCGCGGCGGCAGGCGCGCTCATCGCCATGGTCGGCGCCATTCACCTCGGCATCGCGCAGGACGGCGCCGCCGGTTTGGGCGCCGCGCTCGGGTCCGGACTCGCAATGCTGCTGCTTTTCGCGCTGGTGCGCCAGCCTCTGCGGCATCTGCCTTCGGCGCCTTTCGTTTTCGGGCATCGCCTGATTCTTACCGGCGTCATGATCGCGTCCGGATTCGGTGCATTGATCACCCTGGTACTCAGTCTCGCTCCCGATGCGCAACTGCGCGGCATGATCTTCTGGTTGCTGGGCGATCTGGAGGGCAATCGTTATATTCTCCCCGCCTGGCTTGCCTTGCTGGCCGTCGTCGGCTGGTCGGTATCCAAGGGCCACAGTCTCAACATGCTGGCCCGCGGCGAAAACTTTGCCCAGCTACTCGGCGTGCCTGTGGTGCGCTTGCGCCTGACGACCTTGTGCGTCGCATCGGTGGCGACCGCGGTCGCCGTGACCGTCGCCGGCACCATCGGTTTCGTCGGTCTGGTCGTGCCGCATGCGATACGGCTGGTTTTCGGCAACGACCAGCGCATCCTGCTGCCGGCGTCCGCACTCGCGGGCGGTACGGTATTGACGCTGGCCGACCTGATGGCAAGGACGGTGGTTGCGCCGACCCAGCTTCCTGTGGGCGTCATCACCGCCATCGTCGGCGTTCCGGTATTTCTCTGGCTGTTGTCGAGGAGCAGGGCATGAGCGCACCGGTGTTGCAGGTTACCGGGCTGCGGGTACAGGCCGGCCGGAAGACGCTATGCGACCGCCTCCAGTTGCGTGTGGCTCCCGGCGAATTCTGGTGCGTGCTCGGAAGGAACGGTGCCGGAAAAAGCACCTTGCTGCACACGCTCGCCGGCCTGATCGACCCGGTTGCCGGCCGCATCGACATTCATGGGGAGAATATCCAGGGCCTGTCGGTGGAAACCCTGGCGCATTATCGAGGCCTGCTCGCGCAGCAACAGGTGGATGCGTTTTCAAGCAAGGTGCTGGATACCGTGGTTGCCGGGCGCTATCCCTATCAGCTCGGCCTGGGGTGGGACCAGGAGGAGGACCGGACGATTGCCTTGCGGTCGCTTGCCGCCGTTGGCCTCGCCGATGCCGCCGGCAAGGACATCATGAAGTTGTCGGGCGGCGAGCGCCAGCGTGTCGCCCTGGCGACCCTGCTGGCGCAGGACCCGGACATCCTGCTGCTCGATGAGCCGACCGCGCAGCAGGATGCGGCATCACAGCTTGCCGTCATGGGCCTGATGCGCGAACTCTCGCAATCGGGTACGAAAGCGGTGGTCGCCGCCTGTCACGACATCAACCTCGTATCGCGCTATGCAACCCACGTGCTGATCCTCGCGAACGGCCGTCACTGGTCGGGACTTGCATCGGAGACACTGACGGCGGATATTCTGGGACAAGCGTTCGACTGCCGCTTCGAGCTGGCCGACACGGCGGCGGGGCGACTTTTTATTCCGCTGGCGTCCTGACGACCGGAGCCGCATCGTGGCGCAAGTCGGTGAAGCGATCATGTGCGGGAGCTGACGTATCGCTTTACCAATTGGACGTTGCCCGGATTCGCGGCATGGACCATTCTGCGGCTGCTCTTCACGGTCGGCGTGTATCGCTGGAGCCCGATACTCACCGGTCGCGTTCCGATCCCAAACCTTTTTAGCGGTTTCGCGACCAGATCGAGGTATCGACTTCACCCGCAAGCTCAGGAAAATCGGCCGCATCGAATATCGGCTTGCGCACTGTCTTGCGCTGGTTACGATAGTCCCGCGTGAGCTTGACCACCGTACCGGACAGCAAGCCAATCGCAATGATGTTGACAGTGGCCATCAGCCCCATGGAAGCATCTGCCGCATTGAATACCGTGGTAACGCTCTCATAGGAACCCCACAGCACCATCAGCAGCACGCAAATGCGTAGCAACGTTACGCCCACCCGTCCCCCGGCGCGGAGAAATACCATGGCGTTTTCCGCATAGGCGTAATTTCCGATGATGGAGGTGAAGGCAAAAAAGAGAATGGCGATGGCAACGAAATATTCGCCTGCGACACCGATATGCTCCCGCATCGCGGCCTGCGTCAGAGGGGCGCCGGTGACCTCCGATCCCGGCACCAGGGCGCCGGATAACAGGATCATGAGCGCCGTCGCGGTACAGACGAGCAAGGTATCGATAAACACGCCGAGCGCCTGGACCAAGCCTTGTGACGACGGATGGTGCGGGTCGGGCGTCGCGGCGGCGGCGATGTTCGGCGCCGATCCCATACCTGCTTCATTGGAAAACAAACCCCGCTTCACGCCGTTAAGTAATGCTCCGGCAATGCCGCCGCTGACCGCGTCAAGGCCGAAAGCGCCCCTGACGATTTGCGCAAGCATGCCCGGCACCTCGGTGATGTTGATGGCAACGACATACAGGGCGACGAGCAGATAGCTTGCCGCCATGAAAGGTACGACGATTTCGGCAACGCGGGCAACTTGCCGGATACCGCCGAAGATGACGATCGCTGCCATGACGGCGATTGCCGTGCCGACCCACATCTTCGGCACGCCGAATGCTCCTTCCATCGCTTCGGCAATCGAGTTTGCCTGCACGGCATTGAAGACCAGCCCGAACGCCAGGATGAGGCAAATCGAGAAAATGGCGCCGGCCCATGGCGCCTTGAGTCCCTTGGTTATATAGAAGGCGGGACCGCCACGGTACTCGCCGTCCGCATTCCGGACCTTATAAAGCTGGGCGAGGGTGGATTCCGCATAAGCGGTCGCCATACCCACCAACGCAACCATCCACATCCAGATGATCGCCCCCGGTCCGCCCAGATATAGGGCAACGGCCACGCCTGCAATATTGCCGGTGCCGACCCGCGAGGCGAGGCTGGTACATAGCGCCTGGAATGGCGTGATTCCGGCACGATCCTTTTCACCGCTTCCGAGGACGGCGCGGAACATTTCGGGAAAGAATACGAACTGGACGAAGCGTAGCCGAATGGTAAAGAACAAGCCGATCGCCAGCAGCCCATAGATAAGCAGGTGGCTCCACAGGATTTCATTGATGAAATCAATCGCTGCATCCATGGCATCTGCTCCTTCCATGAGAGGTTAAGTGGAAAAACGGGTCACTGGCATGCGGACATTGCAATTTTAATAATGAGTTCCGACCTTCATCCGGCTAAAGGGTTCAAGCAAGCCGGTACAGTGCGAATTCACCCGTCGCATCGCTTTTGCGCTTCGTCTTTACGCTTCTTTGCCTTCCTGATACGATGAGTTGAACCGTCAAGCAGAATTTGATTCCGCAGTGCGGAACAGTTGTTATAGAGTATTGTTGG
>NZ_DASZBA010000041.1:0-5158 GCF_035944575.1 Noviherbaspirillum sp.
CTGCGGGAAATTGCCGAGCATTTCATCGGACTGTATATCGTATTCCTCCGCAAACAGGCCAAGTTCATTGCCGCAGGACAGTGCCCTTTCGTAGTACTCCATCGCCTGATCGGTTCTGCCCTGACATGCCAGGCAGGCTACGAGCCAGAAGGTGCAGGGGAGGAAAGTGCCTTCCGGTCCCTCGAGACCGTCCGGGCCGCGGTAGCGCAACAGCAAGCCGTCCCTGTTCAGATCGCTGCAAAGCGCATCCACCGTTCTCAGCATGCGCGGGTCGTTATAAGCAATAAAGCCCACCCTGGGCAATAGCAGCAAGGCCGCATCCAGTTCATTGCCGTCAAACGCCTGCACGAAGACGCCGCGCTTGCTGTCATAACCCCGCGTTTCAATGGCGGTACGGATTTCCTCCCGAATGGCGATCCATTGCGCGACAGGCACGTCAAGCGACTTTGCCTCGGCAAACTGTATGCCGCGATTCATCGCGACCCAGCACATCACCTTGGAATGTACGTAGTGAAGTGGTTCGCCCCGGACTTCCCAGATTCCGTGATCCGTCTCCGACCAGCGCCGGCAAACCGTCTCGACCACCGTCACCAGAAAGTCGAGGTAGTCCGGGTCCGTCGGGTGGCCGCTCCGATGCCACTGCCAGGCCATTTCCAGCAGTTCGCCATACATGTCGAGTTGCGACTGCCGCGCCGCCGCATTGCCGATGCGGACCGGACGCGATGCCCGATAGCCCTCGAGCCAATCCAGTTCGACCTCGGTCAGGCGCCTCTTGCCGTCAACTCCGTACATGATCTGCAACTGCTCGGCGCTTCCGGCGGAACTGCGCTGTGTGAACTGGTGGAACTTGTCCGCTTCGCTGACGTAGCCCAGGTCATGCAACGCACGGATGGTGAAGACCGAATCGCGCACCCAGCTGAAGCGGTAGTCCCAATTGCGTCCGCCACCGATCCACTCGGGCAGGGAGGTGGTCGAGGCGGCGGCGATTGCGCCGGTCGGTTCGTAGGTCAGCGCCTTCAGTACGACGGTTGAGCGGATCGTCTGCTGATCGAGCCGGCGGGAAGATTCATGCAGACGTGCCGACCAGTCGGACCACCAGCGAAGCGTGGTATGAAGATAGCGATCGAGCGCCTCCGGTTGTACCGAATGCCGCGTGATCGCGGCATCGATTCTTTCGGGGAACTCGAACTGGACCGCAAGGCGCAGGCGTTCGCCGGCGCGGATTCGGACGTTGCCGGACAATTCGCGATGCTGCACCAGCTCAAGCGGCGTATCCGAATGAATGATCAAGCCCTGATTGCTGCCGATGGCGGTGTATATGCCTGATGCACGGCGCTGTACATGGGGAATGATTTCGCCGTAGTCGAAACGCGGAACGATCTCCACCCGCATCTCGACCTCGCCGCTGATTCCGTCAATCAGCCGTACGAGGTCAAAAGGCGGGTTCTCAGGCGCGTCGGCGTTCATCGCAAAAAAATCGGTCAGCCGGACTTCGCTCCGTCCGGTGGAAAAAACCGTCTCGAGAATCATCGATCCATCGATATAACGCCGGGTCGATGTATAACCGGGAGCAGCGGGTTCTATCTGGCAATGCCCTCCCTTGTCCCAATCAAGCAGCCGGCCAAAGCAGGTATCGTCATCGACGCGGGGCATGCAGCACCAGTCCACGGAACCGTAGCGGGAGACGAGGGCACTGCAATGGCAATCACTCAGCAGCGCATAGTCGCGTATCGGCGGATATCTCATCGTGCCTCCGTTCCCGGAGAGCGAGAAACGGCGGAGGCCGACGAGGCGCGGCTCATGCCCGGTCGACCGGGTGCGGTCGGTATGTTGCGCAATATCATGGCTTTCCCCTCCAGATGCGTTAAAACACGCATGATGCGTGCCACCGTTCTTCAGGGAATGCATGGTGCCCGCACTTGGGATGGCAATGCATTTGCCGACGGCGGGCAATACTGGCTCACAGCATGCCATCGTAAAAACACCAGCCGTCCGGGAAATTTTGCAAAATGCACCGGAGTATCTGCTGAACGAGCCGTTCGGCCGGTAGTCCATTAATTTGTGAATAGTGATACACGCACTGAAGTCCTGATGAAAAACCCTTTGCTGACCAAGCCGCCCGAAAGCACGCGAAGCTTCGTTGCCATCGCGGGACACCCTCTGCATCCGATGCTGGTCGCCTTTCCCATCGCCTACGTGATCGGGGCGCTCGCCAGCGACGCGGCATTCTGGTGGACTGGCGATCCTTTCTGGGCGCGGGTATCGGTCTGGATCATCGGTGCCGGTCTGCTGATGGGCGGGATCGCCGCGATTGCAGGCATGCTCGATTTCTTGATCGTTAAGGAAATCCGCCGGCATGTTACGAGCTGGAGTCATTTTCTTGCGGCAGTCATGATGCTTGGCATAACCGCTGCCAACTGGTGGCTGCGGGTGCCTGACCGGGAAGGAGGCGTGCTTCCATGGGGAATATTCCTGTCGGCTGTCAGCGCGGTGGCGCTCAGTTTCGCGGGCTGGCTAGGCGGAAGGCTGGTATTCGACCACAAGGTCGGCGTCGGCGAGGATGAGTGATATCCCTGATATTGGGTTGCCTTCGCCCCGGCCGGCGGCTAGAAGGGTTTGGCCGTCACGAGCGTGATGATCCCGGTAATCAACAGCATGGGAACAAGGGGAAGAGCCCGGTAGAAAAACAGTCTGCGCCGGACATGCTTGCGCTTGAACTCGGCCATCAGGGTGCCGCAATACACATGGTAGAACACCATTAACAGGACCAGTGCAAGTTTGACGTGGAGCCACCCCCCGGTGAAGCCCCGCTCGAAAATAAGCCAGATGCCGGCAAACACGGCGAGCAAAGCGCTAGGTGTCATTACATGTGCATAAAGTGTCCGTTGCATGAGGATGGCCGACTGTCGGGCATCCGTATCCTCATGGGCGGCCTGGCGCACGAACAGCTGGGGAAAATAAAGCAAGGCCGCGGACCAGATCAGCAGGAAGGCGATATGGGTGGATAGCATGAATGACATGATGATTCCTCGCGTGGAAGAAACTTCGATATACGGGTGCCACAGGGCGGAGCGGACAGCGACACGGGCAGTGCCGTCGCGGCGTTTCTTCGCCCCGGAATAATCCGCAACCACCCGCCTCGATGCAAAGAATACCGACAAAAGTGACCGATCACTTGAGCAATAAGCAAACCAGCGTCCTGGCTGCCATGTCAATGGGCCTGCTGCTCGGCGGCTGTGGCGGCGTTCAATCTGCGCTGGCGCCGCACGGACCGCAGGCGCAAGCGATTGCGAAGATCAGCTGGGTCATGTTCGGCGGCGCCGCAGTCATATTGCTGCTCGTCATGGCGCTGTCGCTATATGCGATCTACCGTTCACCTGAAAAGCGATGGAAGGCAAACGCAACCGTCATGGTCCTTTGCGGCGGTGTGGCCCTGCCGGGCATAACCCTATCCGCGCTTCTGGTCTACGGCGTTCATGAAATGGGAAGCCTGCGCGCCGCACCCTCCGCGCCCGCCGCCGAGATCGAGGTGATCGGCAACCAGTGGTGGTGGGATGTGCATTACCGTGGCCCGGATGGACGTGTCATAAAGACTGCCAATGAACTACGCATCCCCGCCGGACAGCCCGTCATGGTGCGCCTTCGGTCCAATGACGTGATTCATAGCTTCTGGGTGCCGAACCTGGCCGGGAAAATCGACCTCGTTCCCGGACGCATCAACCATATCGTTCTTCAGGCCGATCAGACCGGGCTGTTCCGCGGCCAGTGTGCGGAGTTCTGCGGCGCCCAGCATGCACGCATGGCCTTCCATGTAATCGCCGAGATGCCCGACGCATATGCCGCATGGCTTGCCGGTCAGGGCGAGCCGGCGCGCACACCGGACGACGCGGTAGCCCTGCGGGGGCGCGACGTGTTTCTGGCGCATTGCGTTTCCTGTCACACGGTCAGCGGCGTCGGGGTGGCCCGTGGGCGCGGCCCCGACCTGAGCCATGTCGCAAGCCGCAAGTTCATCGCTGCGGGCATGGTGGAGAACAACCGCGAGAATATGGTTGCGTTCATTGCCCGCAGCCAGGAAATCAAGCCCGGCAGTCTAATGCCCTCGCACGCCCATCTCGGCGAGGAGGCGATCGATGCCATCGCACAATATCTAGGAACCCTGAAATAATGCCGCCTGCATCCCGCTCCGCCGACAACGCTCCCGACGACGCCGGTGCGGCCGCGCTGCATGAGCGGCTGGAGCGGATCTGGTTCAATCCTTCCGGGTGGGGCGCCCTGACAGCCGTCAATCACACCACCATCGGCCTGCGATTCATGATCACGGGCTTCATCTTCTTCCTGATCGGCGGCGTGCTGGCGATGCTGATCCGTACCCAGCTCGCCTTCGCCGGGAATGATGTGCTCGATCATCGGACCTACGCCCAGGCCTTCACGATGCACGGCACGACGATGATGTTCTTCTTCGCCGTGCCGATCATGGAAGGATTTGCCGCTTACCTCATTCCGAAAATGATAGGCGCGCGCGACCTGATCTTCCCGCGCTTGTCGGCGTTCGGTTACTGGTGCTACCTGTTCGGCGGCATCCTGCTGTTTTCCAGCTTCTTCGTCGGTGCGGTGCCGGACGGCGGGTGGTTCATGTACGTGCCGCTCAACAACCGTGCGTTTTCTCCCGGCATGAATGTTGATTTCTGGCTGCTCGGCGTCACCTTTGCTGAAATATCGGCGGTGGCGGCCGGCGTCGAACTGATCGTTTCCATCCTGAAGACCCGCGCGCCGGGGATGGCGCTGCACAAGATGCCGCTATATGCGTGGTACATCCTAATCACCGCTTTCATGATCGTGTTCGGATTCCCACCCCTGATTCTCGGCAGCATACTGCTTGAAATCGAGCGTGCATTCGGACTGCCCTTTTACGACGTGGCGAAAGGGGGAGATCCGCTTTTATGGCAGCACCTGTTCTGGATTTTCGGGCATCCGGAGGTGTACATCATCTTCCTGCCTGCAGCCGGACTGGTCACCACCATCCTGCCCACCTTCGTGCAAAAGCCGATCGCCGGATATACCTGGGTGGTGCTTGCCGTGATCGCGACCGGCTTCATCAGCTTCGGGTTGTGGGTGCATCACATGTTTACCGTCGGCATACCGTTGCTGTCACTCGCCT
>NZ_DASZBA010000042.1:0-3175 GCF_035944575.1 Noviherbaspirillum sp.
CAGGGTTCGAGTGCCGAGCGCAGCAGGATCGCCCTGCGCAGATCGGAGGGCTTTTCCAGCGGGCCGACCTTGGCAAGATAGGTCGGGCTCGCCACGGCGAAGGTCGGCTCCTCGAACAGCTTCTCGGTCACGATGTCGGGATAATTTCCCGCGCCGAATCGCACCTCGACATCGCTTTCCGACAGACTCAGGTCATACAAGGGCACCGACAGGAACATTTCCACCGTGATATCCGGATAACGAGCGGTGAAGTCCGCCAGCCGCGGCACCAGCAGGTAGCGCGCGAAAGTAGGCGGCACGGTGACCTTGATGCGCGGCTGGGCTGGAGCGCTGCGATGCGGCAGCGGAAAATCGCTCAGTGCACGCAGCGCCCCGCGCACCACGTCCAAGTAGCGCCGCCCGAATTCCGACAAGGTGACGCTGCGCCCATCGCGCAGGAACAGCCGCTCGCCGACAAAGTCCTCCAGCAGCCGGATGCGATGCGACAGCGCCGACGGCGTGATGCACAACTCCTCCGCCGCGACGGCGAAGGAGCCGTTGCGAGCCGCCGACTCGAAGGCGGAAAGCGCGTGGACCGGAGGAAGGCGATTTGCCATAAGAAGCTTCAAAAATTCGTGGAGGATCGAAAGCAGCCAAGAGGCGATCAGGCACATTCACAGGTGCCAAGGCCGGTCCGGGAAGCCCATCCGTACTCGCGTACGAACGTCACATACCGACATCAGCCACATATCCGAGGCTTGCAGGGACGCGTACGGGAGCCAAGGTCAAGCCGCGGAGCGGAACCGTACTTCGGTACGGTGAGCACCACAGGCTTGAGATTGGCCCCGTACGCGTCTCTGCAAGCCTCGGAGGCTACCAGTGGATGATTTTACCGGGATTCATGATGTTGTTCGGGTCAAACGCATGCTTGAGCGACCGCATGGTCTCGATTGCCTCCTCCCCGTGTTCCTGCACCAGAAAATCCATCTTGTGCATACCGACGCCATGCTCGCCGGTACAGGTACCGTCCATGGCGATCGCGCGCGAGACCATGCGTGCGTTGACGCCTTCCGCTTTCGCCATCTCATCGGGATCGTGCGGATCGACCATCATCAGTACATGGAAATTGCCGTCGCCGACATGGCCGATGATGGAGTAGATCATGCCGTTCTTCTCGCAATCGTCCTTGGTGTCGAGGATGCATTCGGCCAGGCGGGAAATCGGCACGCAGCAGTCGGTGGAAATCGACCGCGCACCCGGCCGCATCTGCAGCATGGCGAAATACGCGTTGTGGCGGGCCGCCCACAGGCGTGAACGGTCTTCCGGCCGCACGGCCCATTCGAAGCCGATCGCATGATGACTGCCGACGATTTCCTGCACGATCTCGGCCTGTTCCCGCACGCCGTTTTCGCTGCCGTGGAACTCGAACAGCAGCAGTGGTTTTTCAGGCAGGTTCAGCTTGTCGTGCGCATTGATCGAGCGGACGCTGTTCTCGTCGAGAAACTCGATTCTTGCCACCGGGATACCCATCTGGATGGTCTGGATGACGCTGTTGACTGCATCGGCGGCGGAGGGAAAGGAACAAACGGCGGCCGACACCGCTTCGGGCTGCGGATACAGGCGGACGGTGACTTCGGTGATGACGCCGAGCGTGCCTTCGCTGCCGACGAAGATGCGCGTCAGGTCGTAGCCGGCGGATGATTTTCGGGCGCGGGTGCCGGTCCTGATGATGCGGCCGTCGGCAGTTACTACCGTCAGCGCCAGCGTGTTTTCGCGCATGGTGCCGTAGCGCACGGCGTTGGTGCCGGACGCGCGGGTGGCGGCCATGCCGCCGAGCGAGGCATCGGCGCCGGGATCGATCGGGAAGAACAGGCCGGTGTCCCGGATTTCCTGGTTCAGTTGCTTGCGGGTCACGCCGGCCTGCACGGTCGCGGTTAGGTCCTCGGCATGGATGGCCAGCACGCGGTTCATTTGCGACAGATCGATGGTGATGCCGCCCTGTAGTGCGAGCACATGGCCTTCCAGCGACGTACCGGTGCCATAAGGAATCACCGGCACGCCGCAGGCATTGCACAGTTTCACCGCGGCAGCCACCTCCTCGGTGGTGTGGGCGAACACCACCGCATCGGGAAGCATCGGATCGTAGGACGATTCGTCGCGTCCGTGATGTTCGCGCATCGCGTGGGTGGTGGAAAGACGTTCGCCGAACACGGCGCGCAGGTCTGACAGCAGCGCTTCCGTTGCCGGCCGCGCAAGCTTGCTCAAATCAGCTGGATGGTTCATGGCATCTCCTGGGGATGGGACGATTCTACTCTCACGGGGAATGTTCGCCAGCGGCGTTTTTGCCGTATCCTCGCGGTGTCTCCTACTCTTTCCGAATCATCATGGGCAACCGACTTTCCAAGATAGCGACACGCACCGGCGACAACGGCACCACCGGTCTCGGCGACGGCAGCCGTACCGGCAAGGACAGCCTGCGGGTGCATGCGATGGGCGATGTGGATGAATTGAATTCCCATGTCGGCCTGCTGCTGTGCGAGGACCTGCCGCCGGCCTTGCGTGAGGAACTGGTGTCGATCCAGCATGACCTGTTCGACCTCGGCGGCGAATTGTGCATTCCCGGTTACACGATGATCACCGAATCGCATGTCGCGCGACTCGACGCTTTGCTGGAAAAATACAATGCCGACCTGCCGCCGCTGAAGGATTTCATCCTGCCGGCCGGTTCCCGTGGCGCGGCGCAGGCGCATGTGTGCCGCACCGTCGCCCGCCGCGCCGAACGCGCGATCGTCACGCTGGGCAATGCCGAGACCATTCACGATAAACCGCGGCAGTACATGAACCGGTTGTCTGATCTGATGTTCGTGCTGTCGCGGGTGCTGAACCGGTATGCGGGGGGAAGCGATGTGTTGTGGGAGAAGGATCGGAAGCGGGATGTTTGAAGGGTCGGGAAGTTGATGGTCGCCTTGCCGATCGTACTGATGATGGATGAATGTTTAACAAAGACGCAAGCGAGATAAACGTCGTCCAAAGCACGTAACTACCGGCCCCCTCCCCTCTCAGGGGGAGGGTTAGGGTGGGGGTGGTGAGGTTGAGCGACTGCATGCAGTGGCTCAACCTCACTACCCCATCCCAACCTTCCCCCTAAAAGGGGGAAGGAGCTGGCTCGCTTACAACCTTATCACTTCGCCACGCG
>NZ_DASZBA010000043.1:0-18483 GCF_035944575.1 Noviherbaspirillum sp.
CAATCGGTGGCGTCCCTGGCTCGCCAACACCTTCCGGCGGCTCCGCATTCTTGATAATCACCGTCTCGACTTGCGGTGCCTGGTTCATGCGCAGCACCGGGTAGTCGTGAAAATTGGATTGCTCGATCTTTCCGTCCTTGATCGTCACTTCGCCACCAAGGGCTGCACTCAGGCCGAAGATCACGGAAGACTCCATCTGCTGGGCGATGATGTTGGGGTTGACCGCGATGCCACAATCGATTGCGCAAACCACTTTGTGCACCCGAATTTCGTTATTTTCGATCGACACTTCCGCAACCTCGGCAACGATGGACCCGAACGATTGGTGGAGCGCGACGCCGTGCGCCCTGCCGGCGGCAGGCTTCCCGGCTTTGGCAACCGCGGCATCCAGCACCGCGACATGGCGAGGACGATTTTTCAGTGCTGTCCGGCGAAAGGCCACCGGGTCCTTTCCGGCCGCATGCGCGAGTTCATCGATGAAACATTCTTTGAAAAACGCGTTGTGAGAATGTCCCACCGAGCGCCAGTAGCCTAGCGGAACAGGCGTCGGCACTGTTACATGCGCAATATGCTGATGCGGAAATTCATACTGCATGTCAAATACGCCTTCGGCAGTAGTTTTGTCCGGTCCGGCACCCGGCAGGCCGAATGTGCGTTCCATCACCTGGTGCGTGATCGAGCCGGAGGCCAGCTTGCTTTCGAACATGACCACGTGACCCTCTATATCGAGGGCAGCGGAAAAGCGCCCGATCGCCGCAGGCCGGTACATGTCGTGCCTGGTATCTTCTTCACGGCTCCAGATCAACTGAACAGGTGCGCCATCGGTTTGCCTGGCAATTGCCACGGCTTGCGCGACCATATCGATTTCAAGGCGCCGGCCGAATCCTCCACCGATGTAGGTAACATGCAGCGTCACGTCCTGGGGTGAAACACCGGCGGCTCCCGCGGCGGCATCGACTGCGATACTGGGCACCTGGGTCGGCACCCAGACCGTGACCTTGCCGTCCTTCACCTGGGCTGTGCAATTGATCGGCTCCATCGCCGCATGCGCCAGAAAAGGCGCGGTATATTCGGCGGTGATCGTCGTTGCCCTGTGCTGTGCCGGTGCCGGCTTGCCGGCGCTGTAATAGACAAATCCCGATTCGGTATCCAGCTTTGCTTTAAGCTCGCTGAACACGGCGCCGCTCGTCAACTTTTCGTTAGGCCCCGGATTCCAATCTACGGGGAGCGCCGCAACTGCCTGACGTGCCTGCCAATAGGTCTTTGCGACGACTGCCAGGCCCGACAAGCCGACGGCAGCGCCGGAGAAGTCGACGACCCGCAGCACCCCCGGCATGTTACGTACGGCATCCTTATCTGCCCGCTGTACGGACCCACCAATTGTGGGCGCCATCTTCACCGCGGCAAATACCAAGCCCGCCGGGCGCACGTCCAGGCCAAAGATGGCTGCGCCATTGACCTTGGCTGCGGAATCACGGCGCGGCTGCGCGGTGCCGATCAGCTTGAACTCCTGCGGTTTTTTGAGCCTGATATCTGTCGGCCTCGTGCCAACGGCTTTTGCTGCAAGATCGCCATAGGCGGTCCGTTTGCCGCTGTGGTGAAGCACCGCACCCTCTTCGGTTCGGCATTCGGAGGCCGGCACATTCCACTCCCTCGCGGCAGCTCCGACCAGCATCGCCCTCGCCGCGGCCCCTGCTTCACGCATCGGCCCCCAAGTATCCTTGACCGATGATGAACCTCCGGTAACCATCAGTCCGAGTTCACGCGCTATTTTTCCGGTGAACCATTCCGATGCTTTCTTCAGCGTGCCGGCGCCATCGGGATGGAAAGGCAATCCATCTCTTAACATCGCAATGTTGCCGAAGATCTTATCGATCGGAGCCTGCTCGATCTGGATGCTCGCCAACGGCACATCCATTTCCTCCGCCACCAGCATCGGCAACGCGGTGTACACGCCCTGCCCCATTTCACTTTGCGGCATGGCCAGCGTGACAGTTCCATCCCGCGCAATGCGGATCCAGCCGTTGAGCATCACCTCACCGTTTTTTGCCGGTACGGGGTTGGCAAGATTCAGGCGCTGGCGCGCCGGTAGCACACCCCAACCCACGATGAGGGCGCCTGCAATGCCGATTCCGCCGAGCAGAAAGCGGCGCCGGGATTTTCTTGGTTCGGTGGGACGCATGCTGTCTCCGTTTTTTGATTTCTCAGCATCCTACCCGATCTTTATGCGAAGAAATGTATCGATAGTGGAAAGGTAATCGGGAGCGTCGTGTTTGTTCAACGCGATGATGGATCGTCACCTGGCCGGCCAATCGGGAAGACAAAATGCCTACGGCCGGGGGCACATTGAGGTGTGGTTCATACAAAAGCCTTGCGGATCAATTTTGCGGAACCTCGGACATGCGAGTGCATGCGCCTACATCATGGTCTTGTAGAAATAAAACACCGTCAGCGCAAATCCGACCGCGATGATGAATCGCCGCAGCCACTGAGGCGGAATCTTGCGGGCTATCGTCGCTCCCCAATATCCACCAAGTGTCGCAGTGGCGAGCATGAGCAAGGTATGTGGCCAGCTGACTGCGCCGGCAATCACGAACGTCAGCACGGTGACGCTGTAGATCACCGCCGAAAGCAGGTTCTTGATCGCATTGATCTCATGAACATCGTCATGACCGGCCATTGCCAGACTGGCCAGCATCAAAATGCCCATGCCGGCGCCGAAGAAGCCGCCATAGACCGACACCACCGCTTGCCCGGCCAATGCCGCAGGACTGTTGGTCGGCGCACCGGCGGACGCCCCCCGCAGCAAGACGGACAGCTTTGAAGAGAATGCAAACAGGACCGTCGCGAATAGTAGAAGCCAAGGAATAAGTTTCGAGAACGTCGAGTCCTTCGTCGTAAGCAGCAGCAAGCCGCCTGCGATGCCACCGACAAAGGAAACGATGCCCATGGGTATCAGGTAACGCTTATAGCGTGCAAGCTCGTTTCTGAATGCCCATGCGCCTGACAAGCTGGCAGGCCAAAGCGCGACTGAGTTACTGGCATTGGCAATGACTGGCGGCACGCCTACCGCCAGCAGCGCGGGAAAAGAAAAGAATGTTCCGCCGCCGGCAACCGAATTCATCGCCCCGGCGCAGAACGCGGCGATCCCGACGAGAAGAATTTCCAGGATGCTCATGCTTCCACCATTTCGCCGAAATGGTCAGGGCAGGTGGAAAATCGGTTCGTCGATAGCCCAAGAACTACTAGGACAGATAAGAAGCTCGTGTTTAACGAAAATCTGATGAAGCTGAAACCGGCTGACTGATGCGCCATGGAAAATGCCTGCAGAAAGATGAAAACGTTGCCCAAGTATATTCAATATAAAATTACATAAACCAAACGAATTATCACTGCATTATTGCGTTTAAATCACAAGCAAATTCCGGGCGGATCGTGAATCACTTCAAGCAAATTTCAACATTTGTGGATGTTGCGGCAAAAGGCAATCTATCGGCTGTTGCCCGCGCTGAAGGGATCGCGCCCGCCATGATCGGCCGCCGCCTGGACGCTCTGGAAGAGCGACTGGGTGTGAAGCTGTTGCAGCGGACCACCCGCAAAATTGTATTGACCAATGAGGGCATGGCATTTCTTGAAGATTGCCAGCGCATTCTTGCCGATCTCGAAAATGCGGAAGCAGCAGTTTCCGAACGTAGCGCCAAGGCCAGCGGACATCTGCTGATCTCGGCACCGGCGGGATTCGGACGACGGCATGTGGCGCCGCTGGTGCCCTCGTTTCTTGCGGAGCACCGGGATGTCAGCGTTACACTGAATCTCAACGATCGCGTCGTCGACCTGATTGGCGAAGGCGTTGATGTTGCGATCCGTATCGCGGCCCTGTCTGATTCCAGCCTGATTGGCGTCAAACTCGCGGACAACAAGCGGGTGGTCGTAGCCTCGCCCGCTTACCTGAAACGCCATGGAACACCTGCGTCACTCGACGACCTCGCTCGCCATAACTGTCTCGCCATCAGCAGCGAAGGCAGTCAGCGCGGATGGACCTTCCGTCAGAACGGCAAGAACGTTACCTTGAAGGTTGGCGGCAATATGGTATGCAATGACGGAGCCGTGCTGCACGACTGGGCGTTGTCCGGGAAAGGACTTGCATGGCGTTCGATGTGGGAAGTCAGTACCGATATCAAATCCGGCCGCCTGACGACAGTGCTGGACGAATTTGCCGCTCCCGGTAATGACATTTACGCGGTATTCGCACAGCGCCGGCATCTTCCGCTTCGCATCAGGGCATTCGTGGATCTTCTGCGTCATGCCTACGCGCAACCGGATTACTGGAAATGACGGAGAAGGAGAATCTCCTGCGAGCGTCCGGACCATCTTGCAAACGCAATGAATGAGGCATAAAAAAAGCTCCGGGAAACCGGAGCTTTTTGCTGCATCTTCAGCGGCTATACAGACAAGCTTTTTCGCTTACCCGTTCAGGTGCGTGCCTGAATTAGCTGATCACTTGAATGTTCGATGCCTGTTTGCCCTTCGGGCCGGTCGTCACTTCGAAAGAAACGCGCTGGTTTTCTTTCAGAGACTTGAAACCATTGGACTGGATCGCGGAGAAGTGTGCGAAGAGATCCTCGCCGCCTTCGTCCGGAGTGATGAAGCCGAAACCTTTGGAGTCATTGAACCATTTAACAGTACCTGTTGCCATTACATTTCCTATTTCAGTTGAGTTGGGCTGTTGCCCGGGTAGAGCCTTTGAAGCAAGAAAGGAATGACAGACGAATACTGCACTACTAGCTAACACTTCAACGGTGCGAAATTATACCTCAGCTCATATCCAAAAGTGAAAGTTAATACAATTCAGCGCCTTTGAAATGTCATTAGGCCGACGGATTTCAACACGTTTGATGCTTTGCCAGATGTGGCACGGATACTGCATATCCTGATGCACCAGAATTTATCAAAGCAATTCATGCCCAATAGAATCGCAGCTACATCTCCACCCGGCAAGAGCAACCCGCTGCCGGCGCGCCAAGCCAGGAAAAGCATGTTCAGTCGTATCCCCGCCAAAGATGCAAGGTTGCTTGAAGAAACTCTCGAGGAAATATTCGGCATCACACGTTTGCGCCCTGGCCAGCAGGAAGTCATCGAGAGTATTCTGCGAGGCAAGGATACCTTGGCAGTCATGCCCACCGGTGCGGGAAAATCACTTTGCTACCAATTGCCCGCGCTCAAGATGCCTGGAACGACCATCGTCGTTTCCCCGTTGATTTCGCTGATGAAGGATCAGGTAAGCAAGCTCGAAGAAGCCGGTGTCGCGGCATCGGAAGTCAACAGCACGTTAACCTCCCGCGAAGAAAGCGAAGCCCTGGAGGATATCGAACAAGCGAATAGCGAATTTATTTTCACCACCCCCGAACGACTATGTGACCCGGAATTCCTTGAATCGGTGAAACAAGCCAACGTGGATCTGTTCGTGATCGACGAAGCACATTGCATTTCGCAATGGGGACACGATTTTCGTCCCGCCTTTCTTCAACTCGATGCGGCGATCGCCGCACTCGGCAACCCCACCGTACTTGCCTTAACCGCGACAGCAACGGATGAGGTAGTTGCCGACATCACCGCGCAGTTGAAGCGACCGAATATGCACATCGTCAATACCGGCATATATCGGAAAAATTTACGCTACCAGGTGATTGCGACAACAGATGAAATCGAGAAACAGCATGAGGTCCTCCGGATCGTCAGGGAGACGAATGGATCGGGTATCGTCTACGCAGCAACGGTAAAAATGGTGGAAGAACTGCACGCTGCATTGCTGGCCGCCGAGCAGGACGTCACGAAATACCATGGCCAGATGCCGGCGAAGGAACGCACCCACAATCAGGAATTGTTTATGCAGGGCGACTGCCGCGTGATGGTCGCGACGAATGCTTTTGGCATGGGCATCGACAAGCCGGATATCCGCTTCGTCGTGCATCATCAGATTCCAGGCAACCTCGAAGCCTACTATCAGGAATCCGGTCGAGCGGGCCGTGATGGCGAACCGGCGGATTGCATTCTTCTTCACTACCTGAAGGACAAAAGGCTGCAGCAATTCTTTCTTGCGCGGCGATATCCCACGGCCACCGATGTGAATGCCGTCTATTCGGCGCTCGCCGCATTGGCAAAGGATGAACCCGACATATCGTTCGGACGGCTGGAAAGCGAACTTGAGCAACTGCCGGCAAGCAAACTGCATGTTGCACTCAAATTGCTGAGGGACGGCGGCTTCATTGCCCAAGACGATGCCCTTTCCTACCATATCACTACAAAAGAGGTAGACGCAAAGGCATTGGGCGAGCTTGTCGCAGGCTATGAAAAGAAAAGCGATCGGGACCATGACGCGCTGGAGCGGATGGTCTTCTATGCACAAACAGGGTTCTGCCGTTGGAGGGTTCTGCTCGAATACTTCGGCGAAGAGGCTGAATCGGAGCATTGCGGCAACTGCGACAATTGCCTGAAGCCACCGGAGGAAGTGCTGACTCCAGTACCCGATCGTAGTCAGAATCCGCTTCCGGCTGCACATTACGAGGCATCGCCATTTCACGCCGGAAGCGCGGTCAAGGTCAGTAAGTACGGTGAAGGCCAGGTAGTTGAAATACAAGGCGACAAGGTAACGATTGTCTTTCCGGATGCAACAAGAAAAACGTTTCTTGAAAGCTATGTAGAGTTGGTTGAAGCGGCATCGCCGGAAAACCCGCAGCCAACCTGACCTGCTTGGCCGACATTGCAAGTTCCCTTTCAGCAGGTACATTGTTTAACAACCGCGCTTGCAGGACGTGGATGAATGACTTGTCCGAATGCACACCACTTCAACACTTAATAATGAAAGGAAGAACATGAAGCACACGATACTCGCCGCTGCCATGCTTGCAGCAATCTCCCTTACTGCTTGCAACAAGCAGGAGGCCAACACCAATACCGGTTCGACCGATGCAGGCAGTACCGGAGTGCCCACTGCACCCGGTTCGGGCGCCGCGACGGCCGGCGGCAGCGGCGCAACGAACAACAGCGGCGCGGTGAACGGGGGCGCCAGTAGCGCGCCAGGCGCTGCGAACACCGGGAACACGGGGTCGGCCGCGTCACCGACCCCTCCGGCTGCAACTACCAGCACGGCAGAGTCCCCCGCCGGGTCGGGCGCAGGCACAGGTTCAGCAGGTGCAGCAGGTACAGGTTCAGCAGGTGCGGCCGACGCAACGACGGGTTCGCAGGCAGGCGGCGCAGGCGGCAGCAGCGCGTCGACCGGCACGCCCAGCGGCCTGAGCGATACGACAGGCGGCAAAGCACCCGGCACGTCTGCATCGGGAGAAAAGAAAGAGTAAGCGGGCGATATTCCAGGCACACGTCGTTTCAGCGATGCGTGCCTTCGTTTTGCATCTACTGATTCCTCAGTTGAGCGCGCCGTAGACGAGATTTCGGAAAAGCTGCCTGTAATGATTGCGTTGCTCGGGTGCCTGCATCAGGAAGATCGCAAGCATCTTCTCCACCGGATCGATCCAGAAATACGTTCCGGCCAGACCGCTCCACGTATAGTCACCGACAGAGCCGGGTATGAACGCGCCACCCGGCGAAATGCGAACCCCGAATCCCAAGCCAAAGCCGTAACCGGGACCGGGAAGAAAACTGGCGCCTGCCCGTGCTTCCGGCATTTGCCCGAGATGGTCGCTGGTCATGTACCGCAATGTAGCCCGGGACAGGATTCGCTTGCCGTCCAACTCCCCTTCGTTTAGAAGCATGCGGGCAAAGCGTAAATAATCATATACCGTCGACATCATGCCGCCGCCGCCGGAAAGAAAGGTCGGTCGCCGCAACGGATCAAGCAGCTTTACGGCATTGCGGGTGACAGGATCGATAGCAAACGGCTCGGCGATGCGGTGTGCATGTTCAGCCCGCACCTGAAAACCCGTTTCATGCATTGCAAGCGGCTCGAGGATACGCTCTGCGAGCACGGCATCCAGCGGCGCGCCGCATATCCGCTCCAGCAGTACGCCCAGCACATCCGTCGAATGGCTGTACTCCCAGGTCGTTCCAGGCTGGTAGGCGAGCGGCAGGCCGGCAATGCGTTCGATGAACTCAGCGCTGCTCGCCTTGACTGTGCCAACGCCTGCTTTCAGATACTCGCTCTTCACAAGCGATTCACCGAAGATGCCATAAGTCAGGCCTGACGTATGACGAAGCAGATCCTGCACGGTTATCGGCTGGCGCGCATCAGTTAAGTGGAGTGAGCGAACGCCATCCGGTCCGGTGATTTCAACGCCGACCTTCATGCGGCGAAATTCGGGAAGGTACTTGTCAATAGGATCCGAAAGCAGCATCCGGCCCTCTTCAACCAAGGTCATGATGGCGACCGACACCAGCGGCTTGGTCATGGAATAAATGCGGAAGATACTATCGAGCGCCATCGGTGCAGCCGTTTGCGGAACCTGCAGGCCAAGCGCCTTTTCGTACACCACGGTATCGGCTCTCGCGATCAGCATCACTGCCCCCGGAATTAGACCGGCATCAATGTCGGCACGGATCTTCTCGGTAATTGCCTCAAGGCGGGAAGCAGAGAATCCGGTGTGAACATTTAGATTGCATTTCATACGGAGTTCATTTCAGATTAAGGAGTAGAGACATTATGACGGCATACCCGGAAAAATTCATGCGGGGCGGCAATGGCGTTTGGTTGCAAATTGTTACTTAATAAAGCGCCATTAGACGTGAAGGCTGTCAACCGGCATACATTGCACCCGTTCTAGACTCGTGCTCGTCACAAATGTTTGTCAACCTCAACCAGAAAGGTTCCATCATGAATAAATTAGTTGCCGCACTGATCGCCAGCGTATTCGCCGCGTCCGCTTTCGCAGCCGGCCACACCGCATCCCCTGCAACCGGTACGCATAAAGGCGACAGCAAGATGCATGAGTCGGATGCGAAGGCAGGCAAGGACGCCGCAAAGGCAGATGAAAAAGCAGCCAAGGCGGATGCGAAGGCCGAGAAGCAGAAAGCGAAAGCCGATGCAAAGGCCAGCAAGCAGAAAGCCGAAGCCAAGGCCGACAAGGCTGAAGCAAAGGCGGACGCCAAAGCAGACAAGGCCGAAGCAAAAACTGATAAGGCCACGTCCACAACAAAATAAGCAAGTATCAGGACGCATGGATCGAATAACGAAAGAGGCAGGATATCCTGCCTCTTTCGCGTCGCCCCCGATCCGCGCTTACGGCTTCCGGAGGCGTTTGATCCGCAGAGCGCTAATGCAGCTTCACCGGCGGCGCAAGCCTGTCCCGCAACCAGTGCGATATGGTTTGAGCCACCATGCTCGCAAAACCATGCAGCGCCAGAACGTGCTTCCGGTACATGAGACGGTACAGCACGCGGGCGAGAATGCCATCGACGACCACTCCCCTGTTGCCCAGCTTCCCCAGTCTGCCGATCAGGACGCCAACTGCAACGAATGGGCCAAGCGATACAAGCGAACCGTAATCCCGGTACTGAAAATGCGGCAGTTGGTCGACGCCTGCCTTGCCTAGCACCGACGCAAGAAAAACGGCCTGCTGATGCGCAGCCTGCGCCCTGGGCGGAATGACGGTTCCATTGACCGAACATATGTGGCTTGAACAGTCTCCTATAGCAAACACTTTCGGATCGTCGATGGTTTGAAGGCTGGGGCCCACAAGAATTTGCCGAAGCCGGTTAAGACGCAGCCCGAGTGCTGCGCAAACCTGCGGCCCTTCGACACCCGCCGCCCACAAAGTGATATCGGACGCATGAACGTTGCCTGCATCGTCGTGTACCGCGTCCGAGGTTACACGCGCCACGCCGCTGCCGGTGGAGACATCGATACCAAGCGATCTAAGATACTGCTCCGCATTGCGCGCGAGTTTCGCATCAAGCTGCGGCAGTATTCGTTCACCGCGCTCGACGATACGAATCCGCACGTCTCGCGCCGGATCGAGCGCATGAATGTTGTACTTCGCAAGCGCATGCGCGGTGTGGTGGAGTTCGGCGGCAAGCTCCACGCCAGTCGCGCCGGCCCCGACGATGACGACGTTGACTTTCGCATCGGGTTCGGCCCCGGACTCGCGACGCAGACCCTTTTGGATACAAAGAGCGACAAGCCGCTGGCGGAACTGCTCCGCCTGACTCACCGAATCCAAGGTCATCGAATGCTCGGCCGCGCCGGGTATGCCGAAGAAATTGGTAACCGCACCGAAAGCCAATACCAGCTTGTCGTAGCGCAGCTTGCGGCCGGGCTGGCGTTCCAATCCGTCGCCGCCATGGCATGCGCCGACATCAATGATCCGGGCGTCGCGGTCGACTGACGTCACTTCGCCATGAACAAACTCGAAATGATGGTGCGCCGCCTGGGCCGAGTATTCCACTTGATGCACTTGCGGATCAAGCTTGCCCGAGGCTACCTCATGCAGCAACGGCTTCCAGATATGCGTCGGCGACCGATCGACCAGGACAATACGGGCTCGACGCCGGCGGCCAAGCCGGTCGCCAAGCCGTGTCGCCAATTCCAAGCCACCTGCTCCTCCGCCCGCGATAACGATGGTCTGCATAGAAACCCTCCAATAAACATGAAAACTTGTGCGCCGGTGAATTGACACGATGTACCGGCTTGTTGGCTGTTAATATAAGCGCAACAAACACAAAAGAAAAATTAATTTTTCTGCCATATCGATAAGGTTTTACTTATGTATCACGCGAGCTTCAAACAATTGCAAGCCCTCCTGTTGGTTGCGCGGCACGAGAGCGTCTCAAGGGCCGCAGATGCCTTGCACGTTACCCAGCCGGCCGTATCACTGCAACTTCGGATGCTGGAGGAAGCGGCGGGAACGCCGCTGACACGGCGCGTCGGCCGCGGTATACAACTGACAGCCGCAGGGGAAGTCATGGTCAGTTTTGCGGAACGTATACTCGGCATCTGGGAGGAGGCTGCCGACGAGATAGCCGCGTTGAAGGGCGTGATCAGCGGTACCTTGCGTATCGGCGCGATTACCACGGCTGAATACATCCTGCCGCCGATGCTGGTCAAGTTCACCACCGAGCGCCCTGATGTACGAATTAAACTTAAGGTCGGCAATCGCAACGAGATCGTCAGCATGCTAGCCAAACATGAGGTCGATCTCGCCATCATGGGAACGCCGCCCCACGAATTGCGCACGAATGCATCACGCTTCGCGCGTCACCCAATGGCATTTGTTGCGAGCCCAAATCATCCTTTGATGAATCGCAAGCGAATTACGCTTGCCGACATCATGGAAACCAACTTGCTGGTGCGCGAAAGAGGCTCGGGGACGAGAACCGCCGTCGAACGCATCTTCAAGGAAGCTGGCTACCCATTGCGTATCGGGTCCGAGTTGTCGAGTAACGAAGCGATCAAACGCATGGTCGTCGCCGGTCTCGGCGTCGCGTTCCTGTCGATGCATGCGTGCATGCTGGAGTTTGAAGCCGGTCTGGTTCGCATGCTGCCGATGCAGGGAAATCCTGTCGAAGCAGACTGGTATGTGATGCACCTGATCGACAAACCGGTGCCGATTGTCGCGGCGGCATTTCAGGACTTCGTCATTGAAAGCGGACAGGCGGAAGTGCGTGCCCAGTTAAGCGCCTTTCACAAGGAAGCGGTGAAAACCCGTCCCAGGAATGAAAAGGCGACAGTGACTGCCCGCCGCTGAAGGCACAATGCCTAATTCAGCAATTCGTATTCGCCGCCACGCTCAAGCGCACGCTTGTAGGCAGGTCGGGCGTGAATACGTTTGAGAAAATCCATCAGTCTCGGCCGGTTATTGTCCAGTCCCGCCCGTGCGGCAGCGGCTTCGAGCGGAAAGCTCATCTGTATGTCCGCGGCGGAAAATTGATTGCCTGCAAACCATTCGGAATGCGCCAATTCCTGCTCGAGGTAGTCCAGGTGCCGTTCGATCTGCGGCTGTATAAATGAGGCTTTGGCGCGGCGCGCGATGGCCGCCGCAACAGGCCGGACGAGAAATGGCATCGGACCTTTCTCGATGCGATCGAATACCAGTTTCAGGAGCAACGGAGGCATCGCCGATCCTTCCGCGTAATGCAGCCAGTAAGTGTATTTCAGTCGTTCAGGCGTTCCCTCGGGAGGGGCCAGCTTTTGCCGCCCGTATTGCTGCACCAGGTACTCGATGATTGCACCTGACTCGGCAAGCGTCAGTTCCCCGTCGACGATGACCGGGGATTTACCGAGCGGATGAATTTCCCGAAGCGATGCAGGGGCCAGCATAGTCGCCCGATCCCTTTCATAACGCCGGATTTCATAGTCGATTTCAAGTTCCTCCAGCAGCCAGAGAATACGCTGCGATCGGGAGTGATTCAGGTGATGAACGATGATCATGGATGCCTATTATGCGTTTTTAAGAACACTGCCAAATGATAATGCGGGCAAGTGCCTGGATTCACCAAAGTGAAACAACATTCTTTTGGCAGGTTGCTTTTGACAGGCGAAGTTGCCTTAAAGTCAGACCACGGCATTCAGAAATATAGGTTAACGCATTGCAACAAAGCTGCATTTTCGATATTTCCATATGGTAACCTTCTGGAAGCTCCAAGCCGCCACATAGCGCACTGAGCAACGACAATCTGCCACTGCCAATTAAAACCGGCCAACCGGAAGCTGCGAGATGGCTAACAACACCCCCGTCAAATTCCTTGCACGGGAATTTTGGAAAATCAGTTTCTTCCGCGATCAACTTCGCGCAATTCTCGCTTGGTTGTTTATAGGCCTACTACTCTGCGGACTGCTGTGGAGCATTGCCCTTTCAAAGATCGAGAACGACCGGCACGCAATCAAGGACCGCGCACTGCATCAAGCCATGTCCCTAGCGCACGCCTACTCGGATGAGCTGTTTCGTACGATCAGGCAGATCGATCAGATCACACTCAATCTGAAATACTACTGGCAAAAAACCGGAGGGAAGCTCGAACTGGAAGACCAACGCAACTTTGGGCTTTATCCCGCCTCATCAATGCTGCAGGTTGTCATCGTCGACCGCAACGGCATGCCGCTTACCAGCACCCATGGTATGGCCAATGAAGACCCGGCGTTGTCGGGCAAGGATTTCTTCAGGCGTCACAAGAACGATCCTTCTCCCCAATTGCTGATCAACCCGCCGTCGCCGGAGCTGGACATCGATCGAATGCGCGTGCGCTTCTCACGCCGCCTGGATACGGCTGACGGGGAGTTTGACGGAATCGTAATCGTCTCGGCGACTCCCGACTACCTCGCCTCTTTTCACGATGAATCGCTGTTGAACGGTGGCGATCTCCATGGCGTGACGGATGCCAACGGCACCGTGCTCGCCTTCAAGGGCGACGTGAAGATCAATTCAAATGGGCGAGGTCTCAACCATATTTTGCCGATGGTCGAAAACGAACCCCAGGTCTTGTCGTTGGCGGGGATGCACTTCAGCGACCAGCGTTCCCGCATGGTTGTGCGGCAGGCAGTTCCGCAGTATCCCGTCACGGCCGTAATCGCTCTGTCCGATGAGGAGATGTTCCAGTCATACCATCAGGCACGAGACAGCTATCGCAATATCGCCGTCATCGGCAGCATTTGCCTTATCGCCTTCACGCTGACCGGAATGATTTTTTCCCTGCGGCTTGCGTGGCGAAACCAACAGGCGGACGAAGTGCGGAGAGCGTACCGCATGGCGACGGACGAAGCGCGCGAAGGGTTCTACATGGTGCGGGCGATATACGACCGCGACAGGAAAATCGTCGATTTTCTCCTCGAAGACTGCAATGAACGTGGTGCAAGCATCGCGGGCCTCACGCGTGCCGGCATGATCGGAATGCGCTTCTGGCAGTTGTTCAGCGGCGAGCATGCCAAGGAAACGTTCGAATTCTTTGTCGAAGTAATGCGTACCGGATTTTATGAAGGCGAGTATCTGGTATCGCCGAATAGTCCTGTGCATGGAACATGGATGCACAGGAAACTGGTGCGGTCCGGCGATACGCTCGCAATTACGCTGCGCGATGTATCAGATACCAAGGCACATGAGCAAGCGCTGGCGAAACTCGCCAATACCGATGTACTGACCAATCTTCCCAACCGTCATTGGTTGACGGAGTTCCTGCCCGGCGCGCTCGAACGCGCAAAGCACAGCGGGAAGAAAGCCGCATTACTGTTTGTCGATCTTGACGACTTCAAGAACATCAATGATACGCTCGGCCATGCTTCGGGCGATGAACTGCTCCAGGCGGCGGCACTGCGATTGCGGTCGGTCATCCGCCCCGGTGACAACGTGGCACGCCTGGGTGGCGACGAGTTTACCGTGATCATCGAGCAGGTCGAGAGCAACGACGACGTCTGCCGCGTAGCGGAACGGATCGTAAAAACCCTGAGCGAACCGTTTCATCTCGCTGACGGCAATGGCCATATCGTTCACGGTTCGATCGGCATCAGCCTCTATCCGGAAGACGGTGATGATGCGAGAACCTTGCTTAAACATGCGGACATTGCGATGTACGCAGCAAAGGCGAACGGCAAGGGGCACTATCAATTCTTCCAGCCACAGCTTTCGGAATCCCTGGTAGTCCGGCTTAACCGTGAACATGCATTGCGCGGCGCGATTGAACGCGACGAGTTCGTCCTCTTCTATCAGCCTCGCGTCGACACCTTCAGCGGCGAGCTGCGCAGCATGGAGGCGCTGGTGCGATGGATGCACCCGGAGCGTGGGCTGGTGCCGCCGCTGGACTTCATTCCAATGGCGGAGGACACCGGGCTGATCGTTAAACTGGGAGAACTGGTCATCAGGAAGGCATGTGCCCAGCTTGCACAGTGGAAGGCAGCCGGGCTTGCGCTGGTGCCGGTTTCGATCAATGTGTCGCCGCGCCAGTTCAACCAGGGCAATATCAGCGCACTTTTCGCCTCCAGCATGGCGGAGCACGGTATCGACGCCACCCTGGTTGAAATCGAAATCACGGAGTCATGCATGATGGGAGATGGCCATGTGGTTACCGAACAGTTGGCGGCGATCGATCGGCTCGGGATCAGGTTGCTGGTCGATGACTTCGGCACAGGCTATTCATCGCTTTCGCAATTGCAGCAGCTCGATCTCGATACACTCAAGATCGATAAAGCGTTCACGGCCCAGGTTTGCAACGGCAAGGAAGGCGAAGCCTTCTTTATGGCGATCTTGTCGATGGCACATGTGCTCGGCATGAGCGTGGTGGCCGAAGGTGTGGAGACGGAGGAGCAGTTACAAGTGCTGCAGGCACTGTCATGCAATGAGGTGCAGGGATACTATGTGTCGAAACCCGTGCCTGCCGCCGAGATGCCGGCATTGATGGAAAAGCGGTTTCTGTTTCCGGCGACCCGGAATTTGCTGAAAGCGGGATGAGACAAGCCGAAGGGCCATCCTGTGGAAGGGTCGGCGGCTGAGAAGGCCGCACGTAATTCTGGAGATTTACCCTGCTCCAAGCAAATTCAGCTGCGCTGCCGACCAGTCCGGCCGCATGCGGAATTGCATCTGTGAGCAGGGAAAAGGGACGTACTATCGCCGTCCCTGGAATCTCGAATTCAGCTACTTATTTGTTGACCGCATCCTTGAAAGCTTTACCTGCTGCGAACTTCACTGTATTCGCTGCAGCGATTTTGATCTCTTCTCCGGTACGTGGATTCCGGCCGGTGCGTTCCGCACGCTTGCCGGCGGCGAAAGTACCGAAACCGACCAACTGTACCGTATCGCCATTGGCCACCGCCTTGACAACGTTGTTCACAATCGATTCGAGCGCGCGCTGTGCAACCGCCTTTGACAGGTCGCAATCTTCTGCGATGGCGTCGATGAGTTCCGTCTTGTTCATGCAATCTCCTTGGTTGAAAGAGAGTGGATTCTAGCATCAGAGCCACGTTGCATTTCATCGAATTGCTTTTTCGCATCATCCATACACCGCTTTACAACGCTATTGCCCGTTCAAGCACCGTCAAATCCATGTTCTGTTTCCGTATGGCGATGACAAGAAGTCATGCCGATGCGCCAGTGGCGACGTCTTCCATTACCACACGATTGCGGCCCGATTGCTTTGCCTTGTAGAGTGCTGCGTCGGCGGAAGCGAGAAATTGATGCGGATATTGTGTGACGTCGGGGTCGATGCCGGCCACGCCGATGCTGATCGTGACCACGTCCGCTGTCGAGGATTGTGCGTGCGGTATGCTTAGGTCGAAGATGGCCAGTCGAATCTTCTCCGCGGTCTCGATGGCCTGCTCCTTCGATATGCCCGGCAGGAGCCCGACAAACTCCTCGCCCCCGGTGCGTGCGATGATCTCGTCGCGACGCCGGAAGTTCGCGTTGAGCACCGCCGCGACCCGGACCAATGCGCGGTCGCCGGCGATATGGCCATAGCTATCGTTGTAGGCCTTGAAATGATCGACATCGATGAAAAGCACCCACAAAGGCGTGCGGTTGACTTGCGCATAGGCGAGCAGCTGGGGAAACCGCAGGTCGAAGTAGCGCTTGTTGTAGGACGAGGTCAGACCATCCCGATAGGACAGGTTTTCCAGTGTATCGTTTGCCTGCTGCAGCTCCTGCTTCCGAGCCGCGTCTCTCTCGGCAAGGAGGAAGCTTCGCCGCTCTTCCAGCTCGTGCCAGTAATTCCCCAGCAGGGATACGGATGCGGCTGAAAACAGCAGCACGAAATTATTGATATGCGATGCCAGGGGAATGTGGGCCGCTTCAAGAGAAATGATCACGAAGTAGACGAGGAAGGCGGTCGATACCACGAACGCCAGCACAAACCGGAAACGGACGACGACGTTGCTGAAGACGATGAACAGGCAAAACCCCGCCAATTCCTGCACCGCCAGCGGTGCCCTGCTTTGCAGGACCAGCCAGACGGTCGTCGCTCCGATCAGGAATGCGACAACGGCAACAAGGCCTTCCCGGACATGATAGTTGGCGATATAGCCGAACAGAAAACTGGTGGCCGCAAATACGGGAAACGCAACGAGAAACCGGAATTGCCAGATATGAAGATAGATGTCCGGCAGCAGTGCATAGTCGCACAGGGCGAACAGAAGATAAACGAACGAACCGGCCCACGAGGTATTCCAGATATGCCGCGTGCGCTGGTTCCTGATCCTTTCCTGGAAATAGCTTTCGACGTCTTTGGGAAAAGCCAGCAATGGCGAATGCTTGGCAAGCAGCGCGTCGATGGTTTCCTGCGAAGGACTTTTCATATACCCCGTTTATTGCAACGAAGACCACAGCAACAGCATGACAAACGGAACCGACTTGGTTCACATTCGGAAAATAGTGAAAAGACGTTCGAAATACGCTGCAGCACAAACCGCTCACGGCTGAAATAATCCCAAGACCGGAAACTGCAAACGCTGCAGGCATTCAAACAAGCTTTGAGCACGCATGCTTCGACAGTGCATTCAAGCCAAACCCTGCGGCGTTCAATTATTGCACGAAGGCAATAATTAATCACAGTTTTCCTTGAGTTCAAGCAATAGGAGTGACAACAAGTTTTGCATAGCAGAACTTGGTTCCAATATCTGTTGACACTCAATCCGGGTATACGTTAACTTCGCACCCACATTAAGTCTTTGGCATGAAGGCATCTTCATGCTGTGACTAATAAAAAAGGCCGGACCGCCAGGGACCGGCCACATCATAGGAGACGACAACTTGGAACTTGTACTTCAGCAGGTCCTGAACGGACTTACATTGGGAGGGGTGTATAGCCTGGTTGCATTGGGCCTCACCTTGGTGTACGGCATTCTTCACGTGCCCAACTTTGCCCACGGCGCGTTTTACATGGCCGGCGCCTACGCATCTTTCTTCCTGATGACAGCGACAGGTGTCAATTACTGGCTCGCCATGCTTGGCTCCGCCGCAGTGGTTGCCATCATTGCCGTTATCGCCGAACGGTTGGTATTCCATCCGCTGCGCAATTCACCAGGCTTGCATCACATGATTGCGGCGATCGGACTTTTGCTCTTCCTCGAGTCGGGTGCGCAAGCAATCTGGGGCGCCGACTTTCACCGGTTGCAGACACCGTATGGCGGCATCCTGAATTTCTCTGGCCTGATCCTGCCGGTGCAGCGCTTGCTGATCATCATCGCCGCGTTCAGCCTCATGATTGGCCTCCATTTGTTCCTGAAGAAAACAGTAATGGGGTCGACCATCATTGCGATGGCGCAAAACCGTGACGGTGCTGCGCTAGTCGGCATTGATCCCAATCGCGTTGCGATGCTGACCTTTGCCATCTCCGGCGTGCTGGCTGCCGTGGCCGCAACCTTGTATGCACCAATCAACCTGGTGTATCCCGCCATGGGCCATCTCGTCATTACCAAGGCATTCGTGATCATCGTGTTGGGCGGAATGGGAAGTGTCCCCGGTGCGATCGTGGGTGGCTTGATTATCGGTTTTGCCGAGGCCTTCGGCGCGTTCTATATCTCAACCGATTACAAAGACATCATCGCCTTTGTATTGCTGG
>NZ_DASZBA010000044.1:0-11376 GCF_035944575.1 Noviherbaspirillum sp.
ACTTGACCGACTCGGTCAACTCGATGGCAGGCAACCTGACCGGCCAGGTGCGAAACATTGCGGACGTAACCACCGCGGTGGCGAACGGCGACCTGTCGAAGAAAATCACCGTGGACGTCAAAGGCGAGATCCTTGAGCTGAAGAACACCATCAACGTCATGGTGGACCAATTGTCCTCATTTGCATCGGAAGTAACGCGGGTGGCGCGGGAAGTGGGCACGGAAGGAAAACTGGGAGGTCAGGCATATGTGCCCGGCGTGGGTGGTACGTGGAAAGACCTCACCGATAACGTGAACTTCATGGCGTCCAATCTCACCGGCCAGGTTCGAAACATCGCGGCGGTGACGACGGCGGTTGCCCGGGGCGATCTGTCGAAGAAGATTACCGTGGACGTCAAAGGGGAAATTCTCGAACTGAAAGACACCATCAACGTGATGGTGGACCAGCTTTCCTCCTTTGCTTCGGAAGTAACGCGGGTGGCGCGGGAAGTGGGTACCGAGGGCAAGCTGGGCGGGCAGGCGAACGTGCCGGGCGTCGCGGGTACCTGGAAGGACTTGACCGACTCGGTCAATTCGATGGCGGGTAACCTGACGGCGCAGGTACGAAACATCGCGGATGTGACGACCGCCGTAGCAACCGGCGACCTGTCCAAGAAGATTACCGTGGACGTCAAAGGCGAGATCTTTGAGTTGAAGAACACCATCAACGTGATGGTGGACCAGTTGAACTCCTTCGCTTCCGAGGTGACGCGCGTTGCCCGTGAAGTCGGTACCGAAGGAAAATTGGGCGGACAGGCGCAGGTGAAGGGCGTGGGCGGTACCTGGAAGGACTTGACCGACAACGTGAACTTCATGGCCTCCAACCTCACGGGGCAGGTGCGTAACATCGCGGAGGTGACCACGGCGGTGGCGCGTGGGGACCTGTCCAAGAAGATTACCGTGGACGTCAAGGGTGAGATCCTTGAACTGAAGAACACCATCAACGTCATGGTGGACCAGCTCTCTTCCTTTGCGTCGGAAGTGACCCGTGTAGCGCGGGAGGTCGGCACGGAAGGCAAGCTGGGCGGCCAGGCAAACGTGCTGGGCGTCGCGGGTACCTGGAAGGACTTGACCGACTCGGTCAACTCGATGGCAGGCAACCTGACCGGCCAGGTGCGAAACATTGCGGACGTGACGACCGCGGTGGCGAACGGCGACCTGTCGAAGAAGATCACGGTGGACGTCAAAGGCGAGATCCTTGAACTGAAAAACACCATCAACGTCATGGTGGACCAGTTGCGCTCCTTCGCGTCGGAGGTGACGCGGGTTGCGCGTGAGGTCGGTACCGAAGGCCGGCTCGGCGGTCAGGCAAACGTGCCCGGTGCATCCGGTACATGGAAGGACCTCACCGACAACGTGAACTTCATGGCGTCCAATCTGACCGGTCAGGTGCGTAACATTGCCGCGGTGACGACGGCGGTTGCACGTGGCGACTTGTCCAAGAAAATTACCGTGGACGTGAAGGGCGAGATCCTGGAGTTGAAGGACACGATCAACGTCATGGTGGACCAGCTCTCCTCCTTTGCTTCAGAGGTGACACGGGTGGCTCGTGAAGTGGGTACGGAAGGCAAGCTCGGCGGCCAGGCGCAGGTGGAAGGTGCGGCGGGTACATGGAAGGACCTGACCGACAACGTGAACTTCATGGCGGCGAACCTGACCGCGCAGGTGCGCGGTATCGCCGGCGTGGTGACGGCGGTGGCGAAAGGCGACCTGAAGAAGCGGCTCACCGTGGCGGCGCGCGGCGAAATCGCGACGCTGGCCAATACCATCAACGAGATGATCGACACGCTGGCGGTGTTCGCCGACCAGGCGACGACCGTGGCCCGCGAGGTGGGCGTGGAAGGAAAGCTCGGCGGACAGGCATCGGTGCCGGGTGCGTCGGGCACCTGGAAAGACCTGACCGAAAACGTCAACCAGCTGGCGGCGAACCTCACCAACCAGGTGCGGGCGATTGCGGAGGTGGCGACGGCGGTGACGCGCGGCGACCTGTCGCGGTCGATCCAGGTGGAGGCCCGCGGGGAGGTGTCCTACCTGAAGGACAACATCAACGAGATGATCCGCAACCTGAAGGAAACCACGCAGAAGAATGCGCAGCAGGACTGGCTGAAAACCAACCTGGCGCGCTTTACCCGCCTGCTGCAGGGCCAGCGCGACCTCGAAGCGGTGACGGCGCTGATCCTGTCGGAGCTGGCTCCGCTGGTATCCGCCCACCACGGCGTGTTCTACATGATGGACTCCACCGAGGCCGATGCGCGCCTGCAACTGATTGCCAGCTACGGCTACCGGTCGAGCAATAACCTTGCACGCTCCTTCCGTCCGGGCGAAGGTCTGGTCGGCCAATGCGCACGCGAGAAGCAGCGCATCTGGCTCACCGATGTGCCGCGCGACTACATCGTCGTATCGTCCGGGCTGGGCGCCGCGCCGCCGACCAACATCGTAGTGCTGCCTATCCTGTTCGAGCAACAGGTCAAGGCGGTGATCGAGATCGCGTCGCTCGACCGCTTCACCGAAACCCACCTGTCCTTCCTCGATCAGCTGATGGAATCGATCGGCGTGGTTCTCCACACGATCGAAGCGAACAGCCGTACCGAATCGCTGCTGACCCAGTCGCAGTCGCTGGCGCAGGAGCTGCAGCAGACCAACCTGGAACTGGCGGAAAAGGCGCGCCTGCTGTCCGACCAGAACATCGAAGTGGAACGCAAGAACCGCGAGGTGGAGCAGGCGAAGCTGGCGCTGGAGGAAAAGGCGACCCAGCTCACCCTGTCGTCGAAGTACAAGTCCGAGTTCCTTGCCAACATGTCGCATGAGCTGCGCACGCCGCTGAACAGCCTGCTGATCCTGGCGCAGCAGCTCTCCGACAACCCCGAGCAGAACCTTTCCTCCACGCAGGTGGAATTCGCCAAGACGATCTACGGCTCCGGCAGCGACCTGCTGACACTCATCAACGACATTCTCGACTTGTCGAAGATCGAGTCCGGAACCGTCACGCTGGAGGTCAGCGAGTACAAGTTCCAGACGCTGCGCGGCTATGTCGAACGCACGTTCCGCCACATGGCGGAGGCGAAGTCCATCACCTTCTCGGTGGAACTGGCGGAAAACCTTCCGCCATCGATGATGACCGACACCACGCGTCTGCAGCAGATCCTGAAGAACCTGCTGTCGAATGCCTTCAAGTTCACCCCCAACGGCAAGGTGGACCTGCGCATCGGCCTGGCCGACAGCGGCTGGACCATCGACCATCCGAACCTGGCGCACGCCGATGCGGTGCTTGCGTTCTCGGTGACGGACACCGGCGTGGGTATCGCGTCGGACAAGCTGCAACTGATCTTTGAAGCATTCCAGCAGGCCGACGGCAGCACGGCGCGCAAGTACGGCGGCACCGGCCTCGGTCTGTCGATCAGCCGCGAACTTGCCCGCCTCCTGTCCGGCGAGATTCGGGTCGAAAGCGAACTCGGTGTCGGCAGTACCTTTACCCTGTACCTGCCGTATAGCAGCGAAGGATTCGTCAATACCGACTTCCCCTGCCAGCTCAATCCGCAGACGCCTGTCATCAAGGCCAATGTCGTGTACGCGAGCGAGCGCAAGGCCTTGCCGTATGTCGCGGAGGAGGAAGCCACCCGTGCCGCCGAGCAACCCGAGGAGGAAAACCTTGACGAGGAAGTGTCGGAACTGGCCTTCGATGACCGCGCGCTGGTTGCGCCGGGCGATCCGGCCGTGCTGATCGTCGAAGATGATCAGCGCTTCGCCAAGTCGCTGCTCGATCATGCCCGCGAACAGAACTTCAAAGGCATCGTGACCATGCAGGCGGATTCGGCGCTTACGCTGACACGGGATTATTTGCCGACGGCGATTCTGCTGGACATCGACCAGCCTGACATGGATGGCCTGGCAGTGCTGGACCGGCTCAAGCGCGATCCCGCGACACGCCATATCCCTGTGCATGTCATGTCGGAGCAGAAAGAGCGTGAGCGAGCATTGCGCCAGGGCGCGATTTCCTTTCTCGACAAGCCGGTCAGCGCAGCCCGCATGCAGGAGGAGTTCAACCGTATCCAGGATTTCGTGAACGGCGGCAAGCGCAACCTGCTTATCGTCGAGGACGATCCGGTGCAGCGCGAGGCAGTCATCGCACTGGTAGGCCATGAAGACGTGCGCATCAAGGCGGCGGGAACAGGCAAGGAAGCGCTCGACCTGCTGAAGAAAATGCGATTCGACTGCATGATCCTGGACTTGACGCTGCCTGATATCGACGGCTTCGATCTGCTCGACCGCATCGGCGCCGACGACAGCCTTCGAGATCTGCCGATCGTGGTCAACACTGCCGCGGAACTGGACAAGGAACAGGTCATGCGGCTGCAGCGGATTGCCAAGACGGTGGTGATGAAGGATGCGCGTTCACCGGAACGTCTGGTCGCTGAAACCGCCCTCTTCCTGCATCGCTCGCACGCCAGCCTGTCCGAGGTTCAGCGCCGCATGCTGGATGAAGTTAACGCATCGGATGCCGGCCTCGCGGGACGCAAGGTGCTCGTGGTGGACGATGACCTGCGCAACATCTTCGCGCTCAGTTCGGTTCTGGAGCGGCATGAAATGAAGGTGCTGTACGCGGAAAACGGCCGCGATGGCATCGAGGTGCTGCAGTCGGATCCGGAGATCGAAATCGTGCTGATGGACATCATGATGCCGGAGATGGATGGTTACGACACGATGCGCGCCATCCGCCGTATCCCGCGCTTCAAGTCGCTGCCCATCATCACCCTCACCGCCAAGGCGATGAAGGGCGACCGCGACAAGTGCATCGCCGCCGGCGCATCGGATTACATCACCAAGCCGGTCGATGTGGCGCAGCTGCTGTCGCTGATGCGGGTATGGGTCCAAAAGTAAGCAACCATTCCCGGTAGGCGAAACGGCCCGCATTCAAGCGGGCCGTTTTTGTATGCGACAATTTCGCCTCCCCGTTTTGAGGCACTCAGCGATAAGACCATGGACATCACCATTTACCACAACCCGAACTGCGGCACCTCGCGCAACACCCTCGCACTGATCCGCAACACCGGCGTCGAGCCGCGGATTGTCGATTACCTCGGCAATCCGCCTACCCGCGAACAGCTCAAGGAAATGATCGCCAAAGCCGGACTGACGGTACGGCAGGCGATTCGTGAAAAAGCGGCGCCTTATGCCGAACTCGGGCTCGACAATCAGGATCTGTCCGACGATGCGCTGCTGGACGCAATGCTTGCGCACCCGATCCTGATCAACCGGCCGTTCGTCATTACGCCCCACGGAGTGCGCCTGTGCCGGCCTTCTGAGCTGGTATTGGAGATATTGCCGCTGCCGCAACGCGGCGCATTCAACAAGGAAGATGGCGAACCGGTGATCGATGCCGCCGGCAAGCGTATCGGCGCATAAACCGGGCGCGATCAGGCCTCTGCCCGCTGAAGGCCTGCCTTCCCGGCTTTCTTGGCGTCGAGCATACGCATGTCGGCAACTTTCATCAGGGCATCGATATCCGAGCCGTCGGCGGGAAATCCCGCGACACCGATGGACGCGCCGACCTGAACGGACAATCCGCCCCCGGTATCGACCGGCATCTCTACAACCTGCCTCAGTTTTTCGCACACCGCATCGATAGCTCTCTGGTTGTCGATACCGTGCAGGTACACCACGAATTCATCACCGCCGAAGCGTGCGACGTCGTCGTACGCGCGCAATGTGCCCTTCAGGCGGCGAGTGATTTCAATCAGGACCTTGTCGCCGGCATCATGGCCATGCTCATCATTGACCTGCTTGAAACGGTCGAGATCGACGAACAGCAAGGTGAACTTGAGCGAATTCCGGTCGGCGGCATTTCGCTGCCGGAAGTCGATCTGCGCAATCAGCGACTCGCGGTTCAGTACACCGGTCAGCTTGTCGGTGCGCAGATTCCGCTCCATTTCCTGGAAGCTTTTGGCAAGCTGTCCGATTTCATCGCCGCGCTGGATGTTCAAAGGCTCCAGCGGCTCGCCCTGCCCGATGCTTTGCGCCGCACGGGTCAGCTTGCGGATATCGCGCAGCACCCATTGAAGCAGCGAGAAGCCAAGAATGAGCACCATGAAAACGGCAACCATGCCGATCGCCAGGCTTTCGAACAGCACGCCCGCCACGTTGCCGATGAAGTCCGAGCGCGGCACGGCGACGATGGTGATCCATTCCAGGCCGGCGGGATCACGCAGGAGCGTGGCACCGACCTGGATCTTGCCCTCCTCGCCGTCGAATGCGCGCGACAGCGGGCGCTCGAACGATACGCCGCTTTGCTGCCAGCGGATGACATTGGCATAGGTCTGGCGCAACAGGGGCGACTCGCTCTGCTCCGCCGTCAGGCGTACCAGTGCCTTGTCCTGCAGGCGATAAAGCTTTTCATTGGTTGACGTGGCGATGACGGCGCCGGATCGCTCCACGATGAACGCAATGCCATTGCGGCTGATCGTGAGCGATCGAAAGAAGTCGGTCAGTTGCTTGAGCGACAGGTCGGTAGCCGCCACACCGATCAGCGTTTTTTCACCGTTAGCCCCGATGCTGGCATACACCGGCTTGGTGAGCGTGAAGGTGGGTTCCAGCGTTGTAAAGTCCGTATACACCGCTGACCAGCTTTCCTTGCCGTTGGCAACCGCATTCTTGAACCATGGGCGCGACCGGGCGTCATAATTGTCTGAGCGCACAATGCCAAGCCGCCGACCCGGTGCAGATACGCTGTAGACATTTCTCGGCATGCCGCCGCGTTCCTGAATCCGCAGTTCGATGCGGTCGGGCCGGCGGTTGACGCCGACGAACCGGCCATCGGCACCGGCAAAATAGACGTAATCGTTCGTGGTAGGGAAGAAGCCGGTCGCAACCCACATGCGCTGTTCCAGCCTGGACAGGTCGTCGTCGAACTCGAGCGCAGTGAAACTGTGTTCGGATGGTGAATAGACCGGGTCCGGCGCAACAGCGTGCAGGGCCACCCGTGCGCCCTGCAGGTAACGCTCTGTCGCCTGGTTGACCCGCTCAACCATGCTGAGCAATACCTCTCTGGAAAACTCTCTTCCTGCGCTTTCGCCGGAACGGTGGGATGCCCAGTAGATCACACCCGCAAGACACAGGACAAGAATGACGAACGGGACGACCAACACTCGCTGCAACGTGGAATTGGCAAGACCGGTTCGAAGGGTTGGCATGATCGAATCAATGTACCGCAAAGATTTCCATATATCAACATACGATCCGGTATATGACGCCATAACGAAACGTGCCGGATGCATGGAAGCACCGGTGTTATGATCCCAAGCTGACACAATAGAGCTTCCACATCGATTGCACCGTGCTGCTCTGCGTGGTGCGCCAGGTAAGCCACAAAAGGAACTTGCGCAATGAACGACCCGCTTCAACCACCCGCCGGCCCCTCGACACAGGACCGCTCCTCGACCGGTGTGCCGGGACTGGACGACATTCTCGGCGGCGGCCTAACGACACACAGGCTATATCTGGTCGAAGGAACACCCGGCACCGGCAAGACCACGCTGGCGCTGCAGTTCCTGCTCGAAGGCGCACGCCAGGGTGAAAAAGGCCTGTACGTAACCCTTTCCGAAACACCGACCGAGTTGCGCTCCGTTGCGGCTACACATGGATGGTCGCTCGATAAAATCGAACTGTTCGAGCTGGTTAATGACGCCGGCCTCGATCCGGATTCCGAGCAATCCATTCTTCATCCTTCCGAAATCGAACTCGGCGAAACCACCAAGGCGGTCATCCGGCAAATCGACACGCTGGCACCGTCCCGCATCGTATTCGACAGCCTGTCGGAAATGCGCCTGCTCGCACAGGACCCACTGCGATACCGGCGGCAAATCCTCGCGCTGAAGCATTTTTTCTCGACACGGCGCTGCACCGTGCTGATGCTGGACGATAAAACCTCCGAGCCGGGCGACCAGCAGTTGCACAGCATCGCCCATGGCGTCATCAGCCTGGACCAGAAAGCGGAGGAGTTCGGCGCGGAGCGCCGCAAGCTTCGCGTCGTCAAGATGCGCGGCATAAAGTTCATCGGCGGCTTCCATGACTTTGTGCTTGCAACAGGCGGAATACGCGTATTTCCGCGCCTCGTTGCGGCCGGCCAGCATCGCGAATTCTCGGCCGTCGCCCGTTCGACCGGCGTCCCGGGACTAGACCGGATTCTCGGCGGCGGCCTGGTGCCGGGAACCAATACACTTCTGATGGGTCCGTCAGGCGTCGGCAAGACGACCACCGCGATGCGGTGCTTGCTGGCTGCGCTGGAACGCGGAGAGCGCGCCGTCTATTTCCTCTTCGACGAAGGCATGGCTACTTTCCTTACCCGCGGCATCGCACTCGGCATGGATCTTCGGCCCTATATCGAAAATGGTCTGTTGAAGGTGCACCAGATCGATCCGGCGGAACGGTCGCCAGGCGAATTCGCCAGCCTGATTCATGAAGCCGTCGGCCAGGATCGCGTCAATATCGTTGCGATCGACAGCTTGAACGCCTATCTGCAGGCAATGCCCGGCGAACGTTTTCTTCTGCTCCAGATGCACGAGTTGCTGACGTATCTGAACCAGCAAGGTGTCACCACGCTGCTTGTACTGGGCCAGCATGGACTGGTAGGAGAAATACGGTCCGACGTCGATCTCAGTTACCTGAGCGATTCGATTCTCGCCTTCCGCTTCTTCGAAGCCAAGGGAAAAATTCTCACTGCCATCTCCACGATCAAGAGCCGGACAAGCAACCATGAACGAACGATCCGCGAATTCCGCCTGACTGCCAACGGACTGGAGATCGGCGAACCGCTGCAGAATTTCGAGGGCATTCTGACCGGCCTGCCGACCTATCATGGCGCGACCGGAATGCTTGGATCGGACGGCTGAACGCATGACACCGGACATCTCGCATATCCAGGAACGCGTTCTCGTCCTGGCGCCAAAGGGACGTGACGCGCAGGTGATCGAACGAGTGCTCGGGCTCGACGGCTTCCGCTGCCATATCTGTGCAAGCCATGAAATATTCACCGCAGAACTAAACGCAGGCGCCGGCGCGGCGCTGGTGTCGGAAGAGGCGTTGATCGGCGTCGACCTTGCCCCGCTTGCGGCCTGGCTGCAAGCTCAGGAGCTCTGGTCCGATTTTCCGTTCGTGCTGCTGGTATCGAAACAGCAAGGTCCGCGCCGTGGCGCGGCATTCAGATTGATGGAACAGCTCAGCAACGTGATCCTGCTGGAACGTCCGGTCAATGCCGAGACGCTCTGCAAGGCAGCCTCGTCCGCACTGCGCGCACGCAAGCGCCAGTACCACGCGCGCAGCGAACTTGAGCAGCGGACCCGTGCCGAAGAGCGCCTTCGCATGGCACTCGAAGCGGGACGCCTCGGTTCGTGGGAATTCGACATGCAGACGCAGAAGCTGGTCGCTTCGGACATCTGCAAGGCGCATTTCGGCGTGTCGCCCTCGGTGCCGTTCAGCTACGCCGATATCGTCGGCGCGGTCCATCCGGACGACCGTCATCTCCATGCCAACATCGTCGAAGCGGCGCTTGCGCAGGGCACGGACTTCGACATGGAGTGCCGCGTCATGTGGCCGGACGGTTCCGTGCGCTGGCTGCAGATGCGCGGCAGAGCCATCCCCGGACCGGACGGCGCACCGGCATTCATGTCCGGGCTGACACTCGATATCACCACCCGCATCGAGGACAACGCCAAGTTGAAGGAAAGCCAGCGGGCACTCGGGCAGCTCAACGAAACGCTGGAAAGCCGGATACAGGAACGAACCGCCGAGCTTGCGCAGGTCAACGACCGCCTCATGAAGGAGATCGGCGAGCGCGAACGCACGCAGATGGCCTTGCTGCAGGCCCAGAAAATGGAAGCGGTCGGCCAGCTCACCGGCGGCATTGCGCATGATTTCAACAACCTGCTCAACGTCATCCTCGGCAATGTCGATCTGATCGATCGCCTTGCAACTGATGAACGCGTGAAGAAAATGGCCGGCACCATCCGCAAGGCGACCCAGCGCGGCGCCAAGCTGACAAGCCAGTTGCTGGCATTTTCCCGCAACCAGAACCTCGACCTGAAGCCGGTCGAACTGCCGACCGTGCTGGAAGGTGTCAAGGACATGCTTTCGGCATCGCTTGGTGCGGGGATCAAGATCGACTTCGATTGTCCGGCCCAGATGCCGCGGGCGCTGGCTGACTTCAACCAGCTCGAACTGGCTGTCCTGAATCTCGCCATCAATGCCAAGGATGCCATGCCGAATGGCGGCACCCTGGCGATACGCGCCGATGTACGCACCGCCGAAGGCGGACTGCTGCCACCGGGACAATATGCCGTGGTGTCCGTCAGCGACACCGGAACCGGCATTAGTCCGGACATCCTGAGCAAGGTATTCGACCCGTTCTTCACCACCAAGGCGGTCGGAAAAGGAACCGGCCTCGGATTGAGCCAGGTATATGGCATCGCAAGACAGTCGGGCGGCATTGCGCGCATCGACAGCGAACTCGGGCGCGGAACGACGGTGGAAGTATGGCTGCCCCTGGAACCGGAACTGGCCGCGACGAACACCGCGCCGGCCTCGCCCGCCGGCATCCGCAGAGGCGAGCAGGCGCGCATCCTCGTCGTGGAAGACGATGCGGCGGTACGCCAGTTCATGGTCGATTCACTGGAAATACTGGGTTACCGCGTCACGCAGGCCGAAGATGGCTTCGCCGGATTGAAGCGCCTGGAAATGGACAACCCCGACTTGCTGATCGCCGATTTCCTGATGCCGGGCATGAACGGCGCCGAACTTGTCGCCAAGGCGCATGCGTTGCGTCCCGATCTGCCGGTGATCGTGGCCACCGGTTATTTCGACATGCAGGCCCTGGACAAGGTAATAGGCAGCAGTTTCATCCTCCGGAAACCATTCCAGCTCGGCGACCTGGCGACCAGCGTGCGCTACGCGCTTTCCGAACCCGCGCGCGCCGATGCCGTGCATCACCAACAGGCCCTGGGCGCGCCCCCCTGAAGTGTCCCGGACATTGGGAGAAAATAGTGATGGACTGTTAGTCGAAGATCAATATCGGAAACGTCGCTGACACTACACTTGCTGCATGAATGACGGTATCTCTACTCATGCCAACGAAATCCGAGCACTGGCAGAATCAACCTGCAATGTCGTCGATGCCATGCGCAAGATAATTCCCGGGATTTAGTGCTCCGTCGTTGCAAAATGGAAAGTTGTACCGATGCCGGTCTGCGGTTTCTTGCATCAAGGCATTTTCTTTTCAATCCATCGTCCGCCTTCAACCTCACTATTACCCCTAACCCGGTATCGAATGGCCAAGGATCTCCAATCAACG